>JBOHAU010000215.1:0-2208 GCA_050698015.1 Gaiellaceae bacterium
AGACGCCGAGTCTCCCGTCAGGCGTGACCCTGTTCTCCGCGCCGACCTCCGGGATCACGTAGGCGACGTCGTGATCACGCGCGTCGAGCGCCAGCGGGAAGCCGAAGCCGCTCGGGAGGCCGTTCCCCTCGAGCCGCTCCCAGGTCTCGCCCCGGTCGTCCGACCGGTACACGCCGCAGTGATTCTGCTGCCAGAGGCGCTCGGGCCGTTCCGGGTGGAGCAGCAGCTTGTGGACGCACTGGCCGACCTCGGGAAAATTGTCCGGCTCGGGGAAGAAATCGGCCGCGACGCCCTGGTTCGCCGGCGCCCAGGTCTCGCAGCCGTCGTCGGTGCGGAAGGTTCCGGCGGCGGAGACGGCGATGTACATCCGGTTCGGGTCGGACGGGTCGAGCTGGATCGAGTGGCAGCACATACCGCCGGCGCCGGGCGCCCACTTCTCGCGGGTCGGGTGGTTCAACACGCTCTCCACGACTTCGAACGACTCGCCGCCGTCGGTCGAGCGGAAAGGATGCCGGGGGTGGCGCCGAGCCAGATCTCGCCGCCCTCGCGGCCCGGCTCGACGTGCCAGGTCTCCTCGAGCTTCAGCTCGGATTCCTCGGGAAGGCCGAGGCCCTCCGCCCGTTGCCAATTCTTCCCGTCATCGGTCGACCGCTGGAACGTGCCGCCGTAGACGAAGTTGTTCGCCGCAACCTGGAGCGAGCCGTCCCGCCGGTCGCGAATCGCGTGGTAGACCGACCAGCCGGTGAGGAGCGGTCCCTCGAGCTCCCAGGCAGCCCGATCGTCGTTGCCGTGGAGGAGGAAGAGGCCTTTCCGCGTTCCGCAGAGCAGGAGCACCCGGCTAGCCTATGCAACCTCCGTGGCCGGGTTGACCGAAGAGCAGGCGAGCCTTCTCAAGGGCAAGAACTTCGCCGTCGTCGGCACGGTCGGCGACGACGACGTCCCACAGCTGACGGTCAACTGGATCGATTGGGACGGCGAGCGTGTCGTCTTCAACACCGCCGACGGGCGGGTGAAGCCAGCGAACATCCGGCGCAACCCGGTCGTCAGCATCTGTGTTTACAACCACGAGAATCCCTACCAGTACCTCACGGTGATCGGGCCAGCAGAGATCAGCGACGAGGGGGCCGAGGAGCACATCAACGAGCTGTCTCACCGGTACTTCGGGCGCGACTACCACTACGTGGACGGCGAGAAGCGGCTGATCGTCCGGATCACGCCCGAGCGGGTCTTCGCCCGCGGGTTTTGATCCGCGAGGTCGGGCCGCGCGACGGCCTGCAGAACGAGGAGCAGGTCGTCCCGCCCGAGACGCGGGCCGAGCTCGTCGGGCGTCTTGTTGCCGCCGGCCTGAAGCGGATCGAGGCGGCGAGCTTCGTCAACCCGGACCGCGTGCCGCAGATGGCCGGAGCGGAGGACGTCGTCGCCGCAATCGACCGCCAAGACGGCGTCGTGTACGCCGGCTTGGCCCTGAACGAGCGCGGCTACGACCGGCTCCGCGACACCGGGCTCGGCGAGGTCTCCTTCGCGGTCGCGGCGACCGAGAGCTTCTCGCAGCGCAACGCGGGCGCGTCGGTGGACGCGGCGCTCCAGGACGGCGAGCGGATCCTCGCGCGCGCGAAGGAGGACGGGATCCGGGCGAGCGTCACGATCTCGGTGGCCTTCGGCTGCCCGTTCGAGGGCCGCGTCGATCCCAACCGGGTCGTCGAGATCGCGGAGCGGCTGGCGGCGTCAGACCCGGACGAGCTCGTCCTCGCCGACACGATTGGCGTGGGTACGCCGAGCCGGGTGAGCGGGCTGCTCGAGCGGTTGATCGCCCTCGGCAAGCCGGTCGGCGGTCACTTCCACAACACGCGTAACACGGGTTTCGCGAACGCGTATGCCGCGCTCGAGGCCGGGGCGGCTTCCCTCGATGCGTCAGTCGGTGGCCTCGGCGGTTGCCCCTTCGCGCCGAAGGCGACCGGAAACATCGCCACGGAGGACCTGGTCTACCTCCTCGAGGGGGAGGGGGTCGATACGGGTGTCGACCTCGACGGATTGATCGCGATCTCCGAGTGGCTCGAGGAGCTGCTCGGCCGCCGGCTCGACGGCTATCTGTACCGCGCCGGCCCGTTCAGAGCACAGCCCTGACGAGCAGGAAGATCGCGAAGAGCGCGGCGAGACTGAGAAACACCGCGAGGAACCCGACGCCCACCAGCTTCGCGAGCTTGGCCG
>JBOHAU010000216.1:0-3531 GCA_050698015.1 Gaiellaceae bacterium
GACTACATGTCCGAGCCGCTCGACGGCGTCGTCAACGTCATGCAGGCGCCCTTCTTCGACCCGGAGCACTACCGCTCCGACTCGAACCAGCGGTGGCGCCACGGCTGCCCACACGAGCAGCTTTCCCACGGTGATTTCGAGTGGCTTCAGCTCGTGGCGCATCCCGAGATCTGGGTCTATCCGGGCGACACGATGCGCGAGACGATGAGCGCGATGCTCGACGCCGAGCGGGAGCGCAGGCTCGAGCTGCTTGCCGACGACCGCATCGACCTTTCGTGAGGCTCGGCAAGCGGCTGGGTGAGCTCGCCCGCCACTCGGCGGTGTACGGGCTCGGCTCGCTCGTCTCCCGGTTCATCGCCCTCCTGCTCCTGCCGATCTACACGCGCTACCTCTCACCGGCGGACTACGGGCTGATCGAGACCCTGATCGCGCTCTCCGCCGTACTGACCGTGCTCCTTGCCGCCGGTGTCAAGAGCGCGTTCTTCCGCTTCTACTTCGACGAGCCGGAGGGGCCGGGGCGGCTGCGGGTGATCCGCACGTCGTTCTGGTTCACGATGGCGAGCGGCACAGCCGGGCTCGTTGCGGGACTGGCGCTCGCCGAGCCGATCTCCGAGCTGCTCTTCGGCACCACCGAGCACGCCGACCTCGTCCGGGCCGCGTTCGTCGGGCTGTGGGCGCACGTCAACTACGAGCAGATGACCTCGCTGTTCCGCGTCGAGCAGCGCTCGATCGCATACCTAATCGCGACACTGATCAACCTCGCCCTGACCGTCACCGCAACGCTCTTGCTCGTCGTCGTCTGGGATCAGGGTCCGATGGGCGTCATCGTCGGAAACTTCACCGGCACGCTGCTCGTCTACGCAGGGCTCCTGGTCCACCGGCGCGAGCAACTCGGGCTCGAGCTCAACCGCCCCCTCCTCCGCGAAATGAACAGGTTCGGGCTGCCGCTCGTGCCCTCCGCGCTCTTCCTCTGGGCGCTCAACTTCAGCGACCGCTTCTTCCTCGTCAAGCTGGCCGGGCCGCGCGAGGTCGGGCTCTACTCGATCGGCGTCCGGATGGCCTCGGCGATCATCCTCTTTCTGGCCGCGTTCCGGACCGCGTGGCCCGCGTTCGCGTACTCGATCGAGGACGACAGTGAGGCCAAGCGCACCTACAGCTTCGTCCTCACCTACATCGTCGTGATCACGTCCTGGATGGCGCTCGCTCTGGGCGTGCTCGCACCGTGGCTCGTGCGTCTGCTGACGACGGAGGAGTTCTACTCGGCCGAACGGGTCGTGGCGCCCCTGGCCTTCGCGGCCGCCGCGTTCGGGGCGTACATCGTCGTCGTGATCGGCATCGGCCGCGCGCGGCGGACGCGCTCGAATTGGGTGATCACGGGCGCAGCGGCGGCGCTCAATGTCGCCCTCAACCTGATCCTGATTCCCGAGTTCGGGATGATGGGCGCCGCCGTCGCGACGATCGGCGCCTACGGCACGCTCTTCCTCGGCATGGCCTGGAAGGCGCAGCAGGTCTACCCGGTGCCGTACCAGTGGCGTCGCGTGGCGACCGCGTTCGGCGCGGCGGTGGCGTTGACCGTCCTCGGTCGCGCGATCGACCCGCCGCTCGCGGCGGCGATCGCGATCGTCGCCGCCTACCCGCTGGTGCTGCTCCCGCTCGGCTTCTACCTGCCAGAGGAGCTCAGGCGCATGCGCGTCACTACGATGCCGTCCCGGTGACCGCCGTCGACACTCTCATCGACCACCTCGAGCTGCGCGCGGCCGAGTTCTGGGACACGGTTCAGGGCCAGACGCCCCGCGGCCAGCGTTACAACACGGGCCGTGTCACGGGGCGCGACGGCTACGACGAGGGCCTTCGGCTCTACCGCCTCCTGCGCGAGCTGCAGCCGCGGGTCGCCGTGGAGACGGGGGTCTGCAACGGCGTCTCGACCGCCTTCCTGCTGCTCGCACTGGAGGACAACGGCGAGGGCACGCTTCACTCGATCGACCTCCCCGAGGTCGCAGGGAAGGAGTACGAGGAAGGAACGTTCTGGGACGGCAAGGGCGGCGCGGTGATCCCGCCGGGCAAGGAGCCGGGCTGGATGGTCCCACCGCGGCTCAGAGAGCGCTGGGAGCTCGTGCTCGGCCGCTCGCAGGAGGAGCTGCCTCCGCTCCTCGACCGGGTCGGCCCGATCGACTTCTTCATGCACGACAGCGAGCACTCCTATGAGTGCATGAGCTTCGAGTTTCGGACCGCCTGGGACTCGATGCGCGAAGGCGCCCTCCTCGTCGCCGACGACGTGAACGTGAACACCGCGTGGGTGGAGTTCGCCCGTGAGGTGAGACGGGAGCCCGAGGCGCTCGGGCCCAAGCTCGCGATGATCACGAAGTGACGACGGTTTTGGTCTCCGCGGCCGGCGCGCCCGGGACGACCGCGCTCGTTCGGGCGCTGCGGGAGAACGGCGAGCGTGAGGTTCGGGTCGTCGGAACGGACATGGCCGAGCGGTCCGTCGGGCGCCATCTCTGCGACGCGTTCCACCTCGTGCCGGCGGGATCGGACCCCGAGTTCGCCGACGCGATGCTGGAAGTCGTCCGGAACGAGAGCGTCGAGGCGATCCTGCCGCAGTCCTCGTTCGACCTGCTCGGCCTCGCCGAGGCCAAGGAGCGGTTCGGCGACGTGGCGGTGATGGTGTCGTCGCCGGACGCGGTCCGCCGGTCGAACGACAAGGCCGAGAGCTACGCGCTGCTCGACGAGATTGGCGTGCCGGGCCCGAAGTGGCGGCGCGTCCTCGGAGGTGAGGCGGTGGCCGAGGCCGCGCAGGAGCTCGGCTACCCGGACGAGGACGTCGCGCTGAAGCCGGCCTTCTCCTCGGGCTCGCGGGGATTTCGCATCCTTTCCGCCGAGGCCGACCGGCGCGAGCAGCTGCTCAAGAACCGTCCTGGTGTCGCGGAGGCGCTTCGCCTCGAAGAGCTCGTCGAGCTGCTCGGGGACGACGAGACTCCACTGCTCGTGATGGAGCTTGCGACCGGGCTCGAGCGGACGATCGACGGCATCGCCGAGGGCGGCCGGATCGCCCTCGGTCATCCGAAGACCCGCGAGGCGATGCGCGCCGGCCTCGCGATGTACTTCGCGACGCTCGACGACGACTGGCTGATGGAGATCGCCGCGAAGATCGTCGAGTCCCTCTCGCTCGACCACTTCTTCAACATCCAGCTCGTCGGCGACAAGGTGATCGAGATCAACCCGCGGATCTCGACGATCGTCTACCAGGAAGACCTGAACCTGCCCTGGCTCGGTGTTAAGCACGCGCTCGGCGAGATCTCCGCCGATGACCTCACCTCGTACCAGGAACGGGTGCGACCCTCGCGGCGCGCCCTCCGGTACTTCGACCAAGTGGAGTGGGACGACTGACCTCGGGCTCCTGGCCGGCGGCGGCTCCCGCCGGGCAGAGCCCGGCTCCGCCGCCGCCTGACGGCGCTGGACGGCACGATGCTCTCCGGGCCCGTGCTGAAGCACTGTGCCCTCCGGCCTCGCACCGCCAGCGCCGCCCCAGGA
>JBOHAU010000217.1:0-13336 GCA_050698015.1 Gaiellaceae bacterium
CCTCCTCGGTGAGTGCGTGGCGATCATCGAGGAGGAGGAGCGCCACCTTCGCGCCTGGGACTTCGTTCATTGCCCGCCCGGCACGGCTCACGCCTTCGTCGGAGCAGGCGACGGCCCATGCGTGCTCTTGTGCTCGGGAAACCGGGACGTCGACGACGAAACGTTCTGGCGCGTGCCCCGACGCTCAGAGGTTGCCCTTCGCTACGAGGCGAGCGTGGAAACCGACCTGATCGAGGATCCTTCCTCTGGAGAGTGGCGACTTGAGCGGCCCGAGCGCTGGGCAGAGCTGCCCTGGAGCGATCAAGGCGAGGACCACCGCACGAGCGAGCTTCCACCGCTTCCCTGAGTAGGTAGCTGCTGGGGGCGCCCATCGGCGCCCCCAGCAGCTGCCCAACGAGGTCGCCGCCTCCGACGAGCCAGATGTTCTTCTCGGCGGCGACTCGCGTCATCTCTTCGTGCACCAAAGCGACGTCACCTTCGACGAACCGGATCTCCGCCCCCGGAATCGGCGGAAGTAGTCGGTGAGTAAAGACCCACCAGGGCGTTTCTCCGTAGTACCCGCGCCACTTGCCGGGCTCCTTGAGCAGGCGGTCGTGGTCGAGCACCCACTCGTACGTCGTCGCCCCAATCGCCATCGCGCCGACGTCGGCAAGGAAGGTGCCAAAAGAATTCTCGCCGGCTTGCTCGCGGTCGACCTCGAAGAGCCAATCGAGGGAGTGGTTCTCGTCGGCGATGAACCCGTCGAGGGTCGTCGCGGTGTAGTACTGCGTCTTCGCCACGCGGCAACTCTGCCAGCGCCGCGCCGCTCTCGCCTCGACGGCCCGGAGCCGCTCGGCAACCTCTGACTCCCAGGGTCGCCGCCGACTGACGCGTGCACGCTCGGCGCACCCCTCGGCGCACACCTCGACGTGCGAAAATCGCCGATTAGCCGGCGCGTTTGAATCCTGACCGGCCCATCCCGGCGAACCGACCCCGACGGCGAGTGTTGCCGGCTAGTCCTTGGGACGCGCCCGTGCGCCCAGCACGGCCCCCAGCAATGCTCCCGCGACGAGCAGCTGCACATTCGCCGGGACGCCGCCGATGCGATGCCAGCCTGAGACGCGATGGCTCGGGAAGAGCTTCCGGCCCCCCGGCCGAGGCAAGCGCACGACATGCTCCAGGTCAGGGGCGGTGGAAGCGAGGGCACCCACGGTCGCCGGGTCGAGCGGCCCGCGAACGAGCGCCAGCGCCAGAACTCCCGCCACGCCGCTCGCGATCTCGAACCGCCGCGACGCGATGTCCTCGTGCGGCATCCGGTCGCCCAGAAAGTGAAGGACCGGTCCGACGAGGGCCGCGCCCGTACGTGAGCCGGCGAGCAGACCGCCGACCGCCCCCGTGGCGACGTGCATCGCGACAATCACGATCCGGAGCCTACGGGCAGCGCTGGCGCTGCTCGGCGTTTCAGGCAGGGTCGCGCCCGACGCCGCCATCGACGCAGTCGGGCGCCGCGGTAGGAAGAGGAAGTCTTACCTAGAGTCAGACAGAAGCCAGGCCAGGACGCAGCGAGCTGAGCCTGGTCGCGACCACCGAATCCGCCGCCTCGGCGCTCGCGGCGTGTCCGGTAACAGCCGCGATGAAATCGTCGCGGTCGAGCGCGCGAAGCTCGACATCCGTCTTCGCCCTGACCGTGGCCGTCCGCGGCACGTCGCGCAGCAGCGCGATCTCGCCGAAGTAGCCACCCGGGCCGGTGACGGCGACCACTCGGCCGTCCGAGACGATCTCAACCTCACCCGAGACGACGATGTAGTAGCGATCGCCCACCTCGCCCTGGCGAAACACCTCCCGCCCGGCTTCCACACGGACCGGAACAAGCGCTCGGGCGAGCGTCTCCAGCACCGGCGGCGGGAGAGGCGCAAAGAGGTCGATCGCGCGCAAGAGCTCGAGCTCCTCGGTTGGGACGGGGGCGGCGTCGAGCGGCGCGAGTCGGCGTCGGAATAGCGTCGCGAGGACCGGCAACAGCGCGCCGGTCACGAGCAGCGCCCCGCGAATGTCGAATGCTGCAATCAGGAGCGGTGCGACGATCGCACCGATACCGATCGTCGCCACCCAGAGCCCTTGGACCGCGCCGAAGACCCGCGCCAGCACCTCGTCCGGGACTGCTCGTTGCAGGAGCGTGAACGCCGACACGTCCACGAGCGTGTTTCCGAGCCCGACCAGGGCAAGGAATAACAGCGCGGGACCAGGCTCCGGAAACAGGCCGATCAGGGCGATCGGAACGCCCCAGAGCAGGATGCCGAGCATGAAGTTCGAGGTGAGCCGTCGGCCGATCAGCGCAGCCGAGATGACCGCGCCGATCAACCCGCCGATCCCGACCGCCGAGTTGAGAAAACCGACGCCCTCCTCGCCGAGATCGAGCAGCTGCAGCGCGCAGACGACGATGAGGACGTTCAACGCCCCGGCCACGAGTGTCTGTGCCGCCATCAGCAGGACGAGAACGCGGAGGCCGGGCTCACGCGCGAGCGTGACAAAACCGGCAGCGAACTCGGAGAGGATGTTGCCGGCAGGCTCCCGGCGCTCCGGCTTCTCGTCGACCCGAACGCGCGCGACGAGGAACGCGGACAGCAGAAACGCGATCCCGGCAGCGGCGAAGACGGCCTCAATGCTCGTGGCGGCGAGGAGCAAGCCTCCGATCGCCGGTCCACCGAAGATGCCGAGGCTCTCGATCGTGCTCGACGTAACGTTCGCCGCCGTCAGCTCGGCCGGGTTCCTCGCCAGCGTCGGGAGGAGCGCCGCCTGCGCCGGCCGGATCGGCGTATAGGCAATCGCCACCAGCGCGGCGAGTAGGTAGACGAGGCCGACGGGACCGTCGACGGCAAGGACGGCAACGCTAAAGGCGATCAGAGCGGCCCGAACCAGCTCGGCGAACACGATCACGCGTTCGCGCCTGAAGCGATCGCCGAGCATCGCCGCAAACGGCGAAGCGATGGCGGATGGAACGAAGCGGATGAGACCGACGATCCCTACCGCCGCCGCTCCTCCCTCCTGGTACGCAAAGACGGCGAGAGCGATCCCATAAGCCCAGTAGGCGATGATCGAAGCGGCCCAGGCCCCCTCGATCCTCCGGATGTTCGGATTTCGAAAGATCCGGCCGAATGAGCGCGCCGCGTCGGCGAGCTGTTCCCGCAACGCCCTCGTCACCCGCGGAGCATCCCACGCGGAATTGTGTTTTTCCATCGATGTGGGAAGATTTCGGGGCGGCCGACCGTCTAGTGAGTCGGAAGCGCAGGCGAACGTACGAAAGGAGCAAGCGTGTCGGAAGATCGTGAGATGAACCAGCCCCGGCAGAGCGACGAGGAAGACGACGTCGAAGCCCACTCGGCCCATCCATCGACCCAGCCCGCCGCCCCAGAGGCAGCGGCGACCGAGGAGGGCCCAGACGTGGAGGGCCACATCCACACACCGGCGAGCGTCCAGCCGAACGTCGAGCCGTAGAGCCGCGACCAGTTCCGCTAAAGCCGGGGGAAGCCCCGGCTTTAGCGTTTCAGGAGCCCTTCCAGCGAGCGGATGAGCTCGAGCCCGGCGTCGCGCTTCGAGCCCTCGAGTTCGTCGAGGTGCTCGGCGAGCCGGGCGAGCGCCGCTAGGTCGGACCCGCTCTCCTCGAGGACGGCGCGCGCGCGGCGGGTCTTCCGTAGCAGGTCGAGCGCGATCGCCGCCTGGTTCGCGAAGAGCCCGAGCAGGTCCATCTCCTGGAGCGAGAAGCGCGACTCCTGCGGTCGATCGAGCACCTGGAGGACGCCCACGGAGTCTTCGTCGTGGATCAGCGGGACGGCCATCAGGCCGTTTGGGGCGTACCCCGTGCGCTCCGCGATCTCCTGGCCGCCCCAGCGCGGATCCTCAGTGACATCTTCGAGCACGAGCGGCTGGCGGGTGACGAGGACCCACCCCGCGATGCCCGTGCTGGACGGGATCCGGTTCCCGATCAGCTTTTCGGCCCCCATGCCGGCGACGGCCTCGAACACGAGCTCGTCGGTCTGGTCGTCGTACAGAAAGACGGTGGCGGCTTTGGCCGAGAAGATCGCTCGCGCGACCTCGACCGTGGCCTGGAGCAACTGGCGATGCGCCTCCTCTGCGCCGAGCACGCCTGCCGCCACTGCCGGCCTGAGGTCGCTCATCGACCGCCGCCGACGTTCGACGCAGTCAGGTAAAGCGTGGTCTTCAGCTGGAACGGCGTCAGCTCGGGATGCCTGCCCAGGATGAGAGCGCAGATCCCGCTGATGTGCGGCGTCGCGAAGCTGTTGCCGGTCGACCGCGCGGTGCCGCCGCCGAGCCAGGCGACCTCGACGTCGACGCCGCGGGCGAAGAACTCGACGGGGGGTTGTGGGTTGTAGAAGAACGCAAGTGAATCCGCCTCCTCGTGGCTCCCGACCGAGACCACGGACGAGAACCGCCACGGGTAGCTGTCGACGGGCATGTTGTGGGCCGAGGCGACGAGGATGGTGCGGCGGAAGTAAGCGGCATCGGCGACCTCGTGGAGCATGCCCGCGAACTGGCCCTTCGTCGTCGACAGGCTCATGTTGATCACCTGGAAGCCCTGCTCAACCGCCCAGCGAAGGCCGCCGAGCAAAGCGTCGCCGCTGCCGGTGAAGCCGGCGCCGAGCACGCGGACGCTGAAGAGGCTGCACTCCGGCGCCAGCGAGCGGACGATTCCGGCGCAGGCGGTGCCGTGGCCGCAGAGGTCGCCCTCGACATCATCGACGACCGTCACTTCGTCGTCCTCCCCCACCTCGACGGCGACCGCTCCGTCGATGCCGTTCACGAGCGGATGATCCGCATCGACCCCGCTGTCGAGGATGCACACCTTGACGCCCTTCCCCGTCGAGCCGCCCCACGCCCACTCCCTCGTGACCTGGCCGGGCCAATCCGTCGGGAGCGCGAGGGTCTCGGCGCTTCCCGCGGGGAGGCTCCAGGCCGGAAGCTCGCGCTCGGCGTGCGACACGCGTCGATCCTACGTAGGGACGGTTCGAAGGGCGTCGCGCGCGGCCGCAGAGGCGACGTTCGAGACGGCTTCGGCTCTGAGCAGGCGCTCGTCGTCCGGGGTCACCGTGAGGTTCACGGCAACGAGATTGGCGGCGGCGCGCGCGGCGGCCTCGGCGATCAGCGCCGCGGCGATCGCGTCACCCCGCCGGTCGGGTGCGCCGCGGTCGGCGACCTCGGCCGCGAGGCACGCGACGTCGGCCCCGGCCTCGGCGATCACGAGCGGAATCTCGGCCGCTCTGCTCAGCACTTGGCCGAGCGCCATGCTCCGGACCTCGGGCTCGAGCTGGTCCGGGAGATGCAAAGCGGCGAGCGCCTCCTCGTACGCCTCGGCGTCACTCTGGGCCAGCGGTGCGATCCGGCGGCTCAGCCGCTCGGCCTGCGCGACGACCGCACGTGCGTCGGGCCAGTTCGTCGAGACCTTCGCGACCT
The DNA here is from genome assembly GCA_050698015.1 of Gaiellaceae bacterium. GTDB lineage: Bacteria > Actinomycetota > Thermoleophilia > Gaiellales > Gaiellaceae > JACDAN01. Next base: position 5,446 of record JBOHAU010000217.1, read on the forward strand.
TTGCGATCAGCGCCGAGGCCATCGCGACTGCGATCGCAGCGGCTGACCCGCCCGCAGGTGTGGGCTCCTCCGCGGCCATTCGGTCGAGAAACTGGCGGAGCGGGAGATCGAGATAGTCGCCCGTGGACGCCACGGGCCGAATTCTCTACTTCTCGTCCTCCAGCCGCTTGCGGATGATCTCGATGTTCTCGGCGTGCGCGACGACGTCGGCCTCCCCGAGCACGCTCTCGAGATCGTCGACGACGCGCTGCCGGTACTCCTTGTCGGCCTTCGCGCGCTCGACGATCTCGTCGAGTCGCTGACGCGCGAACGGCGCGTCCTTCGCGGCCCCGACCCAAGCCTCCGGTGCCGGAGGAAGAGCGCTCAACAGCTCTCCGAGGCGTTCCTCGTCATAAGCAGTCACACGATCACCGTTCTCATGACGTAGAAGAGGGGGGAATTCTTCCCTCCATCTCGACTCGAAGCTTGGCAAGGCAGCGCGAGATCCGGCTCGCGATCGTCCCCGACGGGACGTCGAGGGCCTCCCCGATCTTCCGGTAGCTCTCGTCGCGGGCGAAGAACCGATCGAGGATGTCCTGGCAGCTGTCGGGCAGGATCGCCAGCGCCTCATGAACGGCGAGAGCCTCGTCCAGCCTCGCGATCGTATCGTCGACGTTGAGCGGCTCGACGAGCTCGTCCGGCTGCTCGTGGGCGCCGGCCCTCAAGCGGTCGATGCACAGGCGACGGGTCAGCTGGGCGAGCCAGGGGCGGATCGCGTCGTCGTCCCTGAGCTTGTGGAGATGCTCGTACGCGCGCGTGAACACCTCCTGGAAGACATCTTCCGCGTCGTGCTCTGACAGCTTGAACGCCTGCACCGAGATCGCGTAGACGTAGCGGGAAAACCGCTCGACGAGCTCGTTCCAGGCCTCCTGGTCGCCGGTGCGGCAGCGGGCGACCAGCTGGCCGTCGGTCAGATCGACGTACATGCCCATCGCTTCGACTCCGGTGTCGGTCACCGGCTACATAGTGACCCAGAAGGGGTCACGAGGCCAACCTCGGCTGGAGAAACAGCTGGCGCCACGCCGTCCACCAGTCGGCGCCTCGCGAGACGACCGACTCGGGCCCGGTCACCTCGACGCCCTGGCGGCCGGCGTATTTGTCCACCTCGCCCGGGTGCAGGAACTCGACTGCGATCTCCACCGGGCGACCCGGATCATAGGGCTTCACGGCGTCGAGCTTCTTCAGCGCGTTTCGCGCCCCTTCCTCGATCACCTCGCGGGCACGGAGGGGCGCCAGGTTGCGGGCGGCGGCACGGCCGATCCCGGTCTTGACGGCGACCGTGGTCAGCCCGTCGCCGAGCAGCGCAGTCGCCTCACGGCAAGTTGCCTCGTCCCCGGTCACGAGCAAGACCGGGCAGTCCCAGTTGCCGCAGAGCGCGGCGTTGATCCCCGTCTCGCCGACGAGCACGCCGTTGAACCGCAGGCTCCGCCATTCGCGGCCGCTGACGGTGTGGCTGAGCACGCCGTCGGGTGTGCCCGCCATCGCGTGCATCCCGACGAGCAGGCAGGCGTCGCAGCCGGCTTCCAGGAATCCGGTGTACTCAGTCCAGCTCGACTGCACGACGTACTCGCAGGCGGGATCGAGCAGGTCGGGAACGAGGGAGTTGAAGCTGAACGCCTGGCCGGCGCCGTGGTGGTCCATGACGACGATCTCCTTGGCGCCCGCCTTCTTCGCGCCGCGGACTGCGGCGTTGATCTCCTCGGTGTAGAGCTTGCGGCCTTCTTCGTAGAGCGGCTCGCCCGCGTTTGTCTGCGCGCCGCGGACGATGCCGGCGACGCCCTCCATGTCGCTGATGATGTGGACTCGCATGGCGGTAGTTTCCCCGCGTGGAGACCGGTCTGCGCGGGAAGCGGATCCTCGTCACCGGCGCGTCGGGGGGCATCGGCTCGGCCTGCGTCCGCGCGTTCATGGCCGAAGGCGCCGATGTCGTGGCCCATTACCACCACGGGCGCGAGCGGGCAGAGGCGCTGGGCGACGTCCAGCTCGTCCAGGCCGATCTGACGCGCGAGGAGGAAGTCGACCGCCTGTTCTCCGAGGCCGGCGAGCTGGACGTCTGCGCGGCGGTCGCCGGAGTCTGGCCCCGGGAGGACGTGCCGGTTTGGGAGCTCCCGCTCGAGCGGTGGGAGCGGACACTGCGCGAGAACCTGACCGCGACCTTTCTGACCGCGCGCGGCTTCCTCCGCGGCGTCGCCCGTCGCGGCCACGGCAGTCTGGTGTTGATCGGCTCGACCGCGGGCATCTTCGGGGAAGCGGGTCATGCCGATTACGCTTCCGCCAAGTCCGCCGTAGTCCATGGCCTGCTGCTCAGCCTCAAGAACGAGGTCGTCCGCGTCGCGCCGCATGCCCGAGTCAATGCCGTGTGCCCGGGCTGGACGGCGTCGCCGATGACCCGCCGCGAGCTGGACGACCCGACACTGGTCGAGCGCGTCACACGGACGATGCCGCTGCGGAAGGTCGCGACGCCCGACGACGTCGCCCGACAGGTCGTCGTCCTCGCCTCGGACGAGCTTTCCGGCCACGTCACGGGGCAGGTGCTGCTCGTCGCCGGCGGGATGGAAGGACGCGTGCTGTGGACTTCCTGAACCTGCTCTGGGTCTTCCTGATCCTCATCGCCCTGCAGCCCGCGCTCGCCCGCTGGCTCCTCGCGAGGGCCCGACGGCAGGCGCTCCAGCGGCTCTCGCGACTCCGCGACGCAACCGTGATCACGCTGATCCACCGCCAGGAGACGGTCTCGTTCCTCGGCATTCCGCTGATGCGCCACATCGACCTCGACGACGCTGAGAGCGTCCTGCGGGCGATCCGCGAGACGCCCAGTGGGCGTGCGATTGAGATCGTCCTCCACACCCCCGGCGGGCTCGTGCTTGCCGCCCGACAGATCGCGTCGGCTTTGGCGGATCACGACGGCAAGATCACGGCGGTCGTCCCGCACTACGCGATGAGCGGCGGCACGATGATCGCCCTCGCCGCCGACGAGATCGTTGTCGACGCCCATGCCGCGCTCGGGCCGATCGACCCGCAGGTCACGCAGTACCCGGCCGCGAGCCTGATCGCGGTGGCGGAACGGCCGGGCCCGCACACCGACGAGACGCTGATCCTCGCCGACATCTCGAGGAAGGCGATCCACCAGGTGCAGGTCTTCGCCGAGCAGCTCCTGACCAAGCACATGGAGCCGGAGCAAGCGCGCGAGGTGGCGCGGATCCTGGCGACGGGCCTCTGGACGCACGACCACCCGCTGATGCCGCGCGAGCTCGAGGGGCTCCGGCTGCCGGTGAAGATCGGCGTGCCGGAGGAGGAGCGGCAGCTCCTTCGTCTGTACCCGCAGCCGCGCGGGCGGCACGCGGGCGTCGAGTACTTCCCCGGCCGGCCGGCACCTCCCGGAATGCCGCCGGGGCGGGAGATTCCTCGTCCGAGGCGGACGGCTCCGGCGCGTTCCAAAGGCGCCGACTAGGGCGGCGCCGACCAGAGAGGCCATGCCGGCTTTGCCGGCGTGGCCGTCCCAAATAGAGCGGCGCGTCGCCGCGCCGCGCTGACTCGAGCCGCAGGGTGCTAATTGCCGTTAGTTCCCCGCGGAGGAGTCGTGGTGCTTATCGGCACAAACGGGGAGCGACTTAACCTCCCGGGTCCAATTACCAGGCGGGACCGCCGCCCGGTCCCGCCTGATCTCTCGTGTAGAGAGCCGTGTGAGTCTCGAGTGACCTCGCCGAAGGAGGCCTCTCGGTGCACCGCATGGGCTCGCCGCATCAAGCCCCCGGTTTTCGCGATCTGGCCCCGCCGCATCGGGCCCCAATCGCTTGTAGGCCCACTATGCGACGACACCCCCTGCTTGATCCATCACCCGAACGGAGTTGACTGAGCCACTTCACTAACCGTTGGGGTGAAGCGCCGTCGCGCCGCGCCCGGCCATAGAGTTCAAGCCATGGCAGACCGCTTTGCAGAACGCCTCCGCACGGGGCCGGTCGTCGTCGCCGACGGCGGAATGGGCGTCCTCGTCACGGGCGCGGTTCCGCGCCTCCGGTGCCCGGAGGAGGCCAACCTCCGCGCCCCCGAAGCGGTGATCTCCCTGCATGTCAGCTTCATCAACGCCGGCGCCGACCTGATCGAGACCAATACCTTCGGCGCCAACCGCCGCAAGCTCGCGGCGCACTACCTCGAGGACGAGGTCGAGCCGATCAACAGCGCCGCGGTCAAGTTGGCGCGCGAGGCGCGTGAGATCTCCGGGCGCGACGTCTTCATCGCCGGCTCGATCGGCCCGCTCGGCGAACTCACGGAGCACTCGCGCGAGTACCGGACCGGGATCTTCAAGGAGCAGGCGGCGGCACTTGCGGCCAGAGGCGTGGATCTCTTCGTGGTCGAGACCTTCTTCGAGCTCGACGAGCTCCTCGTGGCGATCGAAGCCGTGCGCGAGATCTCCTCACTCCCCGTCGTCGCGATGCTCACCTTCGACGAGCAGGGCGAGACGCTCGGCGGCGTCTCGGCGAAGCAGGCGACCGAGGCGCTCGACGGCAACGGCCTCGCGGCGATCGGCGCGAATCACGGCGCCGGCATCCAGGCGGCCCTCACCGCCCTGAACGAGATGCACGCCACGAATGGCGAGCTGCCCCTGGCAGCCATGCCCAACATCGGCTTAGCGAGCCTGGCCGGCAACAAGCTCGTCTTCCCCCACGCGACCCCGGAGTACTTCAGCGACTTCGCGGCCCACGCGCGCGATCTGGGTGCGAGGATCATCGGCGGCTGCTGCGGGACGACGCCGGTCGAGATCCAGGCGATCGCCGCAGCGGTCACTGAGGAGCGCACGGCCCGCTCGCCGCTGGTCGTCCACGAGCGCGAGGTGACCCTCTCCGTCGTCGAGACGGCCGAGGAGACGCGGCTCGCCCGGATGCTCGCGGACGAGGAGTGGGTGGTCTCGGTCCAGCTCGACCCCCCGCTGGGCGGGAACCACCGCGGCATGCTCGAAGTCGCGAAGGGCCTCGAGGATGGCGGCGCGGCGATCGTCGACATCAACGACAACGCCACGGCGCGGGCGGGAATGAGCGCCCTGATGGTTTCGGTCGCGATCGAGCGCGCGACCGGGGTCGAGACGATTCCCCACCTCACGACCCGCGACTCGAGCGTCCTCGGGCTCGAGTCCCAGCTGCTCGGAGCGCACGCGGAGGGCATCCGAAACGTGCTCGCCGTCACGGGTGATCCGCCCGAGGTCGGTGACTATCCGGGCTCACGGGGTGTGTACGAGGTCGACGCGATCGGGCTCGTGCAGCTGATGGCGCACTTGAACCGGGGCGAGGACTTCAACGGGCGGGCGATCGACGCCGCGACGTCGTTCCACATCGGCGTCGCGGTGAATCCGTCCGCGGACGACCTCGACCTCGAGCTCGAGCGCTACCGCCAGAAGCTCGACGCCGGCGCGCATTTCGCGATGACGCAGATCATCTTCGACCTGGAGTACCTGGACCGGTTCCTCGACCGGCTCGGCGGCGAGTCGCCGATCCCGATCCTGGTCGGGATCTTCCCGGTCTGGAGCCACGCGCTGGCCCTGCGCCTGCACAACGAGGTGCCGGGGATCATCGTGCCGGAGAGCTTCCAGGAGGCCTTGCGCGAGGCCGGCCCCGACGGGCCGCAGCTCGGGATGGAGATGGCGCGCGAGCTGATCGAGGCGACGCGTGATCGCGCAGCCGGTGTCTACCTCGTCGCGCCCTTCCGCCGCCCACTCGGTGTCCTCGAACTGCTAACCGACGCAGTCGCCCGTTGAGACCGGGCCACTCCGCGAGCGAGCCAGCGCATCGTCGACGACGTCCGGCGGCACGGCGTACCCCGCCGCGCCGTCGATCCGAGCGGCGAAGACGGTCCCGACAACACGTCCCTCCGGGTCGAGCACCGGCCCCCCGGAGTTCCCACGCCGAACCCGGGCGCGCAGGCTCGTGATCCGCCGCGGCACGGGCCCTCGTCCGTAGGCATCCACGCTGAGAACGACCGTCGTCCGGCCGACTCGTGCCGGCTTCACCGTCAACGGGCCGTTTTCCGGGTAGCCGAGCACGGCTGCCGAGCTTCCCGACCTCGGCTCGGCCTGTTCCAATGGTCGCGCCGTGAGGCCGTCGACCCTGAGAATCGCCACGTCGTTTCGGGCGTCGAAGGCGACGGCCTGCCCGCGCAGCGGCGGAGCGCCGGCGCTGTCGACTGTCGTGTCGTCCTGCCCGGCGACGACGTGGGCGTTCGTCACGACCAGCCCGTTCCCCGCGACCCAACCGGAGCCGGACACGCCGAGCCCGCAGGCGGTGCCGAGGACGCGAACCACGCTCGGGGCGGCCCCGCGAACCGCGGGCCGCCGCAACACGGAGGGGTCCGCGGGACCGACGGGCGGGGCCGGGCCTGCGATCGAGGGAAACGGATCCACCCGCGCGAGGGCTCGCAGGGCACGCTGTGGCGGCACGAGCTCGTTCAGCTCGCGGAGCACGGCCGAACGCTGTACCTCACGGCGTAGCTCCTGCTGCCCGGGGAGCTGAAGCGCGACAGCGGCGATGATCCAGACGAGCGCCAGACCGGCGAGCGCGCCGAACGCGAGCCCGCCGACTGAGTCTGCCGTCCTCAGCGGTCCCGCAGGCAAGCGGCGCTTGAGCGCGCCGCCGATCGACGAGCCGAAGAGCTCGAACAGGATCGCGAAGCCGGCGGCCCCGACGAGCGCCACCAGCGGCGTGTACGGCGATTCGGACCCGTCCGGGAGCAGGTGCGGCGCGACCCGGGCTCCGATGAACCCGCCGGCGATGACTCCCGCGGCCGAGAGGAGGCTGATCGTGAAGCCCTGCCAGAAGCCGATGACCGCCGTGAAGACGACGACACCGAGAACGATCCAGTCGAGTCGCGTCACAGCGGTTCTGTACGGTAGTCGCCGCCGTGAAGGGCTCCGAGCTCCAGAAGTTCATCGACGTCTACAACCAGGCGTGGAACGACCACGATGTCGACACGATCGTGTCGCTGCACACCGAGGACTCCGTCTTCGAGAATCACACGACGGGAGACCTGAACGTCGGCAAGGAAGAAATCGGCAAAGCGATCCGTGCCATCTTCACGGTCTTTCCGGACCTCACCTTCGAAACGCGGCGCCAGTACATCCGCGACGACCTCGTCGTCCAGGAGTGGACGGCGCGCGGAACGCACCTCGGGAAGATGAACCGAGCCGGCCTCGAGGTTGAGCCGACGGGGCAGCAGGTCGAATACCGCGGTATGGACGTGATCCCGATGTCGGACGGACGCGTCGCCCGCAAGGACGTCTACTCCGACGGCGTCACGCTCCTTCGCCAGCTTGGGCTGACCGAGATCTAGTGCTCCGTCCAGTGATGCGGCCGAGTTTCTGGGTCGCGAGCACCAAGCCAGAGTTCGCACTCCAACGAGCCAAGGTCTGTAGACCTTGGTGAGGCGGAGGGTGGGCACTGGTGCCGCGTGATCGCGGGCCAGAAGCCGGCGGCATTGCTGGATGGGCACTGAGCGCGGCTACACTGCTCGTTCTGCGTTAGGGGGCGTAGTTCAGTTGGTTAGAACGCCGGCCTGTCACGCCGGAGGTCGCGGGTTCGAGTCCCGTCGCTCCCGTCTTGAAAGTCCCTGCTTGCGGAGACTTTTCCTTTCGGCGCGGTCTTCGGAGTGTTCCCGCGATGGGGTGTGGATGGGGTCGTGAGCGCGTCGAGGCTGTCGAGGACGCCCCGGTTCGCGTCCGGGAAAAGGTGGCCGTAGAGGTCGAGCGTGACGCGGATCGAGGAGTGGCCCATCTGCGCCTGGAGGTACTTCGGATGGGCGCCGGCGGCGACCATGAGAGCGGCGTAGGTGTGGCGGAGGTCGTGGAAGCGGAGGCCGGTCAGCCCGGAGC
>JBOHAU010000218.1:0-2833 GCA_050698015.1 Gaiellaceae bacterium
GCGAGGCGACCTTTCGTGTTTCTTAAGACGCCCGGCCGTTGCGCCCAGGCAGCAGCCGGCCCAGCGTGTCGGCGGCGATGTAGCCGGCGATCTTCGGGTTCTCCTGCAGCCTGCGGAGCGAGTACGCGTACCACTGCTCTCCGTAGGGCACGTAGATCCGCAGCCGGTGGCCTTCCTGCACGAGCTCGTCGGCGCGCGCCTCGCGGACCCCGAGCAGCATCTGAAACTCGTACTCGTCGCGGGCTCTGCCGTAGCGCTCGACAAGCCGCGCGCCCTCGTGGATCAGCCACTCGTCGTGCGTCGCGATCCCGACATAGGAGCCACCTGCGAGTAAGGCGCTGAGCGCGCGGAAGAAGCCGGCGCGGATCTGGTCGAAGTCGTGGTAGGCGATCTGGAACGGCTCGACGTAGATCCCCTTGCAGAGCCGCACGTTCGGCTGGAGGTCAGCCAGGGAGGCGATGTCGTCGAGCGTCCGGCGAAGGTACGCCTGGAGCACGATCCCAACATTGTCGAGCCCTTTCTCGCGCAGCTCTCGGTAGAGCGCAAGCGTGTCGTCGGTGCAGCTCGAGTCCTCCATGTCGATGCGAACGAAGTTGCCCCGTTCAGCAGCTCCCCTCACCGTTCGCTCGAGGTTTTCCCTGGCGATGTCGAGGTCCAGCTTCAACCCCATGCCGGTCAGCTTGACGCTGACGTTGGAGTCGAGCCCTTGCTCGTCGATCGCACGGAAGACGTCGTCGTACGCGTAGGCGATGTGCCGCGCTTCCTCTGGCGTCGTGATCTCCTCGCCGAGGACGTCGATCGTCGCCATCTTCCCGCCTGCGTTCAGCTCCTTGACGACGCGGCAGGCGTCCTCCACGCGCTCACCGGCGATATAGCGCTGGGAGATCCGGCGGACGATCGGCTTGGGGACGGCCGGCAGGGCGCTGACGATGGCGCGATCCAGCAGGGCCACGGAGGCCCGATCTTACTCGCGCATAAACCCTTGCCGAGCAGCGGAAACAAGCGCGACCGCCTCGGGGAAGAGCACCCGCATGGCGTCCCGTAGCGCAATCGCCTGCTCGTCGGGGCCGCCCTCGGCCTTGACCTGCGAGAGGGCGGCGGCGGTCAGGGCAACCGCCGTGTTCAGGGTCAACGTCGCGAACTGCTCGCGCTGCGCCTCGGCCACGGACTCCGCCTGCTTCTCGGCGAACTCGCGCAGCCCCCGCATCAGGTCCTCGGGGTCGCCCCCGAGCGGGAAACCGAAGCTGCCTTCCATGGCTACACCGTACCTACTGGCTTGTAGTTCGCCTCGACGTCGGTGACGAAGTCCTCGACCGACCGCGACGCGGCCTTCATCGCCTCGGCAAACGGAGACAGGCCGGAATCGCCGAGCGCCTGCTCCAGCCGCCGTGCGGCGGCGCCGACCTCGTCGAGCCAGGCGGCCGTCGCGACCCTCGGCGTCGAGCCGAGGGCATGTTGCAGGGCAACGATCGCCTCCTCCGCCTCGTCGATCCCGGGCGGATTCTCGGTCAAACGCAGGGCCACGAGGCGTGACCGGAGGTCGTCCAGCTCGCCGCCGCCGGCACTGTCCTCGGCCACTTCGCTCAGGGCCAGGAGCGACGCCGCTTGACGGATCAGCTCCCGGTCGGTGATCGGCTCGCCGGCGTCGTCGAGCGCAAGCCACGTGTGGCCCTCGCCGCCGCTGTAGGCACAGAGGTAGACCCGGCCGCCGCCGGCCGGCTCCGCGGCGAGGACGCCCGAGAGGTTTTCGCCCTCGGCGGCGAAAGACTCCGCCGCAGCCGCGATCCGCGCGAGGTCGTCGTTGAGGGACACAGGCGCACCCTAGACTCGGCCGACGTGGACGCCGTGGAGCTCTTCGCGCCGCTCGGCCCGACCTACGACCGGTACGCACGATTGCTCTCGTTCGGCCAGGATCCGCGCTGGCGCCGGTTCCTCGTTTCGCGCGTTCGGGTCGGCTCGGACGACACGGTGCTCGACGTCGCGACCGGGACAGCCGCCGTCGCGATCGAGCTCGCCCGCCGCACGGGCTGCCGCGTCGTCGGGCTCGACCAGAGCCCGGAGATGCTCCGGACCGGTCGTCAACGCGTTGCGGCGGCCGGGCTCGAGGATCGGATCGAGCTGGTCGAGGGGGCCGCTGACCGGCTCCCCTTCGCCGACGCCGCCTTCGACGCGCTCACCTTCACGTACCTGCTCCGCTACGTGCCCGATCCGCAGGCCACGATGCGCGAGCTCGCCCGCGTCGTGACGCCCGGCGGGACAGTCGCGATGCTCGAGTTCGGACTGCCGGGGGGGATCGCCCGACCCGCGTGGGAGCTCTACGTCCGCATCGGACTTCCGGCGCTCGGGGCGATCGTCTCGCCGGGCTGGCGGCGGGTGGGATCGTTTCTCGGCCCGAGCATCCGCGAGTTTCACGCGAGCCACGACCTGCCCGAGCTGTGGCGGAACGCCGGAATCGAGGACGTCCACTCCAGGCGGCTCTCGCTCGGAGGTGGGCTCGTGCTCTGGGGACGGCGGTCGTGACCCGGCCTGCGTTCTACGCGCTCGAGTCCGGCGGCTGGCGGGACTACGTGACCCTGCTGCACCTTCCTTACACCGCCTGGCACCTCTCCTACGTCGCGATCGGCTCCGCGCTCGCACCCGAGTTCGCGGGTCGACGGCTGCTGGCGGCGCTGGTTGCGTTCTTCCTCGCACTTGGGATCGGAGCGCATGCCCTGGACGAGCTGAACGGCCGCCCGCTGCGCACGAGCATCCCGGACGGCATGCTGGTCGCGCTCGCAGCGCTCTCGATCGGCGGCGCCGTCGCAATCGGCATCGCCGCAGCCGTGGCCTGGAC
>JBOHAU010000219.1:0-1974 GCA_050698015.1 Gaiellaceae bacterium
ACGTAGTTGGAGCTCATGAGCAGCGTGAACGCGCGGCCGCGGAGCTCGTCCGGCGCGCCCCGCTGGACGAGGAGCGCGTTGCAGACGACCGCGGCGCCGTTGCCGGTGCCGGCCACCGCGACCGACACTGCGGCGACCCAGACGCTCGGCGCGGCTGCCGCTCCCACCATTCCGACGGCGACTAGGCCGATCGAGGTCGCATAGACCGTCGCGAGCGCCCGGTGCTCCAGCTGAGAGCCGGCGAGGAGACTGCCGAGCGCGAGACCAATGCCCGTCACGCCGACGAGGAGGCCGTAGCCGAAGTCTCCCGCGTCGAAGGTGTCCTTGGCGAGGACGACCTCGGCGACATTGGCGCCGGCGGTCGCCAGCATGACGACGTTCCACGCTGCGAGAACGGTGAGGAGCGCCCGCGAATCCCTGACGAGCTTGAAGCCATCCGTCAGGTCGCGCCAGTAGCCGCGCCCGACCGCCTGCGCCGACTGCAGCAGCCGGTCCGGGATGCCTGCGAGGAGTGCCGCCGAGACGAGGAACGTGACGGCATTGATCCAGTACGCGGCATCGGGACCCGTCGCGGCGACGAGCACGCCTCCCAGGACGGGGCCGAGGGCCCAGGCGACGTTCTCGATCGTCTGGAGCAGCGAGTTCCCGTGGGGAAGGTCCTCGTCGGGGAGCAGGTTCGGGAGGCCGGCGTAGAGCGCCGGGCGGAAGAACCCGGTTGCGAAGCCCGCGGCCGCCGCGAGCGCGACGATCACTCCGGGGTCGTTCGCGAACGGCAGCAGCGCGAAGATCGCGACGCGCGCGAGGTCGGAGGCGATCATCAGCCGGCGCCGCGGCAGCCGGTCGACGAGCGACGACGCGGCGATCCCGATCACGATCGCGGGCAGGAAGTCGGCGATCAGCAGCGCGCTCACCCAGACTGCGGAGCCGGTCCGGTCGTAGACGTCGATCGTCAGCGCGACGAAGGCGAGCCAGGTTCCGAACGCAGACGCGACGGTTGCGAGCGCGAGCAGGCGGAAGCTCTGAACTTCGCGAAAGAGTGTGACCTGGCGGCTCAGCACTGTTCTCCTCTACGACAATCGGTAATGCGCAGGTTTGAAAGCACCTGCAAATTCACCCATTCGAGTTAGGTCCGGGCGAGTTCCGTCACACGGCCGAGCGCGGCCCGGAAGAACGCGTTCTCCTCAGGCGTACCGACCGTCACGCGGATCGCGCCGGGCGCGCCGAAGCCGCCCGTCGGCCGCACGATCACGCCCTCGCGGAGCAGCTGCTCGAAGAGCGGGCGTGAGTCCTCGCCCACTTCGGCGAAGACGAAGTTCGCAACCGCCGGCTCGATGGGCTCGAAGCCGTGATCCCTGAGCGCATCCACGATCGCCGGCCGACCCTCGGCGTTCACCCGCCGACGCCGTTCCAGCTCGCCCTTCGCGCCTGGAGCCCCGAGGCTGGCGAGGGCGGCGACCTGGGCAGGTGAGGTGATGTCAAACGCGCGCCGAACCTTGCCGATCGCCGTGACGAGCTCGGCAGGGCCGACGCCGTACCCGACTCTCAGACCCGCCAGCCCGAAGATCTTCGAGAACGTGCGCAAGACGATGGCCCTCCGGCCGGCCTTGACGTACTCCTCGATTCCGTCGGCGTAGTCGGGTCCGTCGATGTACTCGAAGTAGGCCTGGTCGAGGACGGTGACGACGTGTGCCGGCACGCGGTCGAAATACGCGTCGAGCTCGACCCGGGTGTTCATCGTCCCGGTCGGATTGTTCGGATGACAGACGAAGACGAGCTTCGTGCGATCGGTGACCGCCTCCAGCATCGCGTCCAGGTCGTAGCGCCCGTCGATGAGCGGGATCGTCCGTGCGACGCCGCCGAGCTTCGTCGCCCCGATCACATAGCTGGGGAAGCTCGGCCAGCCGCAGACGACCTCGTCGCCCGGCCCGACTGAGATCTGCGCGAGGGCGTCGACGACGCCGTCGGCGCCTGCGC
>JBOHAU010000220.1:0-16001 GCA_050698015.1 Gaiellaceae bacterium
GCTCCAGCTCGCAGCGATGGCGCTCGTGCTCGCCGTCCCGGCCGGGCTCGGGGTGCTCGCCGCCGATCGCCTCGGAGCGTCCGCGTCGTTCACGGGCCTGCTGGTGCTCCTGTCTGCGCTCTCCGCCCTGGTCCCCTTCGCCCTGCGGCTGTCGGGCACCGTGTATCGCCCCTCGCGTACGGCTCGTCGCGCGTTTGCGGCAGCCCTCGTCGCAGTCCCGGTCGTCCTCGCCGTCGCTGCGTTGGTGAAGGTCGGCGGACCGAGTGGCGCGTACGACGCGTTCAAGTCGACGCCGTCGCCGACCCACGGCGACGTCAGCGGCCGCGTCTTCAGCCTGTCCGGCAGCAACCGCGCCGACTACTGGGCGGTCGCCTGGGAGAGCTACGAGGACCACCCCGTGCTCGGAGCCGGCGCCGGAACCTACGCGCGGACCTGGCTGCGAGAGCGGCCGGTGCCGCAACCGGTCATGGATGCCCACAGCCTCTACCTCGAGATCCTGTCCGAGCTGGGGCCGGTCGGTCTCGCCTTGCTGCTCCTGGCGCTCGCGGCGCCCTTCGCCGCTCGGCGCACGCAGTGGACGCCAGTCGCCCTTGCCCCGTACGCGGCGTTCCTCACCCACGCCGCCCAGGATTGGGACTGGGAGCTGCCGGCGGTGACCGTGGCGGCGTTCGCGTGCGGCACGGCACTCGTCGCGGGCCAGACCTTCGCGCGGGTTCCGCGGGTCGTCGCGGTCCTCCCCGCCGCTCTCGGCCTGCTCGCCGCTCTGGCGTTTGTGGGCAATCAGGCAGTGGAGAGATCGGTCGGAGCGTCGAACCGCCTGGACTGGAGCGAGGCGGAGGACGCAGCGCGACGAGCGGAGACGTTCCAACCCTGGTCGCCGCAGCCGTGGCGGCTGCTCGGCGAGATCGAGCTTGCCGAAGGGTCGCTCGCAGCCGCGCGAGGGCACTTTCGTCGTGGTCTCCGCGAGGACCGTGACGACTGGGAGCTCTGGATCGGCCTGGCACTCGCGAGCGAGGGAGCCGCCCGCCAGGCCGCGCTTGCCGAGGTGCACCGCCTGAACCCCATGAGCCCCGAGCTCGACGAGCTGGGATTCAAAACCGATTGAGTCGCAAGTACCGCACGATCCGCATCTCGCGGAACGCGCTCAAGGCGCATCTCCGCCACGGTGACGGCATGGGGCCGTGCCCGCGCGCGGTTTTCACGATCTGCAAGAAGACCAAGAAGGGCGCCAAGCAGACGACGAAGGTCCGGGGCTGGAAGGCCCACCGCAAGCAGATGAAGAAGGGCGCCAAGATCCGCGCCTGCCCGAAGCCGAAGAAGAAGAAGAACCGTTAACGACAGAGAGCCTCGCTCCGGCGGGGCTCTTCATCTTCCAGTTACCCCGGGGACAGGATGAATCCTGTCCCCGGTCTTCTCATCAAGCTCTCATCTCGACGCGCACAATCTGAGGTGTGCGTGTGCTCGTCGTCGAGGACGACCCGAAGATGGCTGCCCTCCTCCGGCGCGGCCTCGTCGAGGAAGGGCATGGCGCGGACGTGGCGGCGAGCGGCGACGACGCGATCTGGATGGCCGCCGCGGTCGAGTACGACGCGATCGTCCTCGACCTGATGCTGCCCGGTCGCGACGGCTTCGAGGTCTGCCGGCAGCTGCGGAGCGACGGCGTCTGGTCCCCGGTCCTGATGCTGACCGCCCGCGACGCCGTCGAGGATCGCGTTGCCGGGCTAGACGCGGGCGCCGACGACTACCTGCGCAAGCCGTTCTCCTTCGCGGAGCTCCTGGCGCGCCTGCGGGCGCTTCAGCGCCGAGGGTCGGCTGAGCGCCCGACGGTCGTCGAGGTCGGCGACCTGCGCCTCGATCCGGCCGCCCGGCAGGTCTGGCGCGGAGGCAAGGAGATCAAGCTCTCGGCCAAGGAGTTCAACCTCCTCGAGGCGTTCATGCACCGGCCGGACCAGGTCCTCTCCCGTGACCGCCTGCTCGAGCACGCGTGGGACTTCGCGTACGAACCGAGGTCGAACGTCGTCGACGTCTACGTCCGCTACCTGCGGGAGAAGATCGACCGGCCCTTTGGCCGCGCCTCGCTCGAGACGGTGCGGGGCATGGGCTACCGCCTGAGGACGGAAGAATGAGCCGACTCCCGATCCGGGTGCGCCTGAGCCTCGCGTTCGCCGCCGCGATGGCGCTGCTCCTCGCCGGCCTGGGCACGTTCCTCTACCTCCAGTTGCGGAGCTCCCTCGACGAGCAGCTCACGGCGCGGCTCCACGCGCAGGCCGACGCGGCGGCCGCCGGCTCGCTGGTCGAGAAGGAAGAAAGCGTCGCGCAAGTGCTCGGGGCTAGCGGAGAGGTGATCCGCGGCTTCGACGTCCCGCTCGCGCCGCCGGCGACGCGGGAGCGCTTTTTCGACCGTGAGATCGCAGGACTTGACGACAACCCCTACCGCCTGCTCGTCGCTCCCGCGGCGGGGCGTCGGACGGTCGTCGTCGGGGCCTCGCTCGAGGACAGGGATGATGCCCTCGGAGGGCTGCTCGCCGCTTTCCTGGTGGGCGGGCCGACCGCCCTCGTGCTCTCGACGCTGCTCGGCTTCCTGCTCGCTGGGTCCCTGCTCGGCTCGATCGAGCGCATGCGCCGCCGCGCCGCGGAGATCTCCACGGAGACCACAGGCGACCGGCTCCCTCTCCCGCAGGCCCGCGACGAGATCTACCGGCTCGGCGAGACGCTCAACGAGATGCTCGGCCGGCTGGAAGCAGGCCTCGCGCGTGAGCGCCGGTTCGTCGCCGACGCAAGCCACGAGCTGAGGACGCCGCTGGCGCTGCTTCGAACCGAGCTCGAGCTGGCCCGGCGGCGGCCCAGGTCTCCGGACGAGCTCCGGGCCGCGCTGGACTCCGCCGCCGAGGAGGTCGAACGGCTCAGCCGGCTCGCGGAGGACCTCCTCGTGCTCGCCCGCGCCGACGAGGGGCTCCTGCCGCTCCGCCGCGAGCAGATCGAGGTCAAGGAGCTGCTCGAGACAGTCGCCGGCCGCTTCCCCCAGCAGATCGAGGTGGGCGCGCACGACGGCGAGACGATCGTCGGCGACCGCCTCCGCCTCGAGCAGGCCCTCGGCAACCTCGTCGACAACGCCGTGCGCTACGGCGCGGGCACCGTTCGGGTGGAGGCGGAGCGGCGCAACGGCTCGCTCGAATTGCGTGTCAGTGACGAGGGGAGCGGCTTTCCCGCGGAGCTCCTGCCGGTCGCGTTCGAGCGCTTCACGCGCGGCGACGAGGCCCGGGAGCGCGGCGGCGCCGGCCTCGGCCTGGCGATCGTCGCAGCAGTCGCGAAGGCCCACGGCGGGCAAGCGCGCGCCTCGGGCTCGACCGTGACGATCGAGTTACCCGGTTAGATGGTTGATGCCACGATCTCGCGCGTCCGGCTGCGCGATCTGGCGCGTCTGGGCCGCTCCCGCACCGACCACCGGCCCGCAAGCGGGCCCGCCGCTCGGCGCGTGCGCTTCACGACGCCGAGTCGTCACCGATGCCCTCGGGCATCGGCCACGCCTCGCCGCCGCGCCCCAGAGCGGCCAGCTCGCGCCCCGAACCTGCGAGCTCATGGCATCACCCATCCAGTGAAGCTCTCGTGCCGATCGCGATCCGGGGCCGCTTCGCCGGATCGAGCCAGCGAAGCGCCGTGACCAGCCTGTCCGCCGGAAGGCTGACGCAGCCGTTCGTCGAGCTTCCCGTCTGCGCATGGAGGAAGATCCCAGACCCCCGGCCGGGGACGACGGGGCGCATGTTGAACTCGACCACCGCGAAGTGCCGATAGGCGCGCTTCTCCTGCCACAGCCCGGGTGTCGTCACCCGGAACGGCGGGCGCGTCCCGCAGCGGACATGCTGGAACGTGTTGTAGGTCGGAGAGGCCGGATCCTCGTTCCACCAGTCGCCGCAGACAAGGCGGCGGTAGCGGTAGCGGTAGCGGACGCCGGGGTCGGGAGCGTTGCCGTACATGATCCGCCCGATCGTGAAGACGCCTGCCGGCGTCGTTCCGTCGCCCTCGCGGCGCTGGTCAGAGAGCCCGTTCCAGCCGACGCGGGCGGTCCAGGGGCCTGCAACGGGGATCCAGCAGCCGTCGGCGCGGCGCCAGAGCCGCAACGACACGGCCGTCGTCCGGTAGCGCGCGGCCTCGACCGTGATCAGCTGGCCCGCCCGACCCACTCCGTCCACCTGATTCGCGATGTTCGCCGGGCAGGCAGAGGAGCTGCCTTCGGTCTGGCCCGGAAAGAGCACGAGTCCGCTCGCCGCGAGCAGTGCCACGATCGCCGTCCGCACGGAAGGGAAGTGGGTCCGCAGTCCAGTAATGCCGCCGAGCTTCTGGGTCGCGAGCACCAAGCCAGAGTACGCACTCCAACGAGCCAAGGTCTGTAGACCTTGGTGAGGCGGAGGGTGGCCTCTGGCGCCGCGTGATCGCGGGCCAGAGGCCGGCATGTATTGCTGGGCGGCGGACTAGCGCGTTCGGGAGACCGAGATCTCGAGGAGGTCGCGCCTGCTGATCTCGTCCGAGCCGACCACTGCGACGCGCGAGGACCGGACCGCACGCAGCGTCGCGGTTCGACGCCCTTCACCGAGCACGGCCCGCTCGCCGAGGATCGCCCCCGACCCCACCTGCGCCACCACGTCGCCGTCGATCTCGACGTCGAAGACGCCGTCCAGGAGGACGAAGAGATCGCGTCCGGGCTCGCCCTGCTCGACGAGCGTCTCGCCACGCTGCACGCGGCGCCGGACGAGCTTCACGCCGTCACGGAGGATCGAGGCCGCGAGCTTGCGCTCGAGCTCCGACTCCACCGCAGCCGCGAACGCCGGTGTCCGCTCGTCGCCCCAGGGCGTCCCGTCGCCGAGCTCGAGCTCGATGCCGCCGGAGACGTCGACGAGCCGGCCGTCCGGGGCGTAGAGCGAGTGCCGCGGGAACGGGCTCGCGGCGACGAGCCGGCCCTCACTCGTCCCGTCCGCACGCAGAAAGAGCTCGAGCGTCGTCCAGGCCGAGACCGCGCCCACATGGAAGTAAGGCCGGCCGACGACGCGTCGGGCCGCAGGCAAGCCAATCCGGCCGCCGACCGTCTGCGTGAACCGGACCCAGCCGTCGTCGACTTCAGGCTCGGGCTGGATCACCGGGAACTCGACGGCGGCGAATGACACCTGCTGCGCCTCGAGCTCGGGGCCCCCGCCGAGCAGGCTTCTGCCGCTCTGGCCGTAGTCGACGATCTCGCCCCCGACCACTTCGATCCAGGCGCGGAGCTCGTTGGCCTCACGGAACGCGTCCTGTTGGCGGAGCTCGTCGAGGTCCGGGACGACCTCCGGCGGAGGCTCGTCGTAGTGCGCGACGGCGAGCTCGAGCGGAACGACCGGGATCCGGTCGAGCGCCGCGAACGGAAGCCACGTGATCGCCGTTGCCGAGCCTTCGATCCGCATCAGGCGACCGCCTCCAGCCGTTCCCGCACGTGGGCTTCGGCGGCAAGTGCCTCGACCGCCTCGAGCAGGCGAAGCCGAATCTCTGGATCGGTCAGACGGTCGCCCTCGAAGCGCGTGTGAGCGTGCGCGACCGGGACCTCGAGGTCGAGCACCCGCGCTCCGAGCGCGGCCAGGACCTTCCGCAGCTCGGCCTGCGCCCAGACCGCCCCGAACGCGCCGGTGCTCGCGCCGACCACGGCCACGGGCTTGTTCCGCAGCACGTTCGTCGCGATCGGACGCGAGACCCAGTCGAGGGCGTTCTTCAGCTGCCCAGGGATGGACGTGTTGTACTCGGGAGTGGCGAAGAGGACCGCGTCGGCCTCGGCGATCGCGGATGTCAACCGCCTCACGCTCGGCGGGCGCGGGAGCACGTCGTCATCGTCGTCATAGGGCGGGATCCCCTTCAAACCGTCGTAGAGCTCGAGCTCGACGTCCTGGCCGGCAGCCTCGGCGGCGGCGCGCAACAGGCCGGTGTTGTGCGACTCGCGCCGGAGGCTGCCGGAGATCCCCAGGATCCGGGTCATTAGCTGACGTCGCCTCCCTGCTTCACGAACTGCAGCTCGGCCAGGATCCTCACGTCGTTCGCGAGCGACGGGTCGCCGCTCGGTAACGGCTGATTCCAGTTCACCCCGAACTGCGTGCGGTCGACGCTCGTCGTCAGCTCGAGGCCGATTCGGTCGTTCCCGTAGGCGTCCGCGAGCGGCGCCGTCACCGTCCCGGTCACGCGTACCGGGCGGGTGACGCCCTTGATCGTGAGCTCGCCGTCGACGGAGACCTTGCCGTCGCCGTCGAGACGGATGTCCTCCGCCGCGAAGCGGAGCTCCGGGTGGCGTTCGGCATCGAAGAAGTCCGGCGACTGGAGGTGGGCGGCGAGGTTCTCGTCCTTCACGTCGACGCTGGCCACCTTTGCGGCGCCGTCGAGCGAGGCGCGCTCGCCGTCGACCGTGAGCTCGGCGGCGACGTCGTGGAACTCGCCCTTGAACGTCCCGGCGAGGTAGGAGACCTCGAAGTCGACCCGCGAGTGGACGGGGTCGAGACTCCAGGTGCCGGCCGGGGCGATGGTCACAGTTGTGGTGCTCATGCGGTTCTCCGCTCCTTTCATTGCGTGGTGTATTATTGAGAACGCAAGCAACTCTCCCACTATTCCTTGATGGCGCAAGTATTGACTACTCAAACTGATCTTCCGGCCGCCGTCCGGGCCTGGTCGCGAATCCTGCGAACCCACTCGACGACCAAGCGGCTCGTCAGCGCCGAGCTGCAGGCCGAGCACGGCCTGACGATCAACGACTACGAGGCGCTCCTCGTCCTCTCGCGGAGCGAGGAGGGCTACATGAAGCGGGTCGACCTCGCCCGCACGTTGATGTTGACTCCGTCCGGAGTGACCCGCCTCCTCGAAGGGCTCGAAGAGGCCGGACTGGTCGAGTCGATGCCCTGCCCGAGCGACAAGCGCGTGACCTACGCGGCGATCACCGACGCCGGTCGGGAGAAGGTCAACGACGCGTCGTCCGCACACAACGGCTCGGTCCGGGCGGCGCTCGAGCAGCACCTCACACAGAAGGAAATCGACACCGTCGCCGCGATCCTCGGCAAGCTTCCGGGCGTGTCCGAGGGCGACGAGTCGTGCAGCCCGGCCTGACCGGCATCCTGCCGGCCTCCGCCGCGATCGCCGATGGCGAGCTCGTCGTCGGCGGGCTGCAGGCGTCCACGCTCGCAGAGCAGTTCGGCACGCCGCTCGTCGTCTACTGCGAGCGGACGATGCTCGACCAGGTTCGCGGCTACCGCGACGCGGCGCCCGAGGCTCGGGTCCTCTACAGCGTCAAGGCCTTCCAGAACGTCGCGCTGCTGCGTCTCTTCGGCGGCGCAGGGCTGGGCGCGGACGTGTCGACCCTGGGCGAGCTCTCGTTCGCGCGCCGCGCCGGCGTGCCGCCGGAGCTGATCGTCGTCCACGGCAACAACAAGAGCGACGAGGAGCTTCGGGCGGCGGCCGAGGCCGGCGTCGCGCTCGTCGTGGTCGACGCGCTGGACGAGGTCGAGCGCGCGGCCGAGGCCGGGGTCAGGCGAGTGCTGATCAGGGCGACGCCCGGGATCGACGCCGAGACGCACGAGGCGATCAGGACCGCCCACCACGGATCGAAGTTCGGGCTGCCGCCGGAGCAGACGCTCGAGGCGATCGAGCGGGCGAAGGCTGCCGGCCTCGATGTCGCCGGCCTCCACGTGCACATCGGCTCGCAGCTGCTCGAGCTCGGCGCGGCGAAGATGACGGTCGACTGGCTGGCCGGCTTCGCGGCAGAGTGCCGCGCGCAGCTCGACTGGACGCCGCAGGTCGTCGACCTCGGCGGAGGGCTCGGGATCCAGTACGTCGAAGGCGAGCCCGCCAGGCCGGTGAGCCAGTTCGTCCAGGCGCTCCTCGACCGGCTGCACCGAGCCTGGGAGCTGCACGACCTGCCTCTCCCCCAGCCGATCCTGGAGCCCGGCCGCTCGCTGGTCGGCCGTGCCGGGGTCACGCTCTACCGCGTCGGCGTCGTCAAGCACGCGAGCGAGACGACCACGTACGTGGCGATCGACGGCGGGATGTCGGACAACCCGCGACCGCAGCTGTACGGCGCGCGCTACACGGCGCTGCTCGCGAACCGCGCCGACGAGCCTCCGACGGCGGCTTTCTGCGTCTGCGGCAAGCACTGCGAGTCGGGCGACGTCCTGATCGACCGGGTCGAGCTGCCCGAGCCGAGGCGAGGCGACCTGCTCGCCGTACCGGCGACCGGCGCCTACACGCTCGGGATGGGCTCGAACTACAACAGCGTCCCGCGCCCGGCGGCCGTCCTGGTCGCGGACGGCGAGGCGAAGCTGATCCGCCGGCGCGAGACCGTCGACGATCTGTTCGAGTTCGAGGCCTAGCTCGCGGTTACCGGCTCGGCGACGGAGGCGAACAGCACTAGCGGTGGTGGTTCACGACCTCGATGTTGTTCCCGTCCGGGTCGAGGACGTAGGCGCCGTAGTACCCCGGGTGGTAGATCGGCCGTTCACGCGGCGGGCCGTTGTCGCGGTACCCGGCCTCGGTCGCGGCGCGGTGGAAGGCCTCGACCGCCGTGTCGTCGGTGGTCGGGAACGCCAGGTGGACGTGCTCCGTGGGCGTGCCGGCGACGACCGAGAACGAGCCGCTCTCGCCGACGAACTGGCAGCGGTCTGGTGCGTCGTGCTTCAACCGGAAGCCGGCGTGCGGCCCGATCGCCTCGTAGAACTGCCTTGACGCCGAGACGTCCGAGACCCGGATCCAGAGGTGGTCGACGACGCCGCCCTCCCGCAACGCCCCGTGGTGGACGGCCTCGACGCTGTTGCCGTCGAGGTCGAGGAGGAACGCGCCGTAGTAATCGTCTCCGTACTCCGGCCGCGGGCCCGGCGCGCCGTCGTCGCGGTATTCCGCCTCGGTCCCCGCGCGCCAGAAGTCGTCGACCTCCGAGCGCGAGGGCGCGACGAAGGCGATGTGCAGGCGCCGCGTCACAGGGTCCTCCTCGTCTGCCTGGGTGAGCGAGAAGTCGTCCCACTCGGTGAAGTTCCGGCCGGTGTGGCTTCGCTCGACGCCGAGCGTGCCGAGCACGGTCTCGTAGAAGCGCTCCGATGCGTCGCGATCGGAGATGCGGATCGTGACGTGGTCGAACACCAGCTAGGCAGCGATCAGGTCCGCGTACTCCGGATGTCGGTCGATGTAACCCGACGCGAACGGGCAGACAGGCGTCACGTTGAGACCGCGCCTGCGGATGTCGTCCAGCGCCCCGGCGACGAGCCGGCCGCCCACACCTTTGCCCTCGAACTCGTCGGCGACTTCCGTGTGGACGAGCACGAGCCCGTCCGGCTGCTCGCGGTAGTAGAGCGCACCCGCCAGCTCACCCTCGACGTGCGCCTCGTACCTACTCGTCGCCGGGTTGTCCGTGACCTCGACTTCGGGCCGAGAGCTCATTTGCCGGAGCGACGGTACCCGATCCGACCTCGCTGACGGTTCCCACTTGACGCCCGCGACGCCATGTGAAAGTCTCGCTTCGTCAAGTCCTGCGGGCCTTCGGGTTCGCGGGACTTGGCACTTTCTGGGGTCGTTTCAGCCCGCGAGCGACCCTCGCCGGTGCGAAGTGTCGAATGCGTCGAGGGGGCCCCACGGCCCGAAGTGCGGTGACGTCGACTCGAGCTCGTCGACCGCAGCGGTCCCGAACGCCCGGTCGAAGAGGCTGCGGTGCTTCGGGGTGAGAAGCATCGCGAGCGCGGAGAGACAACCGATCCCGGCGACGACGTACGCGCCGTTGAGGAGGAGCTGCGAGGTGTCGTCGAGCCGGTCGCCCTTGTCGAACGCGGTGGTGTTGAGGTAGACCGCGTAGACCGCGGCCGCCGTCGCCGTCGCGACGACGCCACGCAGCGCCGCTCCGACGTACGAGAGCCCGTTTCCGGTGCGCATCGAGACCAGGCGGATGTCGGCGAGCCGCATGCCGAAGGTCTGACTCGTGGGGAGCAAGAGCACCCAGTACGCCAGCACCGCCACGGCGATCAGGATCTGGGCGGTGACGAACAGAACGTGACCCGGCACCCCGCCCAGGTCGCCCGCTTCCCACGAGACGGTTCCAATCATCTGCAGCATCCCGAGCGGGATCGACACCAGCACGAAGAGGACGTAACAGATGGTCCAGTCCACTGCTGCGGCGGCGATGCGGCGCCACGGAGACCCGAAACGCGCGAAGTAGCGGTTGGACGGGTCGGCGTACCGTGCGCGGGCGCGCCGGAGCGATGGAAGATCGACACGCATCCTCGAGTGATTCTGCGGCAAGGGGGTAGGTTCAGCAAATGAGCTCGCGCAAGGTCCTGCTCCTCGTGCTCGAGGAGGTTCCCGAGGACGAAATCCGGGAGGCGATCGCCGAACGTGGCGGGGATGACGTCAACGTCCACGTGGTCGCGCCTGCGACGCACATCAGCAAGTTCCAGTGGCTGACGGGCGAGGAGGACGAGGCTCGGGCCGAAGCCGAAGAGCTCGCCGACCGAACCGCGCACGCCGTGGAGGCCGACGCCGAGGTCGAGGTCGAGGTCGAGGTCGAGGTCGGCGAACGCGATCCCGTGCTCGCCGTGCAGGATGCACTCGCCCTTTTCCCCGCCGACGAGATCCTGGTGGCCGGGCCGGCCGATGAGAAGACCGAGGCGGCCCTTCGGGATCTCGGCCTCCCCATCTCCCGCGTCGGCCCGGGTGGCGCGGTGGGCGGCGAGGAGGCGAGCGGTGCCGAAGCGCTGGCGCGCGGCGTCGCGGCAGGGAAGCGCGAGGAGACACCGTTCGTCGTCTTGGGATCAGTCGCCCTGATCATCTTCGCCGTGATCGCACTGATCAGCGTGGTGGCGTTTCTCATCTTCTGGCTCGCGTAGATCACCCGTGTTTCGCTGGGTCGAGCACACGGCCGAGCTGGGATTGGAGCTCGAGGCGACGTCGCAGGAGGGTGTGTTCGAGGAGGCGCTGGTGGCCTCCGCCGAGCTCGTCGGCGAAGGTGGTGCCGGCGAGCAGGTCACCCGCGACATCGAGCTCGATGCCGCGGAGCTCGACGTCTTGCTCGTCGACTGGCTGAGCGAGCTTCTCTACCTGGCCGATTCCGAGCAGTTCGTTCCCGAGCGGGTCACGTCGATCGAGCTCGACGACGAACGACTGCGCGCGACCGTCGAGGGTCGCCACGGCGACCCGAGGCAGCTGCTCAAGGCCGCTACGCTGCACCGGCTCGAGTTCCGCCGGAACGACACGGGCGGCTGGCGAGCGCACGTGGTGCTCGATGTCTGAGCTCGTCCACATCAGCGAGGTGCTCTGGGAGATCCCCGCCACCGCGCGCCCCGACATGCGCGTGCCTGCGCGGGTGTTCGCCGACCGGGAGCTGCTCGCGGCGATCGAAGGCGACAGCTCGCTCGAGCAGATCCAGAACGTGGCCACGCTGCCAGGAATCGTGGAGGCGGCGCTCGCGATGCCCGACGTACATCAGGGCTACGGCTTCCCCGTCGGCGGCGTCGCGGCGACGGAGCTTCCTGACGGCGTCGTCTCACCGGGCGGCGTCGGTTACGACATCAACTGCGGCGTCCGCCTGCTCGCCCTGCCCCTGACCGACGACGAGCTCGGCGATCGCCGGGAACGGCTCGTGCACGAGCTTTCGCGCTCGATCCCGGCCGGCGCGGGCAAGACGAGGGGACGCACGCACGATCTCGATCGCGTGCTCGAGCACGGTCCGCAGGCGCTCGAAGCCGAGGAAGACCTCGAGCGCACCGAGTCACGTGGCTGCCTGCCTGACGCCGATCCGGCGGCTGTCTCCAAGCGGGCGAAGGAGCGCGGCGCCCGACAGCTCGGAACGATGGGCTCGGGCAATCACTTTGTGGAGCTCCAGCGGGTCGCGCGCATCTTCGACGAGCGTGCCGCTGAGGCCTACGGCCTAGGCGAGGGTCAAGTCACGGTCTTGATCCACTCCGGCTCGCGAGGGCTCGGCCATCAGGTCTGCAGCGACTACGTCAAGCAGATGGACGGTGCGATGCGCCGGCACGAGATCGAGCTGCCCGATCGCCAGCTCGCCTGCGCGCCCGCCTCGGCGCCGGAGGGACGCGCCTACCTCGGGGCCATGGCCGCGGCCGCCAACTTCGCGTGGGCCAACCGGCAGGCGATCGCGGATGCGGTCCGGAGAGCCGTGGACCGCGTCCTCGGGGCGGAGACCGGCAAGGGGACGCGACAGGTCTACGACGTCGCCCACAACGTCGCGAAGACCGAGCGGTACGACGGACGCGAGCTCCTCGTCCACCGGAAGGGAGCGACGCGCGCCTTCCCGGCCGGCTCGCCCGAGCTTCCGGAGGCATACCGCGAGGTCGGCCAGCCCGTCTTCATCCCGGGGAGCATGGGGACGTCGAGCTTCGTCCTGGCCGGCGAGCCCGGCTCGATCGAGCTCGCCTTCGGGAGCACCTGCCACGGCGCCGGGCGGAGGCTCTCACGGACTGGGGCTCGGCATCAGGTGCAGGGCGCCGAGCTGCGGCGAGAGCTCGAGGCGCAGGGAATCGTCGTCCGCTCGCCGTCGAACAGGGGCCTGGCCGAGGAGGCGCCGCTTGCGTACAAGAACGTCGAGCACGTGGTCGAGATCGTCGAGCGGGCCGGGTTGTCACGCCGCGTCGCCCAGCTGGCGCCGATCGGCGTCGTCAAGGGCTAGTAACCGCGGGAGAACCCCTGGTTCCCCCGCGAGCCCCCTCCTTTAGCGCAGAGGTTCTGGTTCAACGGTGGACGGACAGGCGTGAGGCTCTCAGGACGTCTCGGGCTCGAGCGCGGCGAGGCCGCGGAGATCGACGCACTTCGTCCCGCGCACCTCCACGACCACCATCACGATGCTCTCACAGCTCCGGCAGCGGACAACGGTGCCCGGCGCCTGGAGGTACACGACGAGCTCCGCGACCTGTGCAACGGCGCCGCAGTGGTCGCAGGTGCCGGTCGCCGTCGTCATCTCCGCACCGAACACGTCCAGGAGCAGACCGCCGATCGCGTTTCCGTCCAGTGCCTCCATCAGCCTCGCCCCGTTGCGCCGAAACGCTCCGTCTTGACCCGCGTCGGTGGGTAGCCGAGCTCGACGAGCCCTGCCGCGACCGTCTCGACGAAGCTCGTGGGCCCGCAGACGAAAGCGCGCGGGTCGTCATCGGCCGGCCAAGCCACCTCGGCAAGGAGCTCCGTGTCGACGCGGCGCGCGTAGCCGGTCCAGCCGGACGGCTGTTCCCGTGTGAGCGTATACACGACGTCTCGGAGCGCGTCGAGCTCGGTGCGGTAGATGACGTCCTCGAGCGTGCGCGACGAGTAGAGCAGACGTGCGGGCACGTCGCTGCCGCTGCGCTGACGGTGGCGCAGCATCGCCCGCAGCGGGACGACGCCCGAGCCGCCGGCGACTAGGAGCAGCGGGCCGCCGTGGTCGACGTCCCACACGAAGTAGCCGCCGATCGGTCCGCGCAGCTCGAGCCCGTCGCCGGCCCGGAGCTCCTCGGTCAGGTAGGGCGAGACCTCACCGTCGTCCAAGCGCTCGACAGT
Source organism: Gaiellaceae bacterium (assembly GCA_050698015.1). Lineage (GTDB taxonomy): Bacteria > Actinomycetota > Thermoleophilia > Gaiellales > Gaiellaceae > JACDAN01. Next base: position 13,522 of record JBOHAU010000220.1, read on the forward strand.
GATCGCCACCGGCTCGCCTGGAGCGGAGGCGATCGAGTACTCCCGCTCGGCGCGGTAGCCGTCCTCGGCCGTCAGACGGACGTCGAGATGCTGGCCGGCGCGGTGCCCCGGCCAGTCGGAGACGTCGAGGACGATCGTCCGCACCCGTGGCGTCTCGTCGACTACTCCCTCGACAGTCGCGACCTGCCAGGTCAGTCGCCGGAGTACCGCTGCTCGCGCCACGGGTCGCCGTACATGTGGTAGCCGTAGGTCTCCCAGAAGCCCGGCTCGTCGTCCTCCCGAAGCGCCAGGCCGCGGACCCACTTCGCGCTCTTCCAGAAGTAGAGATGCGGGACGAGCAGGCGCGCGGGGCCGCCGTGCTCCGGGTCGAGCGGCTCCCCGTCGTACGCGAACGCGACCCAGGCTTTCCCGCCGGTGACGTCCTCCGTCGGCAGGTTCGTCGTGTAGCCGCCGTCGCAGAAGGCGAGGACGAAGGGCGCGTCTGCCCCCGCCTCTTCCAGGAGCGTGTCGACCGAGACGCCTTCCCAGGTCGTGTCGAGCTTCGACCAGCGGGTGACGCAGTGGATGTCGACCGTGACCTCCTCGCTCGGCAGCGCCTGGAACTCCTCCCACGTCCACTGCGTCCGCTCCTCGCCGTCGACGACTGCGAACGTCCACTCGTCCAGTGGCGTGTTTGGCGTCGGGCCGGCGGAGAGCACCGGGAAATCGTCCGTGACGTACTGGCCCGGCGGAACGCGACCCGGGTCGGCATCAGGGTCGCGTCGGCGGCCCTTGAAGCCGCGCGAGATGAAGCTCATGCCGGATCGGGTACGGCGGCCGAGATGTGAGCCTCCTTGAGCGGAAATCGCTGCAGGTCCACCCTACACAGCCCAAAAAAAGTTCTGCCGCCCGGAGGCGGCAGAACTTTCGCCGAGTCGATCTCGCTTTCGTCCACCGATCTCGCTGACTTTCGCCTTCCGGCTACGGCCGCCGCGATCGGCTTCGACCTAGTTGCGTCCCGTACTCGACGCAGGCGCGACACTACGGATCGCCAAGGGCACTTTCAAGACCCCCCGGGGACAAACTTCTCGCAATTAGCGGCCTACTCGGTGATGAGCGAACCGTCCCGAAGCTCGACCGCCCGGTCGCCCATCTCGATCAGGATCGGGTCATGGGTCGCGACGACGACCGAGACGCCCCGCTCGTCGACGAGCCGTCGCAACACGCCCATGACCGTTCGCGCTCGATTGGAGTCGAGCTGGGCGGTCGGCTCGTCGGCGATCAGCAAACGAGGCTCGTTGGCGAGGGCCCGGGCGATCGCCACCCGCTGCTGCTCGCCCCCCGAAAGCTCCTGCGGGCGGTGATTCGCCCGGTCTGCGAGGTCGACGAGCCGCAGGAGCTCGTGCGCCCGTTCCGCGCGCTCCGCCGGCTCGACCCGCCGAAGGCGGAGCGGCACCTCCACGTTCTCGGCCGCCGTGAGGATCGGGATCAGTCCGAACGACTGGAAGACGAACCCGACCGTCTCTCGCCGGTAGCCGACAAGCGCCTCCTCGGAGAGCGAGGACACCTCGCTGCCGTCGACGACGACCCGACCGGCGCTCGGGCGGTCGAGGCCGCCGATCATGTTCAGGAGCGTCGTTTTCCCCGAGCCCGAGCGGCCGTGGACGACCGACAGCTCCTGCGGCGGAAGCGTGAGCGTCACCTCGAGGAGGGCATGCACTGGGGTCGCGCCGTTCCGGTACTCCCGCGTGACCGACTCGAGCTGGACGAGCGGCTCAGCGGTCATCGCGGCCTCCGTCCGTGTGCGGGTGGATGGCGATGTGGCCGGGCTCCAGGACGAGGCGCACCCGGCGCTCGAGGCCCAGCGCGGCAACGTACTCGCTCGGGAGCTGCAGGCGGCCCGCCCGGTCCAGGACGGCGAGCTCCTCGGCGACGAGCTCGTCGCCGCCGTCGCGGCGGCGCAGTGTCTCGGTCGCGGTACGCCCGTCGCGGATGCCGATCGTGCGCTGGACGTCCTCGGAGACGAGTGGGTCATGGGTGAAGACGACGATCGTCACCCCGAGCTCCCTGTTCACCGCGCGCAGCGTCTCGAACAGCTGGTTCGCGTTGTCGCTGTCGAGCTCGCCGGTCGGCTCGTCCGCGAGCAGGACACTTGGCCCGTTCGCGAGCGCGATCGCGACGGCGACGCGCTGCTGTTCACCACCCGAGAGCGCGTCGGGCCGGTGGTCGGCGCGCGCGTCGAGACCGACGAGCTCCAGAAGCTCCTCGACACGCTGTCGCCGTGCTCTCCGCGCCATGCCCTCCAGGGTCATCGGCAGCTCCACGTTCTCCGCAGCGGTGAGGTACGGCAGGAGGTTGCGCGCGGTCTGCTGCCAGACGAAGCCGACGACGCGGCGGCGGTAGAGCGTGCGGTCGCGCTCGGTGAGGGTGACGAGCTCGCGGCCGGCGACTTCGACGCGCCCAGCCGTCGGCAGGTCGACGCCGCCGAGGATGTTCTGGAG
>JBOHAU010000221.1:0-6390 GCA_050698015.1 Gaiellaceae bacterium
ACCCAGGCCCCTGCGAGCTCTCCACTACCTTCACTCCGAACGGCTCGAGGGCCCGCTCGTAGAAGGTGCGGCTGCGTCTCACGTCACGTACTCGCAGGGCCAAGTGGTCGATGAGGGGAAGCGTCACGGGCAGCCGACCCTACCGCTAGAACCAGCGGATCGAGTCGGTGACTACAGAGTTGTCTTTATCCCCGACTGCCTCTCGAACGACAGTACGCTCGCCCACGCCAGTGCTTTGTACGATCCGCCGTACCCCGCGCAGGGCTACTCCACGCGGTGGGCAGCAGCCGCCGCTGCGGTGTCGAGATAGACCTGGAATCGGGCGAGCTTCCCATCCCGGAACGTCCACACGTGTGCCTCATGATTGACAAACGCGCGGCCGGTGTCCCGAACCGTAGCCTCGGCGTACACCAGCGATACCACCTTGTCGTTCTGGGCGATGAACTCTCGCGGCTCGAACGTCGTGTAGTCGCGAGTCGATGCAAGACCACCAAACCAGCCGAAGACTGCTTCCTTGCCTTTGAACGTTCCGGCGTTCGGGTTGTCGTCGGGATCGCCGGGATTCACCCACTCGATGTCGTCCGCCATCACCTCGGCAAGCGCCGCCATGTCGCCCCGACCGAAAGCCTCATACGCACTCTGGACGAGGCGGGTGTTCTCTTCCGCTGACACCGGGACTCCTTCTCAAGGGTGAGCGAGGAGTATCTCACTGGCGCAGACGAGAGTCCTCGGCGTGACGACACGGCGTTACTGTGTCCTGCAGGACTGCAGCGACGAAGGGAGCAACCGCATGTGGGCACGCGTCGCATCGTTCGAAGGCACCGACGTTCAGCGCATGAGAGTTGAGAGCCGGCGCCCACCCGACGAGATTCCCGAAGAGTTTCGAGGCTTCCTGAACCTCGTAGACGAAGAGACCGGACGTCAGATGTTCATCACCCTCTTCGACAGCCGCGAGGCGATCGAAGCCACGGAGCCATGGTTCGAGCGGATGGGCGACGAGGTCCCCGAGGAGGTCCGCGGCCGCCGTGTCTCCAAGGAGTACTGGGAGGTCCCGGCAGGGGTCGTCCGGTTGGGCTGAAAGCACCAGCGAGGCGCCGTCAGGCGCCTCGCTCAAAGACCACTGAGGTCCTCGGATGACGGAGCAGCTAGATCAAGGCGTGCGCGGCCCCTGCGGCTCTCGCGAGATGCTCTGGACGACCTCGCCCGTGTCCTTCTCCTTCGCTTGCAGCGCCACGTCCGCCTGCGCAACCACGCCCACTAGGCGCTCGTCCTCGCCGGTCACCGCCAGGCGCCGGACCTGATGCCGCGCCATGAGCTCGAGCGCGTCAGAGAGATCGTCGTCGGGACCCACGGTGACAAGCTCGCGCGAGGAGACCTCCGATGCAGGCATCCCTCTGGGGTCCTTGCCCTTCGCGATTGCGCGCACCACGATGTCTCTATCTGTGACGATTCCCACAAGCCGATCGCCTTCGACCACTGGAACCGATCCAACGTCCTCGGTTTCCATCAGCTCGGCGACCTCGTTCAATGGCGTCTGCGGGGTCACGGCGCGCGGCCGGGTCGTCATCACGTCTGCAACCTTCGTGCCCATCTCGCTCCTTTCGGCCTTTCCTTAGTCCTCCCCGGCATCCCATCCGTCAAACGTGGAGGGGCGGCACCGGCCGCCCCTCCACTGATGGGCTAGGCGTCCGGGTCCGGAACGAGCCCGAAGCGCGATAGGAACTCCTGGGCAACGTAGGTGTCCAGTCGGTACGTCAGGTCGGTCGCCCGGCACATCGCGTCGCCGGTGACCGTCAGCGAGACGAGCAGGTTGCTCGTCATCCCACCGAGGAAGTGCGGCCCGCCAGAGTCGCCGTAGCAGGTACCGCCGCTCCCGGTTGACGGGTTCATGCTCAGGTTCAGCCACGTGGGCTTGAGCGAGAGGAACGACTGCAGAGCGGCAAGCCGCGCCTCCGGATCGGCGAACGCGTGCGGCCCGCCCTTCTTCGACGTCCGCGTGAGCCCGTAGCCGACGGCCGTGAACGTGAGCCCGCGGAGCTGCTGCTGGGTGTAAGTGTTGAGCAGACCGAGGGTCGGCAGCTGCGCAGGCGTCGCCGACTGCGGCGTCGCGAGCGTGACGATCGCGATGTCGTAGGCGTCCGCCCCTCCGCCCGGCTGTCCGAACTGCTCGTGGATCACGTAGCTCGTGACGGCGACCAGCCCGCTCGGCGACGCTGACCCCTCGTCGTAGGTCGGGCTGAACGTGACCGAGATCTCCTCGTCGGGCTCCCAGCCGGTCATGCAGTGAGCCGCTGTCAGGAACAGCGTCGAGCTGACGAGCGTGCCGGTGCAGAACTGGTCAGGCCCCGGGCTCTCCTCGTTCCAGTCGGCGACGAGTGCGCCGACGTTCGGATGCCGGTTCCCGTCGGGCTCGCCGAACGTAATCGCGCTCGCGGCCGTGGCTGTAACGAGAACGGTCGCGGCGGCAAGCGCCAGGATCTTCCTCATGGACCCCTCCTTTCGTGGATTCGCGAGTCTATTCCCTGCCGGTCAGACTTCAAGCCGTGAACGACCTCCCGCCGTCACCGTTCGACGACCACTACGGCCTCGAGCTCGACGAGGCGACGGACGAGCTCGTCCGCGGCCATGTCGCCGTCCGCCGTGAGCTCCTCCAGCCCGTCGGCCTAGTCCACGGCGGCGTCGATGCGTCGCTCGCGGAGGCACTCGCGTCGTGGGGGACGAACGTCGGCGTCGTCCCGAAGGGAAAGATCGGCCTCGGGCAGTCGAACCACACGAGCTTCCTGCGCCCCATGTCCGAGGGGACGATCCATGCAGTCGCCCGCAGCCGTCACCGAGGCCGGACGACGTGGATCTGGGACGTCGAGATGACGGACGACCAGGGCCGGCTGTGCGCTATGAGCGGCGTGACGATCGCGGTCCGCGAACGCTAGCCCTACCGCCTCCGGAGACCAGCTGCTGCACGCGCTGGTAAGAGAGTCCGAGTAGCTCGCCGGCGTCGCGGAGGCCCATACCCAGACGTTCGACGAGCAGCCGAGCCGCAGCACTCGTCGCGCGTTGCGCATCCTCGCGGCCTTGCTCCGCGTGCGTCCGCGCGGCCGTGCTGCGCCGGATCGCCTGCCGCACGTCACCAGGCAGACGGATCTCCTCCACGAGTTCCGCTGTCTCGGCGTCCTCGACCCAGAGGCTGAGCGCCTCGCGGATCCGCCGACGGACTTGATCGAGCGTTCTCCCGTAGGTGTGGCAACCGCGCACGGCCCGAACGTGGGCGATCCAGGCGCCCGTTTCGTCCCGCTCGATGACAACTCGGTATGCGTTACTCACGCAGCCACCCGCTTCCTAGGCACGGCTCCAGATCTCGTTCGATTGCGCGGAGCGTCCCAGGCGGCAGATCCCGCCGCCGGTGGACGGACACCGTGGTCTGACAGCGCCCGCAGCGGACGCGCACATGGGAGCCGCGCTGTCGAACCACCTCACATCCAAGCCGTCTGAGGACGCGCAGTACATGGGTACCAGTCAAGCACCAAGTCTCGCTGTGGCACGACCATCTGTCTAGTGTACTAGACGGCCACGCCTTCTTCGGCCTGTTCGACGAACCGGCAGAGCGCGTTCACGAGCCGCATCTGCTCGACCGAGCGACATCGAACGTCGAGCAGCTTCGGACTCCCGACCAGGTAGGCGAGGCACCGCGCCCGCGAGATCGCCACGTTGAGCCGGTTGCGCGAGAACAGGAAGTCGAGCCCGCGCGGGATCTCCTCCCCGCTCGAGCTCGCCGTCGCATAGAAGACGACCGGCGCCTCCTGCCCCTGGAACTTGTCCACAGTGCCGACCCGCACCGCGTCCGGCAACCGCTGCGCCAGGCAGCGCACGTGCGCGTTGTAGGGCGCGACGACCATCACGTCCTCGTCCCGCAGGCGCCAGTGCCGCCCGTCAGCCGCCGTGTACCAGCGTCCGCGCAGCGCCTCGAGCTCGGCGGCGATCCGCTCCGCCTCCTCCGGAGCCGACTGCGACCGGCCCTCGTGCTCGACCGGCAGGTAGCGGATCCCCGCGCCGACGCCGTCGATCTCCTGCCGCTCCAGCCCCTCCGCCGACTCGAGCCGGCCGTCGTAGACGACCTCGGAGACGAAGGCGCACAGCTGCGGGTGCATCCGCCGGGTGTGCTCGAGGAAGAGCCCGCAGTCGGGCGGGATCGTCGCGTGCTCGCCGAGCAGGTGCTCGAGCACCGAGCAGCCGGTCCCGCCCGGATGGACGCCCTGCGAGACCTGCGCGAGCTGGAGCGGGTCGCCGAGCAGGACGAGGTTCTCCGCCGCGGTCCCCATCGCGAGCGCGTCGGCAAGCGAGACCTGCCCGGCCTCGTCGACGAACAGGTAGTCGAGCGTCGAGTCGAGCTCCGCGCGCGAGAAGAGCCACGCGGTGCCGGCGAGCAGCTTCAGCTCCGGGTCGATGAAGGGCTCGAGCTCGCTCTCGTTTTCGATCAGCTCGCTGACGTCGTAGTGCGTGTCCTTGTCGCCGGCGCTGCACTTCTTCAGGCCGCGCGACGCCAGACCCTGCGCCTCGAGCTCGCGCAGCAGGTTGTGGATCGCCTTATGCGTCGGCGCCGCGATCCCGACCCGCTTTCCCTTCCCGAGCAGGTGGAGGACGAGCTGCGCGCCTGTCCACGTCTTGCCCGACCCGGGCGGCCCCTGGATGAAGAGGTAGCTCTCCTCGAGGCTCTCGGCAGCCAAGGAGGACGGCAGCTCCCGCCGCAGGATCGCCCGCAGCGCGCCGTACTTGCCGCCGCCATCGCGGATCTCCTCGCCGAGCCGCATGAGCGCGGCGCGCTGGTAGCGCGTGTCCCAGGCCCCGCCGGGGATGAGCGCCCGCGGCAGCGGCTCCTCGCTGCGGGCGAGGCCGCGCTTGATCCAGAGGCGGCCGGTGCCCTCGTCGATCTCGAGAATCTCCTCACCCCGTTCCGTCTCCGGATCGACGACGTCCCCGGGCCCGAGCTTGTGCTGCTGAGTCGGGAACTCGAGCTCGTACGCGAGCGATTTCGCGACCGGCCGGGGCTCGGCGCCGGTCGGCTGCAGGTCGCCGATCGCCTCGGAGTCCGCGACGAGCTCCTCCGGCGTCGACTCGAGCCGCCGGAAGTAGTGCCACCAGACCGGGCGCGCCTCGCGTCGGTGGTACTCGAGCAGTTGCGCCGCTAGCCAGCGCTCGTCTCCTTCCGGAGCGCCTTCGAGCAGTTCGGCCCTGAGCCGCTCGCGCCCGGCGAGCGCCTCCGCGGCCTCCTCCTTGACCTCGCGCGGCGTCGGCGGCTCCTTCCAATGCTCGACGCCGGCGTCGGCGCGGCGCTCGAGCAGCCACTCGCGGAGCTTGTAGGTAGCGAGGCAGTCGAACTCGTTGTAGCGCTCGATCGCCTCGAGCAGCGCGCCGTCACCGCTCTCGAGCCACTCCTCGAAGACGAGAATCGAGTCGTCCCCGGCCCGGACGTCCTCCTCCCGCGGCGGCATGAAGAACGTCTCCACCTGCTTGAGCCCGTAGCGCGGGTGCGAGATGCGGAGCGACTGGTCGACGACCCGGAAGAGGTCGACGAAGACCTCGCGGCGGAGCAGCTCGTCGATCTCGTCCTCGCGCGTCCCGAGCTCCCCCATCAGGCGCTTGACAACGCTCGGCTCGTAGTGCGAGTAGTGGTAAATGTGCATGTCCGGATAGCGGGCGAGCCGCTCGTGGAATAAGTCGACGAGCCGCTCGAACGTCCCGCGCTCCTGGGTCCGGTCGAGCGCCCAGAACGACCTGAAGGTCGGCTCGCCGTCTTCGAGGGTGACGACGCCGTGGAGGTACTCGAGCCCGCGCGCCGGCTCGTAGAACGGGTCGCCCTCGATGTCGAAGAAGATGTCGCCCGCGGATGGGCGCGGCAGGAGCTCGAGCCCGCGGCCCTCGACGAGCGGGAGGTAGTCGAAGACGTGCTCGCCGGTCATCCGGTGGCCGTGCTGGAGCTGTGCCTGGCGGCGGAGGCGGGCATAGATCTCGGGCCGGAGCTCGGTCTCGAACTCCTCGGGCGCCGCGGCGAGCTCCTCGAGCGTCGTGACGCCGGCCTCGCCGAGCCGGTCGATCCAGCGGCGGCGCATGTGCGCGACGAGGCTGAGGTGGTCGTCGGCCTCCCACTGCTTCGTGCAGCGCTCGAGCCAGACGCAGATCGGGCAGTGCGCGACCGGGTACGGGTAGGTGGCGGGCGGATCGGCGACCCAGTCGAGGAAGCGGCGGCGGACGCGCCGGTAGTAGGCGTCGAAGTCGCGGACGCGGTAGCTCGCGCGCTCGTTCGTGCCGAGGACGACGTGCATGCGGTCGGGCAGGCGGCCCTGGATGTGGCCGACCTGTTCGCTGTAGAAGGCGAGCTGGAGCAGGAAGTACGGC
>JBOHAU010000222.1:0-10114 GCA_050698015.1 Gaiellaceae bacterium
CCTCCGACCGGAGCTCGCCGACTGGTCGATCGCGAAAGTCCGCGACCGCCTTGCGCTCACGTCACATCTCGGCGGCGGAGCAGGAGCCCGGAGAGGAGGAGGAAGACCGCGATGTACCCGACGAGGACGATGAGCGCCTGAACTCCACCCACGAAGGGCCCGCTGAATGCCCCCGGTCCTTCGGTCGCAGCTCCAGTGGTCGTCGCTCCAAGGCCCTCCACCAGGGAATAGGCGTTGGCGCGCAGGAAGAACTGAACGAGCGGTTCGAGCAGGCCGATCTGGTCGGCGAAGGCGCTGATCAGCCCCTCGATCACGAGGGCGTAGAGGATCCCGACGCCGATTGCGAGCGCGGTCCCGCGGGAGAGCAGGCCGAGCGCGACCCCGAACACCGCCCAAACCGCCAGGATCAGCCAACCCGCGGCGAGCGCACGCACGAGATCCCAGAGCGGGGGCGCGCCGGGCGCGACGCCCTCGTTCCAGGCGATCGCGTAGCTGGAGACGGTGCCGAGGGCGAAGACGGCGAGCACGAAGGGAACGAGCCCGGCTGCCAGGGCGACGAGCTTGGCGGCGAACACCTGAAGCCGCCCGGGACGTTGCACGAAGACCGATCGCAACGTGCCCCAGCCGTACTCGCTCCCGAGCGTGAGCACGCCCAGCATGAGCGCGAAGACGCCGCCGAAGAACGGGAAGCCTCCGCTCAGATGACCAGGGAGCTGATCCGGCAGCAGCTCTTCGAGCGTCGGCGTATACCCGGGCCCCTCGCCCGGGTCACCGTTGCGATAGTCGATATAGGCGATGACGTAGGAGAAGAACATCGCGAGCGCCGTCCAGAGGGCGAGCAGGATCCAGGTGCTCCGCCGCTTGCGCAGCAGCAAGAGCTCGGCCGAGATGCTTCCCCTCACTCCCCCTCCTCCCCGGTTTGGGTCAGCTCGAGGAAGACCCGCTCGAGCGAGGCCCGCTCCTGGCGAAGCTCGCTGACCGCGACCCCGGCCTCGACGAGCGCGCGGTTGATCCCCGCGGCCCTGGTGGGATCGGCCGTGACGAGGAGGCTTCCGTCGAGCGCCGCGACCTCCTCGACCGGAGCGAGGGCGACGAGCACGCGCTCCGCGAGCGCGACCGGCTCGGCGCGCACGCGCAGGCTGGCCCGTCCGCGCAGCTCGTCGAGCGTCCCCTCCCCGACGAGCCTGCCGCCGCGGATCACTCCGATGCGGTCGCAGACCTGCTCGACCTCGCCCATCAAATGGCTGGAGAGCAGAACTGTACGCCCACTCGCGCCGAGGCTGCGAATGAAGGTCCGCATCTCCGCCATCCCGGCGGTGTCCATCCCATTCGTCGGCTCGTCCAAGATCAGGAGCTCGGGGTCCTTGAGCAGCGCGGCAGCCACACCGAGTCGCTGCTTCATCCCCAGCGAGTAGGTGGCGAACCGGTCGCCGCCGCGCGCGCTCAGCTCGACCTCCGCCAAGACCGCCTTGATTCGCGTCTCGGGAACGCCGGAGTGCCGCGCCAGGACACGCAGGTTGTCCCGGCCGGAGAGAAAGGGGTAGAAGGCGGGGGTCTCGACGAGCGCGCCGATCCGCGCAAGCCCCGCGGGCGTGCCCGGGGCGGCGCCGAGAACGAGGGCGTCGCCCGAGCTAGGGCGGATCAGGCCGAGCAGCATGCGCAGCGTCGTCGTCTTGCCGGCGCCGTTGGGGCCGAGGAAGCCGTAAACCTCGCCGCGCCGGACACGCATCGTCAGGTGATCGACGGCAAGGATGCGCTCCCCATAGCGCTTGGTGAGGTCCCGCGTCTCAAGGACGAAGCCGCCGTCCAAATCGTCACGCTCCGATACTTTCATCTTGGAATGATTCTACACCGAAATTGCTCTGACAAGTTATGTTCCCGCGCATGAGTGATCCGGAAGCGGCCCGCGAGGCCGAACGGCTCCGCGTCCCCGGCGCCGCCTTCCTCGTCTCCCATGTCGGCTCCCACTCGTCCCGACTGTGGCGAGAGCGGATGGCTCGGCTCGACCTCGACTCGCGCGAAGTCGTGCTGCTCCGACATGTTGCAGCCGCCGAGGGACACTCCCAGCAGGCGCTGGCCGAGGCATTGCAGGTCCCAGCGAGTCGTATGGTGGCACTGGTCGACGGGCTCGAGCGCCGAGGCCTCGTTCAGCGCCGGCCGATTCGCGGCGACCGGCGGGTGCGCGCCCTCCACCTCACGCCGGAGGGCCGCCGCGTCCTCCGCAAGGTGATGAAGGCCTCCTCTGAGCACGAGGCCGAACTGTGCGCGGGGCTCGATCCTTCCGAGCGCGAGCACCTGATCGCACTTTTGAGCCGGGTTGCCGCCGAGCAGAGCCTCGCCACCGGGGTTCACCCCGGCGTCGCTGAAGACAGGCCCAAGCCCTAGGCGAGGCTCTAGCAGCTTCCTCATACCGCCGCCCGTGCGTCAGGCCACGTCGTAGGTGAGGCTGACCCGTCCTCCTGCCAGCGGCCTCGTCTCGAGAAGCTCAAGCCGATGCCGACCATCCACGTCCTTGAACAGTGCCTTGCCCTTTCCGAGAACGAGCGGGTGGACGGTCAGCCGTAGTTGATCGACGAGGTGCCCGTTCATCAGCGTCGAGACCAGCGAGGCACCTCCGACCGCATGGATGTTCTTGCCGGGCTGCTGCTTCAACGCTCGAATGTCTGCCACGTCGCGCACGATCCGCGCCGTCTTCCACGCGACCGACTCGAGGGTCTGCGACAAGACGACGTGCGGCGTCTTGTCGGCGAAGCGGGCGTACTCGACCTCGCCCATGGACGGAGGCTTACCCGTGAACGGCAATGGGCCCTCCGGATCCGCGAGTACGGCGAGCCAGTACTGCTCGTAGCCCGGATACATGGCCCCACCGAGAACACAGGTGTCGATCTCGGGCAAGAGCTCGAACGAGTCCTCCCACGACCCGATCCAGTCCAGCTCGCCGTTTGGGCCCTCGATGAGACCGTCCAGCGACACCTGCAGCGCCGCAATGAGCTTCCTAGACGTCTCGCCGGCCACTTTCATCCTCGCTGGTCGTGGCTCATGCCGAGCCGGCCCTGGTCAGCGTCGCGCTGTACCCGCCGCCGGGCCACTCCCAGCGACCGGAGATCGTGTTCCGGTCGTAGCTGAACGTGGCCTTGAAGTTCGCCGGCGACCCGACCTCGCCGCCCCAGATCATGAGCTTGCCGTCGTCGACCTCCCAGACGTACTCGATCGCGACGCCACCGAAGGGGCCGGGCCCCTCGTTGCTGAAGAAGTACGACCGCAGCTTGTCGCTTCGGTCGTCGTAGCCGACGTACTCGATGCCGTTCACTTTGCGGCCGGCGTAGTCGACGTCCACGTGTTGGATGAGATAGAAGCCGCCCTCCATCCACTCGAAGCGGAGTCGGCCGGTGATCTCCCGATTCGAGCCTGCTTCCTGGCCCTCGAGGTCCCACACGCCAACCATGACGTCGAGGCTCTTCAGGGCGGCGTTCGGCTCGGGCGGCGCGTCGGGATCCTGAGCTTCCCCGGTGATCTCTTCAACGGACATGTCTACTCCTTTTGCCGTCAATGGCTTTGGCCTTCGACGCTAGCCAGGGAAGCGGCGATCCGCATCGGCCCGCGGACCCGAGTCGCGCTCCGACCGTAGTTGGAACCGTCGAGCTCAGTTGCCTCGACGGCGGAGATACTTGTCGATCTCCCGACGCTCCCAGTCGGCGCCGAAGAGCCCGCCGATGCCGAGGAGCACGATGCCCGTGATGGCGACGGCGATGCCCGTGCCCAGCATAGGCCAGTAGAACCAGACGGAGCTGCTGTCGTCGGTCATGTCGATGACGAACCACATCAGGCTCAGGGCGATCCAGACGCCCAAGACCGTGTAGAAGATCCGCTTGCGGCGAACGTACCGCCGAGCTTCCTCCAGCGAATCGCCCGAGATTTCAGACATCACCGTTCCTCCTTCGCTCACCGGCTTCCGCCGGGCGCGGGCCGTAGCGCGGTCGCCTGCCGCGGCTCGGCGCCCTCGACGTGGACGTCGGGGAGCCAGGTGAGCCAAGAGGGCAGGTACCAGTTGCGCTCCCCGAGGAGCTTCATCGTTGCCGGGACGAGAACGGACCGGACGATTGTGGCGTCGATCAGCAGTGCGACCGCGATGCCGAAGCCCATTTGCTGGAACGCGATCGTGTCGCCCATCGCGAAGCCCCAAAAGACGGCGATGATGATTAGCGCGGCGCCAGTGATGAGGCGCGCGGTCGAGCCAATGCCGAAGGAGATCGCGGCGTTCGTGTCGCCGGTCTGGGTGTAGCGCTCGCGGATGCGGCTGAGCAGGAAGACCTGGTAGTCCATCGAGAGCCCGAAGAGGACGGCGAAGAGAAAGAGCGGCACCCAGGCGTCGATCGTCTCGGCCTCGCGGAGGCCAAGGAGCTCGTTGCCAATTCCCTCTTGGAAGACGAGCACGAGCAGCCCGTAGGCCGCTCCGACCGACAGCAGGTTCATGCCGATCGCCGTCGCCGGCACGACGATCGACCGGAACGCCAGGGTGAGGAGGAGGAAGCTGATTCCGAGCACGAACGCGAGCACGAGCGGAAGCCAGAAGTTGACGGTGTCGTGATAGTCGAGCTCCTCGGCTGTGTCGCCGCCCACGTAAACCTCGGCGTCGACCCCGGCGAACGCGCGCGGGACGACCTCGCTGCGCAGCTCGCGAACGGCAGCGATCGCGCGTTCTCCATCTGGATTCCCCGCGATCGGAACCGTAACGCGGGCAACCGTGCCCGCCTCGTTCGCCTCGACAGTCGACTCGCCGAAGATCCCGCGGCGCGCGAGCTCTTGCTCGAGGCGGGGCAGGGCGCCTTCGACGGCAGCCCCGCGGACCTCTCCGGCGACCGCGATCTCGACAGGCTCGGTCGACTCCTTCGGAAACTCCTCTCTCAGGAGGAGGTAGCCCTGCTTTGACTCGAAGCGGTCGGGCAGCGTCGCCGCACCCGAGGTCCCGGTGTTGAGCGCGAGCACGGGCGCAGCGAGCGCGAGCAGCAGGCCGACGGCGAGCACCAGGCTTGCGACGGGGCGGCGCATGACCCGGTCGACGATCGCGCCCCAGAAGCGGCCCTCCCTGCCCGCCTGCTCGGCCGCGCGTCCGAAGAAGGGGATGCGGAGCGCATTCACGCGGTCGCCGAGCAGCGCAAGCACGGCGGGGAGCAGCGTCAGCGCGGCGACGACGGAGACGATCCCGACCAGGATCGCGCCGGCGGCCAGGCTGCGAAAGATCGTGCTCGGAACGAGGAGCAGCCCGAGCATCGCGAGCACGAAGGCGATTCCGCTGAAGAGGACGGCACGACCGGCGGTGGCGCCCGCGGTGGCGATCGCGTCCCGCTCCTCCCGTCCCTGCAGCCGCTCCTCTCGGAAGCGGGAAACCGTGAAGAGCGAGTAGTCGATCCCGAGGGCAAGGCCCATTCCAATCAGCATGTTCTGGGTGAAGACCGACAGTTCGTACGCTTGCGCCAGCAGTGCGACGAGCGCGAGCGCGACCACGATCGAGGCGATCGCCAGCATGAGCGGAACGAGGCCCGCGACGACCGCGCCGAAGACGAGCAGCAGGACTACGAGCGCGAGCGGCGCGCCGAAGAAGAGCTCGCCCTTCTTCAGATCCTCCAGCGACGCGGCGTCCTCATCGCCGTCCGCCGTGAACTCACCGGTGAGGGCCGCCCGATAACCGGGTTCGTCGTCGAGGCGCTCGACCACATCGACGACGCCGTCGACGTCGTCCTCTCCGTCCCGGCCCAGCGCCACGAGGAGGACGGTCGAGTCCCCGTCCTGTGAGACGAGGCGCCGCTCGTCTCGGTAGGTGACGGTCCGTGTCGCACCCGCCCGACGGAGCTCCTCCGCGAGGGCAGCGACTCGCGACCGCGTCGCCTTCCTGCGAACGTCGCCAGCCTCAGCGCGCACGACGACGACCTCGGTGATCGCCTCGCCCGTCGCGGCCTCCTGCGGAAAGCCCTCGTCGAGGATTCGCTCGGCCTGCTTCGACTCGGTCGTCCTCGTGATCTCCGCCTCGCCCTCGAAGGCGAGGAACATCGCCACGAGGACGACGGCGGTGAAGATAACGATCAGCCAGAGACCGACGACGAGCCAAGGCCGGCGAGCGCTCACGCGTGCGAGCGTCTCAGTCATGCCAGCACATCGCCATCGCTCAGCCGACCGGCTGGTGGGTCGCGATCACGAGGCCCCTCGGCGACGCCTCCACCGCGACGAGTCGCACTGCGGAATGAGTACCGACGTCGGCAAACAGCCGCCTCGATCAAGTCGTCGCGCATGAGCGTTTGGATCAACTCGCCGCTGCCCATCACGTGCAGCCCTCGCCTGGCTCCTGTCTGAGCGCCGCAACCGCTTCCGGGATGTCGCCGGGCAGCAGCGCCGAGTTCGGCCACGGCGGCGGCTCGCTCAGCGTCCGCGAGGCGACGTACTTGGGCGCATTGTTGAGCGCGTCCTTGAACGGGCTGTCCTGTGAGTTCCAATAGCTCAGGAGGTCGTCGTAGGTGCGTCGTCCGAGCAGGAGCCCGCTGCTCGCCGCCATCCGGGCGCCCATCGCAGCGCCTATCACCTCGTCTCCAAACATTCGTGACGAAGCCCAACCACCGTGCTCGAACCCGCCGCGCGTGTCCTCATCGGGGCGGCCCGGCGCCTGCATGACGCCGTCGAGCGTCAGGTGATTGATGACGACGATTCGAGGCATCTACGGCCTCACGTCGCCTCGCGTGGACGGAGGGCGAAGCGGTTGCCCTCCTCATCCTGGAAGATCGACCACCAGCCGAAGCTAAGCTCGACCGGCGGCTGCGGGAACTCCACGCCACGGGCCCGAAGCTCCTCGTATGTCGCGTCGAGGTCGTCGCAGTAGAAGAAGACATTCGACGTGGGCAGCATGTTGGGCGCCCCCGGCGGGTCGTCCCGACGGGGACTGAGGATGAGAACGAGTCCCTTGTCCGGCGGTCTGACCTCGACCCAGCGCTCCTCGTCGTAGGGAGTGTCCTGGTGGGGCTCGAAGCCCAGCCGCTCCGTCCAGAATCGGAGCGCGCGCGCCTGATCCTCCACCTCGACTACAACCTTGCTCACACCCTCGATCACGCCGCCGGTTCTATCGCCTGCGACGCGGCCGCGCATCAGCCGAGAGGCCCGAGTTCCACTCCGACCCGAGTCGGACGCCGGGCGCTACTCGAGTGTTAGGCCGGGCGTGACGACGCCGTGGTCGTACGCGAACACGATCGCCGCGGCGCGGTCGCGCACACCGAGCTTGCCGAAGATGCTCCCGACGTGCGTCTTCACCGTCGCCTCAGCCACGAACAGGGCCGCACCGATCTCCGCGTTCGTCGCACCACGCGCCATCAAGCGCAGAACGTCGTGCTCGCGGTCTGTCAACGCGTCGAGCCGGGCCGCGTCGCGGGTAGCAGGCGCGACCACGCGCCGATACCGGTCGAGCAGACGCGGCGCGACCGCCGGATCGAACCAGGCCGCGCCGCCAGCGACGGCCCGGACCGCGGCGATCAGATCCCCCGCGGTCGAATCCTTGAGGACGAAACCGGCGGCGCCCGCCTCGATCGCGCCCCACAACACCTCATCCTCGCCGAACGTCGTGAGCACGAGCACGTCCAGAGGGTCGTCGAGGCGACGCAACTCTGCGGTCGCGGCGATGCCGTCGAGCGCCGGCATGCGGACGTCCATGAGCACGACGTCCGGGTGAAGCGCGGGCAGTTCCTCGACCGCCTGCCGGCCGTCGGCGCACTCGGCCACGACCTCGAACCCGTCCGCCGGCGACAGGATTCGCGCCAGGCCGGCTCGGACCATGGCCTGGTCGTCGACAATCGCGACTCGAATCACCGGGTTCCCTCGCCTTGCAGAGGAAGCTCGCAGCGGACGTGCCAGCCATCGCGGGTCGGCCCGGCGGCAAACTCGCCGCCGAGCGTCGCCGCCCGCTCCTCCATCCCGATCAGCCCATAATGAGGCCGCTCTCGCTCGGACGAGGCCGAGCCCGCGTCGACCGGTCCCCTGGTCTCCGCCATCAGCGCGACTCGGCCGTCTGTCAGTTCGAGGCGGAGCGCCGTCCGGGCGCGCGGAGCGTGGCGAGCCGCATTCGCGAGCGCCTCCTGCGCGATCCGGTAGAGCGCGACGCTAACCCCTGGTGATACCTCTGAGAAGTCGCCTCGCATCCGGAGTTCGACGGCGAGACCTCCTGCCCGAGCGTGATCGACGAGCGCCGGAATCTCGCTCGCCGACGGGATTGGCGCTGGGGCGCCCGCCTCGTCTTTGCTGCGAAGCAGGGTCACCGTACGCCGAAGCTCCTGCATGCTGCGCCGCCCCATCTCCTCCGCAGATCGCAGCGCCTCCTCGGCCGCGTCGGCGTCGCGGCGCAGCACGTGCTTGGCGCTCGTGACCTGAAGCATGACGGCGGCCAACCCGTGACCGACGAAGTCGTGGACGTCGCGCGCGATCCGACGGCGCTCTGCAAGCAACGCTTGCTGCGCCAGCTGGCGCCGGGTGCGCTCGAGCTCGACCACGAGCCGCTCCTGGCGAGCGACGGCGCGACCCACGATCCAGATGAAGACGATCGCGACGACCCAGATGCCGGTGGCGACCTCCATCGGATCCTGGACCACCGCCACGAACACCGGCGTCGCCGCGGCGACGAGCCCGAGAGACACGGCCACCGCGAGCGAACGCGACCACCGCGCCGCCGCGAAGGCGAGCAGGGAGACGTTGAACATGACCGGCTCGAGTTCTCCGGAGCGCTGAACGACGACCGTTGGGACGACGATCGCAAGAGAGGCTGCGGCCAGCGGGACTCTGCGGGTGAACGCCCACAGGCTCCAAGCGACGACCGGCACGACCATGAGCGCGACATCGGCTTCCGAAGACGGCTGCGTGATCGCCGCGACAAGCGCAAACGCCAGCGAGAAAAACGGGAGAACACGGCGAAGGTCGTCGGCCTTGAGCCACCCTCGCCACGAACCTGCGGTCATACGCTCGACTGTACTCCGCGACTCGCGATGCGATGTCCTCCCCCGGGCGGAGCCGCCCATTCCGACCGGGGACGGATCCATTCAGCCCTAAGCTGCCCGGATGGCTGGCCTCGCGCAGGACGGCCGGGGGTTCTTGACGGGGTGGCTGAAGCATGCAAGCGACTCTCCGAGGCCGACCACGGAGCCCTGTGGCTTCTCGAGGATGGGTTCCTACATTTGGGCGCACACCATGGCGAGCCGGAAGGCGCCCGCTATGACCAGGAGCATCCGCATCCCCTCGACCGGACGACGGCGGCAGGCCGCGCCGGCGTCGAGCGAAAGCCGGTCCAGATCCCGGACGTCCTCGCGGACCCGGAGTACACCTATCCCGGCCCCCGGTTCTTCCGAACGATGCTCGGGGTACCGATCATGTTCGAGAACGTGCAGCGTCGCCGGCGCGTGCTCGTCGTCGACGGTGACACCCGAGGCGCGCCGCGAGCGCGGGCTCAGTAGCAGCACTTGCTCGAGCGCGAGCACGGCCGAGTAGAGAGCCGGTCGCGCCTCGTCGAGCCGCCGCGCGGGGGGCGGGTAGCGTCCGGCGGGCCGGCGAGGGGAAACGGCCGAGAGCTCCGGCGCGCTCGCCCGACCCGGTGGCAGGGCGCGGGCGCCCGGCACCTGCCGGCCGGGCGCGCGCGTACTTCCCGGTCGTCAAAACTTTGCGCAGTGCGGGCGCCCCATCTTCGATCGCGGCTGGACTCACCGGGTCGTCCACGCGATCCACGTCGAGGACCCAGCCGAGCGCTGCCCTAACCAGGAAGCCAGGAGCATGCGGATCGTGCACGAAGAGTGTTGGCCTGCATACGCCGAGGCCCACAACATCGACGCCGACTAGCTGCGGATGTTTGGTCGCGGACCAAAGGTTTTGGTCCGAGTCGGCTCCGGCACGGCGCAACCTAACCGGCGATAGGGGGCAGGTGCGCGAGGGTGCGCGGTCCCTGCGTCGTCACGGAAGGCGATAGCGGAGGTGGACGACGCCGCTGCTGAACCGGTGCTCGTCGATGAGCTTCAGATCGACGCGCATGTCGGTCGGCAGTGCGGGGGTGCGCCCACCGAGGACGACTGGCCAGACGAACAAGGCCAATTCGTCGACC
>JBOHAU010000223.1:0-26135 GCA_050698015.1 Gaiellaceae bacterium
CCCATGATCCAGCCCATGTCGGTTGCGAAGTGGATGACGTCGGCGGGCTTCGCGTCGGCCTGGTAGCAGACCTCGCGCGCGATCGAGACGAGGACGCCGCCCTGGACATGGACGACCCCCTTGGGCCGCCCCGTTGTGCCCGACGTGTAGGTCAGGAGGTAGGGGGTCTCAGAGTCGAGCTCGGCCGGCGGCAGCTCACCGGGGCAGTCGGCGAGGAGCTCGTCCCACGGAGCCAGCACGACGTGTTCGACCGACGGCGCATCGGCCCGGGCCTGCTCGAGGATCTCGAGCATCGGCACCTCCCGGCCGCGACGCCGTGACGTTCGTGTCGTGATCACGACCTTCGCCTCCGACGCCTGCAGCCGTTGGGAGACAGCGGGCGCCGCGAAGCCCGAGAAGATCGGCACCTGGATCGCGCCGATATGGGCGCACGCGTGTGAAGCGATCGCCACCTCCTGCGCCATGGGCAGGAAGATCGCGACCCGATCACCTTCGCCGACCCCGATCCGCACCAGTGCCTCGGCCAGCCGCGTCACCTCGCGTGAGAGCTCGGCGAAGCTCAGCTCTCGGCGCGCGCCGTCCTCCCCGAGCGAGACCGTCGCGGGCGCGTCCGGCCGCCGCTCCGCCCAGCGATGCACGCAGTTCCCGGCGATGTTCAGCTTCCCACCCACGAACCAGGTCGCCCACTCCGGCCCGCGCGAGAGGTCGACCACTTGCTCCCACGGCCGCGAGAACTCGAGCCCCATGTCCTCGATCGCGGCCGGCCAGAACCACGCCGGGTCCTCCTGGGAGCGCCGGACGAGCTCCCAGTAGTCGTCGGCGCCGTGACGCTGCATCAACCGGACGACGTTGGCCCGCGCGAGGACATCCTCGCTCGGGGTCCAGATCATCTGGCTCCCTCGACGTGGAAATCGGGCAGCCACTCCAGTCGCTTTGGGAGGTACCAGTTCCGCGTCCCCAGCAGCTTCATGCTCGCGGGGAGGATGACGGATCGGATGATCGTCGCGTCGATCAGCAGCGAGACGGCGACTCCGAAGCCCATTTGCTGGAACATCACCAGATCGCCGAGGGCGAAGCCTCCGAACACTGCGATGATGATCAGCGCGGCGCCTGTGATCATCCGCGCCGTCGACCCGACGGCGTGCGCCACCGCATCGTCGTTGTTCCCCGTCCTCAGGTAGCGCTCGCGGATGCGGCTGAGCAGGAAGACGTGGTAGTCCATCGAGAGGCCGAAGAGGACGGCGAAGAGGAACAACGGTACCCAGGCTTCGATGAAGTCGACCTGCTGGAAGCCGAACAGGTCGTTCCCGATGCCTTCTTGGAAGACGAGGATCAGCACGCCGTAGGCGGCACCTACCGAGAGCAGGTTGAGCAGGATCGCCTTGATGGGCACCACGAGTGACCGGAAGGCAACGGTCAGTAGGATGAAGGAGAGCCCGAGCACGAAGGCGATCAGGATCGGCAGCCAGCGTTCGGTGAGCGCGAAGTAGTCGATCGCCTCGGCGGTCTCTCCCGTCACTAGGACGCGGGCGCCGGGAATCTCCGTCTCGCGGAGCTGCCGCACGGCCTGGAGTGCGCGCTCGTCCCGGCTGTCGCCGGCCGGAACCGCCTCGATCACCGCGAGGTTGCTCTCGGGATGGAGCTCGACCTCGACCTGACGGAACGCCGGATTGGTCCGCATCTCCCCGGCAAGCCGGTCGACCTCCGCGCGCGTCTGCGCTGAGATCTCTCCGTCGATGACCACCTCGACTGTGTCGGTCGTGCCGACGCCGAACGTCTCTTGCAGCGCGTTGAACCCCTGCTTCGAGGGGAAGCGGTCGGGCAGCGTGCGGATCCCGGCTTCGCCGGTCTCGAAGTTGAACACGGGCAGGCAGAGCGCGAGCAGCACGGCGACGCTCGCAACCAGGCTGACCACCGGGCGGCGCATCACGCCGCGGACGATCGCGCCCCAGAATCGGCCCTCCCTGGCGGTGCCCTGCTCGCTGCCGCGCCCGACGAGCGGAATCCGCAGGGCGTTCACCCGGTCGCCGAGCAGGCTCAGCACCGCCGGCAGCAGGGTTACTGCCGCGACGACCGAGGTGATCCCGACGGTGATCGCCCCGAACGCGAGGCTGCGGAAGATCGTGTTCGGGATCAACAGCAGCCCCAACATCGCGATCACGAAGGCGGTGCCGCTGAAGATGACTGCGCGGCTCGCTGTGCGTCCTGTCGTCGCGATCGCGTCGACCTTCTCGCGCCCGCCTGCGCGCTCTTCGCGGAATCGCGAGACGATGAAGAGCGCGTAGTCGATCCCGAGCGCCAGGCCCATGCCGGTGAGCATGTTCACGGTGAAGATCGAGAGCTCGAACGCGATTCCCACGAGGCCGACCAACCCGAGCGCGGTGACGATCGCGACGAGGGCGAGCGCGACCGGCACCAAGCCGGCGACGACCGTACCGAAGACCAAAAGCAGGATCAGCAGCGCCGCGGGAAGGCCGAACTGCAGCTCGCCTTTCTTGAGGTCGTCCTGCGACAGCTTCTGGAAGTCCTGCTCGACCATCCACTCACCCGTCGCGTAGAGGTCGAAGGTCTCGTCGTCCTGGCCTCGGAGCACGTCCGTGACGGGCTCAGCCGCCCCCTCGTCCTCGAGGCCGACCTCGATGATGACCGCGCGCTGCGTCTTCGCCGCCGGTGTGTCGATCACGTTCACTACGCCGGGCGTCTCGCGCAGCCTTCCGATCAGCTCCTCGACCTTCGCCTGGAACCGCGGGTCATTGGAGCTCAACGAGTCGGAGCGGACGAGTACGACATCAGTCGAGAACTCGTACGGGACGAACGACAGTCGCTCGTCCATCAAGTCGTACGCCTGCTCCGACTCGGGGTTGTTCAGCTGCTCGGCCTCGCCCGTGAGGGCGTCGCCGAGAAAGAAGACGATCAGGCCGACGGAGACGACGATCGCAGCGAACCAGGCGCCGATCGTGCGCCAGGGATGCCGGGCGGCTCCTGTGCTGAGGTACCTCATGCGACTGAGTCGGGCGAATCGGCAGGCATCACCCGAGATTTACACGCGTGCGGGCGCGTGGAAATCGTGATGGCCCTTCCATCGGGGTGTGGCTAGCACCCGGCTGACAGCTGCCGTGAGATTAGTGTCCGCTAACATAGTGTCCACTAACCGGTGAAGCTCCATTTGATCTCAGAAGAAGCTCGCAAGTGGTGGACCCTCGGGGCCGTCGCGTTCGGCCTTTTCATGATCATGCTCGACAACACCGTGGTCAACGTCGCCCTGCCGGCGATCGCCGCGGACCTCCAGATCGGGCTTTCCGAGCTCGAGTGGATCGTGACGGGTTATGCCCTGACGTTCGCCTCGTTGATGCTGACCGGCGGCAAGCTCGCCGACCTGATGGGACGCCGGCGGATCTTCGTCGTCGGGCTCGTGATCTTCACCTTGTCCTCGCTCGTCTGCGGCCTCGCGGGCAGCGGCGAGCTCCTGATCGGCGCACGCGTCGTCCAAGGCGCCGGCGCAGCGCTGATGAATCCTGCGACGCTCTCGATCATCGCCGCCACTTTCCCGCCGCGCCAGCGCGGCATGGCGATCGGGATCTGGGCCGGCGTGTCCGCGCTGGCTCTCGCGATCGGGCCGCTCGTCGGCGGTCTCCTCACCGAGCACATCAGCTGGAGTTGGATCTTCTTCGTCAACGTCCCGATCGGGCTGGTCGCGATCGTGGCGAGCTTGCTCCTGATCCCGGAGTCGAAGGACGAGTCGGCCGAGCAGCGACTGGACCTGCCTGGGCTTCTCACCTCCGGCATCGGCCTGTTCGCGCTCACCTACGGCCTGATCGAAGCCAACACTTACGGATGGACGTCGGGGCGCATCGTCGGCGTCTTCGTCGTCGCGGCGGTCATGTTGGTCGCGTTTGTGCTGCTCGAGCTGCGCCAGCGACTGCCGATGCTCGACCTCAGCTTGTTCCGCAACGGGACCTTCGCGGGAGCGAATCTCGCCGTGCTGCTCGTCGCGCTCGCGATGTTCGGCGTGTTCTTCTTCGTCTCGCTCTACATGCAGGGCGTCCTCGGCTATTCCGCGGTCGAGACCGGAGCCGCCTTCCTGCCGCTGACGATCCTGATCGTGCTCGTCGCGCCGATCGCCGGTAAGAGCTCCGATCGCTTCGGCTCGCGCTGGCTGATGACGGCCGGGATGATCCTGATCGCGATCCAACTGCTCTACTTCTCGCGGCTCGGAGTCGACGAGACCTACTGGAGCCTCCTACCCGCGATGATCCTCGGCGGCTTCGGGATGTCGCTCGTGATGACGCCGAGTGCCGCCGCCGCCGTGCGGGCTCTGCCGGTCGACAAGTCCGGCGTCGGATCGGCCGTCCTGAACGCGTTCCGGCAGGTCGGCGGCTCCATGGGCATCGCCCTCATGGGCGCAATCATGGCCCACGAGGTCGGAGACCTGAGGGGCCCGGCAATCTTTCGAGAGAAGGAGCGCTTCGTGGACGGGTTCTCGACTGCCCTCACGATTGCGGCGCTGATCGCTGTGCTCGGCGCCGTCGTCTCGTTCGTCCTCGTCAGGGCGCACGACCGCGGGCCGGCCCCCGAAGGCTTTCCCGAGGTCGCATGAAGGCGACGAAAGGGCGGCTGAGCGCCGAAGAGCGGCGTGCAGATGTCCTCGAAACCGCTTGCCAGGTCTTCGCGAAGGGGAGCTACCGCGGCGCGACGACGGCCGAGATCGCCCGCGGCGCCGGGGTGACCGAGCCGATCCTCTACCGGCACTTCGCGTCGAAGCGAGATCTCTACCTTGCGTGCCTAGAGCAGACGTGGACGGAGACGCGCCAGATGTGGGAGGCGGCGATCGTCGAGGAGACCGACCCAGCGCTCTGGGTCGCGCACATGGGCCGGGCCTACCTCTCGGCGCGCGACAAGCGCGGTCACATTGCGCTCCTGTGGGTGCAGGCGATGACGGAGGCCAGTGACGACCCCGAGATCCGTCGGTTCGTCCGGCGTCAGATGCGCGAGGTGCACGACTTCGTCGCCGAGGTGATCCGCCGTGGCCAGGAGGAGCGCTCGATCTTCCCGGACCGCGACGCCGACGCCGAGGCCTGGATCTTCATCTCGATCGGCCTCCTGGGGACGGTCAGCAAGCGCCTCGGTGGTCTGGTCGACGAGGACTTCCCGAAGATCTTCGCCTCCCGCCGCCGCTGGATGACAGGAAGAACCGACCTGTAATCCATGCGCCTCTCCCTCATCTGGGTGAAGGAAGTTACCTCGTTGAAGTCGTGAGACTTTCAACGACAAGGGGGCCGAAAAGGCCCCCGAGATAGGCCGAACCCCCGGGCTGCGGCCCCCGGGGGTTCGCATTTCTTTGCGGCGAGCCCACCTCCCGCGGTGACTGCCCGGAGGCCTTGACTCTGCGGCCCAGCCAATACCTCCGGGGCTCGTCACCAATGTGGCGCGCCTTCCTTACAGCTCAATCCTTTTTGGGTGGATCTTGCTGCTCGGTGAACGGACTATAGGGGCGGATCCGGGCGAAGTCAAGTACCTCGGTCAAGTGATTTTGCGATACGCTTGGTTGACCCGTTTCCCCAGGAGCCGTGACCCTTTTGGGGGATTCCACGAGAGGTGGAGGACGAGTATGGTCAAGTTGTCGCGTAGCGCCGCCCAAGGACTCCCGACTTGACACGAGCGACTCACACCGCGAAGACACCCCGCCTCGGACGACTCCCCAACGGAGGTCTCGGTGAGCGTCTCCGCACGCTGCGCGTCAACGCCGGCCTGACCCAGACCGACCTCGCCGGTGATCGGTTCTCGAAGGAATACGTCAGTCAGATCGAGCGCGGCAAGACCCGCCCGACGCAGGAGACGATCGAGTGGCTCGCGCAGCGGCTCGGTGTCGACCCGGGCTTCCTCGCCAGCGGCGTCTCCGCCGATGAGCGTGGTCGGATCGAGACTGCCCTCGCGCGCGCGGAGGCTCTGAGCGAGAACCACGAATACGCGGAGTCGCTGGAGGAATTCCAGAACATCAGGCCGGCCGTCCTCGGTATCGCGTCGCCCGAGCTCGAGGTACGCACGCTGGCAGGTGAAGCGTGGGCGCTGATGCGCACCGGCGAGGTCAAGCCCGCGATCGAGCTTCTCACCCGCGCCAGGGCGATGACCGAGGATGCGATGTTCTCGGATGTCGATCGCGCGGATGTCCTCTATCGGCTCGCCGCCTGCCGCGTCGAGCTGTCGAGCATCCAGACCGCGGTCGGGCTGCTCAACGAGGCGCTCACGCTCGCCGAGCGCTCCGAGCTTCCCTCGGATCGCCTGCGCGCCGAGATCCTGCGGCTCCGGTCGCGGTGTTACCGGCGCCAGCGGGACTACGAGGCCGCGCGCGAGGACCTCGAGCGCGCGCTCGAGCTGTCCGAGGGGCTCGACGACTCGCGCACCGTCGCCCGCGTCTACTTCCAGGCTTCGCTCGTCGCCGAGCGCCAGGGCCAGTGGGTGCTTGCCCGCAAGTACGCGGAGCAGGCCAAGGCCCAGTTCGAGGAGATCGCCGACCGCGCGACTGTCGGAAAGATCCTGAACAACCTCGGCGGCCTCAACTTCCTCCTCGGCAAGCCCGAGGACGCGATCGAGCACCTGAACGAGTCGTTCAAGCTCCTGCTCGAGTACGGCAGCGAGGCGGATGCCGCTCGCGCCGTCAACTCACTGGCGCAGGTCCACCTCCGCACGGGCCAGGTCGAGCCCGCGGAGGAGCAGGCGCGCCAGGCCTTGAAGCTCCTCGGCGATCGCGTCGACGTCGTCGACGAGATCGGGAACGCCCAGCTCGTGCTCGGGCGCTCCCTCCTCGAGCAGGGTCGGCTCGACGAGGCCGCAGAGGCCTTCGACGCCGCCGAGCGCAACTTCGACCAGCTTTCCTCCCTAAGCCATCGCGCGTCTGCCTGGATCGCCAAGGGCGACCTGGCGACGCGGCGCGGTCAAGACCAGGTGGCCGCGCAGCTCTACCGGCGCGCCGCAGAGGCGCTCCAGGATGTCAGGTTCTAACGGAAGGGGGTGATCGTCTTGTTCACCAATCGCATCAAGTTGCTCGCTCTCGTCGCCCTCGCAGTAGTTACCGCTGTCAGCGGTGGTGGCATGTTCGACGATCTGTTCCAGAACTGGTAAATCTGCGGAACAGGAAGCTGCCGACGGCGCGGCAGCTCCAGGGAAGGTCGCTGAAGGCCTCCTGCAGGGTCTGGTCAGCAGGAAGGCCGAGAACTCCCCAGGAGAGACGCGCGAACGAGGAAATGGTTCCAAGGGGGAGCCGGCCGTAGTTCCTCGCGAGTCTCCGGACTCACTCTGAGGCAATAAGGGAAGAATCCGCCGATGGGGCGGACACGTGAACGCCTGAGTCGGACGTTCGAGGTGCTCGGCACTGCCCGATCTCGCGCGTCCGGATGCACGATCTGGCGCGTCTGGGCCGCCTCGTCCCAGAGCAGCCAGCTCGCGCCCCGAACGTGCGATCTCATGCCGTCGCCCAGCAGGGAATGTCTCGGTAATGCTCTGCGTTGCGGTGAGACAGCGACCTAGGCACGATTCGCCGAAGCAGGAGGCCCCTCTCCAATCGATCTCGGCTCTCAAACGATCAGGTTGACGGACCTCGCGTCCTGCGGAGGCTGCGCCGCGAAGTACTCGGCGGCGCGCCTCGAGGAGTTGCTGCGCGGCTTCGTGCCCGTGGACGCGGAAGATCTCCTCATCGGGCTCTCGCCGGCCGACGACGCGGCGGTGTACCGCCTCGACGACGAGCGCGCGTTGATCTTCACGCTCGACTTCTTCCCGCCGGTGGTCGACGACCCCGGTGACTACGGCGCAATCGCGGCCACGAACGCACTCAACGACGTCTTCGCGATGGGCGGGTCGCCGCTGCTTGCTCTGTCGATCGCGGCGTTCCCGGAGTCGCTTCCGACCGAGATGCTCGGCGCGATCTTCGCCGCGGCGGACGAGCGGGTCCGGGCGAGTGGCGGTCTCCTCGCGGGCGGCCACACGATTCGCGACGAAGAGCCGAAGTACGGGCTGGCCGTGATCGGGACGGCGAGGCCGGACGGCGTCTGGCCGAAGAACGGCGCCCGCGCCGGAGATGCGCTCTACGTGACGAAGCCGCTCGGGACCGGCCTGATCATGACCGGCTACAAGCAGGGCGCAGCCGGCACCCAGCAACTGGAGCGGGCGGTTCGCTGGATGCGGACGCTGAACAAGGACGCGGCCGACGCGATTCGTCCACTAGAGCCGAACGCAGTCACGGACGTCACCGGCTTCGGGCTCTTCGGCCACGCCCACGAAGTGGCAGAACGGAGCGGTGTTCGAGTCAGTCTCGAATCGGAGCGCTTCCCGGCGATCGACGGCGCGCTCGACCTTGCGCGCTCGGGGATCCGGACGAGCGGTGATCCCCGGAACCGAGAGTTCGCGGGCCCGCACGTCGAGCTCGACGGCGTCCCGGAGTCGCTCGAGGCGCTTGCCTTCGATCCTCAGACCGCCGGGGGGCTGCTCATCTCGGTGCCTGCCGAGCGCGGGCCGACGCTCGAGGCCGAGTTCGCGGCGCGGCGGCTGTTCGTCCGCCGCATCGGACGGGTCGAGGAGGGCTTCGGGGTCGTCGTGCAATGACCCGAGTGGCCCGCGGGATGATCCACGGGCGTTTCCAGCCGTTTCACCTCGGACATCTGGAATACCTGCGCGGGGCGGCGGAGCGCTGTGACGACGTGTTCGTGGGGATCACGAACCCGGACCCGACGCGGATCCGGCCCGAAGCGAGCGATCCGGCCCGCCATCTGCCGGAGTCGAATCCCTGGAAGTACGCCGAGCGGCTGCTGATGGTGAAGGCGGCGGCGCGCGATCTCGGGTTCGACCTCGACCGCGTGCACGTGATCCCGTTCCCGGTCAACGAGCCCGAGTTGTGGCCGGCCTACGTCCCCGACGGAGCGACTCAGTACCTGCGCCTCTTCAGCGAGTGGGGCGGGACGAAGCTCGACCGGCTACAGGAGGCAGGCTACGAGGTCGTCGTGCTCGACCGAGGCGCGGAGAAGGAGATCTCCGGTGCGGACGTGCGTGACGCGCTGCGCGAAGGCGGCGACTGGGAATCGCTCGTGCCTCCGGGAGTCGCGCGGGTGATCCGCGAGCTCGAACGCGTTCCGGTCTAGCTTTCCTGCGTGCATCCGATCGTTGTCCTGCTCCTCGACGGGCTCGGGGACCGAGCCCACGCGAGCCTCGGCGGCCGGACCGCGAACGAGGCCGCCCGGACGCCGAATCTCGACGCGCTCGCTTCGCGGGGCTCGACCGGGGTCCTCTACGCGATCGGGCCGGGCCGCGCCCCTTCGAGCGAGGTGGCGCACTGGTCGATGCTGGGCTACCTGCCGGACGAGTTTCCGAACCGCGCCGTGTTCGAGGCCCTTGGGGCGGAGCAGGAGGTCAGTCCGGACGACGTCTTCGCGTTCGCCGCGCTAAGGCCCGCCGACCGGCGGAACGGCGAGCTCTGGCTGACGGGCCGCCCGGCGTACGGCGAGGACGAAGAGGAGGGGGCTGCGCTGGTCGACCGCTGTGCGGACATCGAGGTCGACGGCCTGCGCTTCATGCTCTCGCATCTCCGTCGCGGCGAGGCGGTGCTGCGCGTCTCGGGCGGGGCCGACCACCGGGTCACCGACTCGGACGCGTTCTTCCGCGACCGCCACCCCGTCTTGCGGCCGCAGGCGGCCCATCCCGACGCTGCGCGCACCGCTCGCGCCGCCGAGCAGTGGACGCGGGTGGTGATCGAGCGGCTCGCGGGGGAGCGCTTCAATGTGATCACTCTCAAGTGGTGGGGGAGATGGAGGCCGGTTCCGACGTTTCTCGAGCGCCACGGTGTGACCGGGTCGTTCATCGCTGAATCGCGCTTCCTGCACGGGCTCGGCCGCGCCGTCGGCCTCGCACCGGTCGAGGCGCCGGAGACGGACGAGCCTGCGACCGATCTCCGCGAGCGGCTTCGGCTCGTGCGCGAGCTGCGCGAGGCCGGCGAGACGTTCGTCTTCGTCCACCTCAAGGCGGCGGATGCAGCCGGGCACACGAAGGATCCGGCGACCAAGCAGCGCACGATCGAAGTGCTCGACGGCGAACTCGGTGCGCTACGCGCCCTAGAGTCACAAGCGATCGTCTGCGTCACCGGCGACCATGCGACACCCGCCTACCCCGACGTGATCCACTCAGGCGACCCTGTGCCCCTAGTCGTTGCAGGGCCCGGAGTCCGGGCCGACCCGGTCGAGTCCTTCGGCGAGCTCGACTGCTCGCGTGGGCTCCTCGGGCAGCTCCGAGGCCCCGACCTGATGCCGCTTCTTCTCAACGCCGCGGACCGGCCGCTGTTTCTGGGCTCACGGCCGACCCCCTTCCGCGCTGCGGACGGCTATCCCGCGCTGCTCGAACCGCTCCGCCTGTGAGGGCCGTCGAGGGGCGAATCCCGTTCCACGGGTTCGAGACGTGGTATCGCGACGTAGGTCCCGAAGACTCTGTGCCACTGCTCTGTCTCCACGGAGGACCCGGCTCGACGCATTACTACTTCGAGCCCCTGGAGCAGCTAGGGCGCCGGGTCGTTCTCTACGACCAGCTCGGTTGCGGGTCGTCGGACCGGCCCGACGATCCCGAGCTCTGGACGCTCGAGCTCTTCCTGGACGAGCTACGCACCCTGCGGGACGCTCTTCGGCTCGACCGCATTCACCTCCTCGGCACCTCGTGGGGCGCGATGCTTGCGCTCGAGTACGTCCTCGGAAAGCCGGGCGGGCTCGTCAGCCTGACGCTCAATGCGCCGCCGACGGCGGCACAGACCTGGGCCGCCGAGGCGACGCGGCTGCGCGCGCCGCTCGCGGAGGACGAATCGGTTGCGGAGGAGGAGTTCTGGCGGCGGCACGTCTGCCGTCTCGACCCATGGCCGGAGTGCGTCGAGCGCGGCCGCCAAGAGAAGGGAAAGCAGCCGTACCTGGTGATGTGGGGCCGGCAGGAGTGGAGCCCGACCGGGAACCTGCGGGACTGGGACGTGAGGCCGCGGCTCTCGGAGGTCGACCTCCCGACGTTGATCACCTCGGGCCGCTACGACTGCTGCACGCCGACGCTCGCCGAGGAGGCTCATCGCCTCATCCCTGGCTCTGAGTGGGCGCTCTTCGAGGAGAGCTCGCACACGGCCTTCGTCGAGGAGCCAGAGCGATATCGCGCCGTGCTCGGCGACTTCCTCGATCGGGCGGAGTCAGGCTGAGCACGACGAACTATCGCCGGCTCGCGGTGGCGTCCGCACTCTCGCTCTACGTCATCGTGATCACGGGCTCGCTCGTGCGGCTGACCGGGTCAGGCCTCGGCTGCGAGGGCTGGCCCGGCTGCGAGGAGGGCGCGTTCTTCCCAGAGGAGGACTACCACGCGTTCATCGAGTTCGGGAACCGAGTCTTCGGCGTCTTCCCGATCACGCTTTCGATCCTCACTGCGTGGTTCGCGCGGCGGCGTCAGCGCTGGGTCTTCCTGACCGCGGTGGCAGTCGCGGTGCTGACCGTCGCCGAGGCGCCGCTCGGTCTCGCCACGATCCGTTACGACCTTCCGCCCTGGCTCGTGATCGTGCACTTCCTGATCGCCCTGCTCGCCCTGGGCGGCGCGATCGTCGTCGCGCTCGAAGCCCTCGGGAGGAAGAGGGTTCCGCTCCCAGGAGAGCTTCGCTGGGCGGGTCTCGGGCTGATTGCCGCCTGCTTGGTGCTGGTCGTGACCGGAACGTTCTCGACCGCGGCGGGGCCGCACTCCGGAGACGCGGACGTCGTCGAGCGGCTCTGGCACCTCGACGACGCCGTCTACCTCCATGTGCGCGTGACGGCTGTCTTCGGCGCCCTCTTCCTCTTCGTGCTTGGCCTGCTCGCCGCGCGACGCAGTCTCGCGCCACAGGTCTTCCGGCTTGCCCTGGTGTTGCTCGGCGTCCTACTCGTCCAAATGGCCGTCGGCGAGCTGCAGTGGCGGTTGGAGTTGCCCTGGGGCATTGTCGCGCTCCATGTGGCGCTGGCTGCGGCGGTCTGGGGTCTCACCGTGGCGCTGGTGACCGCACTTTGGGGGATAAGCTGGACCGATGGCCAGCGAACTTCGCATCCACGAGCGGCCTGAGCTCGAACGGCCGCTCCTGATCGCCGCCTTCCGCGGCTGGAACGACGGCGGACAGGGTGCATCGCTCGCCGCCGGCTACCTCGCGCGGCTCTGGGACGCCGAGCTGATCGCCGATGTCGATCCCGAGAGCTTCTTCGACTTCCAGGCGACTCGGCCCCACGTCAAGCTCGTCGACGGCGTCACGCGGCACATCGATTGGCCCGAGACGTCGTTCTATCGTGCCCGCCCCGAGGGTTTCGACCGTGACGTGGTCCTGCTCCTCGGTGTCGAGCCGAACCTGCGCTGGCAGGCATTCACGCGCCTAATCATCGACTTTGCGACCGAGCTCGGCGTCGAGCTCATGGTCAGCCTTGGCTCGCTACTCGCAGATGTGCCGCACACTCGGCCGTGCCCCGTCACGGGAAGCGCCAGCGACGCGGAGCTCGTCGAGCGGCTCGGGTTGCAGGCGTCCCGCTACGAGGGCCCGACCGGGATCGTCGGCGTGCTCCACGACGTCTGCCGGCGGGAGAGCCTCCCGTCGGTGAGCCTGTGGGCGGCAGTCCCCCACTACGTCTCGCTGACGCCGAGCCCGCGCGCGGCGCTTGCACTGTGCGAGCGGCTCGCATCGCTGCTCGACGCCGACATCGACGTCGCGGAGCTCAAGGAGGCCGCGGACGGCTACGTGGAGCAGGTCAGCCGCGCGGTGGCGACCGACGCGGACACGCAGGCGTACGTCGACGAGCTGGAGTCGCGGGCAGACGAGCTCGACGAGTCGGACCTACCGTCGGGTGAGGCCCTCGCCGCCGAGCTCACGCGGTTTCTGCGCGAGCGTGACCGCGAGAACGGCCCACCCGACGCGGCCACCGAGCAGTAGGCCCCAACCCTCGAGGTCCATCAACGGGGTCAGACCCCCTTGAGGCTGGTTGAGCTTTTGTCACGAAAGTGCGCCGAACCCTCGAGTAGCCTCGACGGGGTCTGACCGCACGGAAGGAAGCGACCGACTGACGCGCGCGCGGCGGTCGGCGGGGCTAGTTCGCGGTGGTCGCTTCGGGCTCTGATTCGGGGGCGGCTTCGCCCTCGGCCGGCTGGTCGCCGTTCTTGGCGGCGGCCTGATCTTGCGGCTTGCCCTTGCCCTTCTTGCGCCGCCGCCGGCGTCGCCGCGACCGGGACTGCAGCTTCGGCTGCGGCAGGTTCTCGGCCAGCGCCGCCGCAACCTCTTCGACCGAGCCGAGCTCTTCGCGCGCCGCATCGATCAGCCTTGTCGCCTTCGGCGTATAGCCCTCGGCTGAGGCGAGCAGTGCGGCCCCGACCTCGATCGGGAGCTCCTTCGCGGTCTGGACCAGCTTCGCGGCGTTCTCTTCGTGGCGGTGTCCGCGCGAGTTCGCGAGGGCGCCGAGCAGTCGCTTGGCCTCCGGGTACTCCGCGCTCGCCCGGCGATCCTGGATCTTCCGCGTCGCCTTCGCGAGGCGCCACGTCCAACGCCAGAGGATCTGCTCCGGCGCGTCGGCCTTGCCCTCCGCGAGCCCGCGGAGCAGGACGCGGATGCCCTGCGCCCGGTCCTTCTCCCACGTCGGCGCCTGGGTCACGAGCGTGACGAGGTCATCGAAGCTGGCGCGGTCGACGCCCATCGCGACCCGGTCCGCGAGCGCCGTCATCCGGAGCCGACGATTGGGGTTCTCGGCCGCGCAGGTGAAGAGGAACTGCTCGAGCGCGCCGCGCGTCGTCTGCGCCTCGGTCAGCTTCTTCGCGAAGTCGACGCGCTCCTCGAACCGGACTTGGCGACCCGCGATCGTCGCCCAGAACCGCTGCTCCTCCTCGTCGAGGTAGCGAGGATCGATCCGCTGCCACTCGCGCGCGATGACGGCCAGCCGCCGCCGCACGTCGGGCGTCACAGGCACGAGCCACGGCGCCGGCGACAGCTTGCGGCGGGCGCGGCGCTGTGCGCGGCGTCGCGGCGCCGGCGTGACCCGCGCACCCTCGC
The DNA here is from genome assembly GCA_050698015.1 of Gaiellaceae bacterium. Classification (GTDB taxonomy): domain Bacteria; phylum Actinomycetota; class Thermoleophilia; order Gaiellales; family Gaiellaceae; genus JACDAN01. Next base: position 14,045 of record JBOHAU010000223.1, read on the forward strand.
GGTAGAAGTCGGCGTCGAGCAGGCTGTGGAGTGAGATCACGCGCTCGTTGTGCGTCGCCCCCTTGGGGACGAAGTCGACGACGATGCCAGCCTCCTTGCGCGGATGCAGTCGCATGATCCGGCCGATCCGCTGCTGGTAGACGCGGCGGCTCGCGGTCGGTGCAAGATGCATGACGACCGTCGCCCGCGGAGAGTTCCAGCCCTCGGCGAGCAGCATCGCGTTGATGAGGATGTCGATGTCCGCGCGCTCGTACGCGGCGAGGATCTCGGCGAGTCTTACCGGCGGGGTGCGTCCGCTGACCGCCTCCGCCTTCAGGCCGGCGGCCCGGAACTCGCGCGCAAGGTTGTAGGCGTGGTCGACGCCGGCCGCGTAGACGATGCCCGGCGCCGAGTCGAAGCGGTCTCGGTAGAGGCTCGCCGCTGCCTGATTCAGGGCCTGGTGGTCGAGCACCTCGGCAAGGGCGCGTTCCTCGAAGTCGCCGCCGACGATCGGCACCGAGTTGATCGCGGCGGCCGGCGGTACGCGGAGGTTGCGCAGCGGCGCGATCAGGCCCCGGCGGGCGGCGTCCTGGAGCGGAAGGTCGTCGACCGAAGCCGGGAAGACGTCCGAGACCTGCTTCGCGATCAGCTGCTCGGTCGCGGTCATGCCGATGTACACCGGCTCGGTCAACGTGCGGATCGCGGTGCTCGTCTTCTCGCCCAAGGCCGTGTGCGCCTCGTCGCAGATCACCAAGTGGTAGACGCCGCGCTCGAGATCCTTGACGTGGCGCGCGAACCAGGCGTAGGTCTGGACGGTGATCAGGTCGCCGCGCGGAGCCTGCTCGCCGCGGATGACCGCCGGCGCCAGCCTGTCTCCGTATCCCTCCTCGGTCAGCTCGCGGTTGAACTGCGAGACGAGCAGCCGGCGGTGGGTGAGGATCAGCACGCCCATCGTGCGGGCCGCCTCGACGAACCCCGCGGCGGCGATCGTCTTGCCGGAGGCCGTCGGGTGGCGGAAGCGATAGCGGCGCGCCGCTCCCGGGTCGTGCGCCGCCGCGGGCTCGAGCAGCTCGAGCTCCTCGCCGTTCTCGTCCTCGTCGTCCTCGTCGTCGAGCTCGGCGGCCTCTTCGGCGCTGAGCGAGCCGTTGCCGTTAGTCTCCGCCTGGCGCTGGTTGGCGGCGATCAGCTCGGTGAGCATCCCGGCGAGCGCGTCCACCTGGTGGCGCCGTAGCTCTGTGCCCGACTTCAGCTTCGGAGGCAGCACGCTCAGGACCCGCTCGAGACCGAGCATCAGCGCGTAGCGGATCTTCCAGTCCGAGGAAGGCTCGCTCTGCACGGCCTCGATCTCCTTCAGCGCGTCGTCGAGCGCCTGTCGGCGGGCCGTACCTGGCGCCAGCACGACATCCGCCTCTTCGTCGGGATGGAGGAAGGGCTCACCTGCCCACGCTTCCGCGCGCTGGACGTCGTCGGCCAGCGGATGAGTCGCCTGAGTAGGAACGGTGGTGTGCTCGATTGCTTCGTGCAACAGGGGCGGCACGTTCTCGTGCCGCAACCTCCGAAGAAAGATCGCGCTCGCTCAGTCCCCGTGCGAGCGCTTGAGTCGCAGTTTACCTAGAAACAGGAGCCGTTGTCGTTGTGCCAGGAAGGCAACCATCGCGTAGGTGCTGAGCGAAAGCGCCGAGAGTGCGACAAGTAGCGGAGCGACCGCCTCGGCAGCTTCAGGCCGGGGCTGCAGCCCTCGAATCGGCGAACGTCTGCCCCGCGATGCGCTCCGAGACGCCCGTCTGGTCGAGGTACTTCGTAATCCCGCCGAGGAAGAACGGCCACCCGGCACCGAGCAGGAGGGCCGTGTCGACGTCCTTCGCGCTGCCGACGACCTCCTCGTCGAGCAGGTGGCGGATCTCGTCTGCGATCGCTTCGAGAGCGGCCTGCTGGATCTCCTCGACGCTGCGCGCAGCGTCGCCGCGGACGGCGATCTCTTCCCTGCCTTCCGCGTAGTTCGCGAGCGTCTCCGAGAGCGGGAACCGATCGGGGTAGGCCTCGTTCAGCGTCTGGAGCACGTGGTTGGCGACCCGCGGCCCGACCATCTGCAGCAGGACGGACGGCGCCATCGGCATCCCCAGTCGCAGGATCGCCTCGTCGGTCTCCTCGACGGTATTGCCCTGCTCGAGGGCGTCCATCAGCACCACGGTCATCCGCGTGAGGACGCGGTTGACGACGAACGCCGGCGCGTCCTTGACGAGAACAGGGCGCTTGCGGAGCTTCGTAGCGATGTCCCAGACTGTCGCCAGTGTCGTGTCGTCCGTCTCCGGCGTGCGGATGATCTCGACGAGCGGCAGGACGGCGACCGGGTTAAAGAAATGCAGACCGGCGAGGCGTTCCGGATGCTCCAGGTTCGCGCCCATCTCGGCGACCGACAGCGAGGACGTGTTCGTTGCGAGCACGCACTCAGGCGAGACGATCGCCTCGAGCTCGGCGAAGACCTCCCGTTTGACGCCTGGCTCCTCGAAGACGGCCTCGAGGACGAGGTCGCAATCCGCGAAGTGCTCGTAGCCGGTGCCGCCCTCCACGAGCGACCGGAGGAAGCGTGCCTTGCCCTCGTCGTAGCGCCCCTTCTGGACCTGGCTCTCGAGCTCCGCCTCGATCCCGGCGAGCGCGCGGTCGACGATCTCCTGGTCGACGTCGCGGATCGCGATCGGAACCTCGAGGCGGCGGAGGAACAGCGTCGCCAGCTGGGTCGCCATCAGGCCGGCGCCGACGATCCCGACCTTCCCGATCTCTCGGGCCTCGACGTCCGGCCGGCCGGGGTTGCGCTTCGCGCGGCGCTCGACGAGATCGAACGCGTAGAGCGAGGCCTGCGCCTGGCGGCTCGGGAGTAGCTCGGCGATCGCATCCTCCTCGGCCGCGTACCCCTCCTCGATGCTCCAGCGGGCAGAACCCTCCATCAGCTCAAGCGTCTTGTAGGGCGCCGGCGCCGCGCCGTGGAGGGAGTCGTCCAGCTGCCGCCTCGCCTTCTCGACCGCCTCGGCCACTTCGGACGGGTCCAAGTGACTGTCACTGGGGCGCGGCCCCTCGGGCCGTGTGAGGAGGAAAGCGAGCGACTCGTCGAGGAACTCGATCGGCTCGAGCAGAGCGTCGGCGAAGCCGAGCTGGTGCGCCTCGGCGCCGGTGAGCATCTTGTTCTGGCGGAGCGGGTTCGTCACGTTGAAGCGGATCGCGGTCTCGATGCCGACGAGCCTCGGAACGAGCTGCGTGCCGCCCCAGGCCGGGAAGAGCCCGAGGAAGACCTCCGGCACAGCGAAGTGCCGGACGCCGGTCGAGATCGTGCGGTAGTCGCAATGGAACGCGATCTCGACGCCCCCGCCGAGCGCGGCCCCGTTGATCGCGGCGAGCGTGGGGTACGGAAGCGCCGCGATGCGGGCGAAGAGCTCGTGCCCCGTCTTGCTCCCGAGCCTCGCCGTCTCCGGTTCGATTCCGTGGAACTCGTTGATGTCCGCGCCGGCGCAGAAGACGAACGGCTTGCCGGTGAGGAGCATGCCCGCCCAGTCGCCACCCTCGAGGTCGTCGAGAACGCGGGCGAGCGATTCGAGCGCGGAGCGGCCCAGCGACGTCGGCTTCGTATAGTCCTCGCCGTTGTCGATCGTGACGAGCGCGATCGGGCCCCGCTCCGTCTCGACACGGGCGAGCTTGAGCTCAGTTTCCAACCAGGCTCTCCCAGAGCGCCGCCGCGCCCATCCCCATGCCGATGCAGAGCGCGGTCAGGCCGTACCGCGCCTTCGGCCGCTCAGCGAACCCGTAGGCGAGCTGCGCCATCAGCCGGACGCCGGTCGCCGCGAGCGGATGGCCGCACGCGATCGCGCCGCCGTAGGGATTCAGCCGCGCGTCGTCCGGCGAGACGCCCATGCCGTCGCACCAGGTCAGCACTTGCACGGCGAACGGTTCGTTCAGCTCCATCAGGTCGATGTCGTCCATCTGGAGGCCTGCTTGCTCGAGCACGCGCGTGGTCGCCGGGATCGGGCCGATCCCCATCAGCTCCGGCTCGACCCCCGCGAAGGCGAACCCGACCATCCGCATCTTCGGCTCGAGCCCGAGCTCCGCCGCCGCGCCTTCCGAGGCCAGCAGCGCGGCGGTGGCGCCGTCCGTCAGTCCGGCCGAGTTGCCGGCGGTCACCCGGCCGCCGGCGCGGAAGGGCGTCGGGAGCTCGGCCAGCCCGTCCAGCGACGTCTCCGGTCGCAGGAACTGATCGCGGTCGGCCAGCGTCCAGCCGTCGTCCGTGAAGACGCTCATCGGGACGACGGTCGAGCGCATGACGCCGTTCTGCCACGCAGCCATAGCGCGTGTCTGCGACTGCACGGCGAACCGGTCGGCGTCCTCCTTGGTGATGTGCGGAAAGCGGTCGTGAAGGTTCTCGGCGGTCGACCCCATCGAGACGGCGGAGTCGTCGACGAGCCGCTCGGCGACGAAGCGCGGGTTGAAGTCGACCTCGGCGCCCATCGGGTGGTGGCCCATGTGCTCGACGCCGCCGGCGACGACGACGTCGGTCGCGCCCATCGCAATCTCGCCGGCGCCCGAGGTCACTGCCGTCAAGGCTCCCGCGCACATGCGGTCGACGGCGAAGCCGGGCACGCTCTCCGGGATTCCGGCTAGCAGGGCCACGTCTCGTCCCAGGGTCAGACCCTGGTCGCCGACCTGCGCCGTCGCCGCCATGATCACGTCCCCAATTCGGTCCGGCGACAGGTTCGGGTTGCGGCGCAGAAGCTCGCGGACGACTTTGACCGCCATGTCGTCGGCCCTGGTCCGCCAGAAGAATCCCTTCGGGCCCGCCCGCCCGAACGCGGTCCGCACCCCGTCGACGTAGACGACCTCCCGAAGCTCGCGGGCCATGTCGAGGACAATAGCCCCATGGCCGAGGACTGGAACGCGCATCTCTCGCGCGAGGAGGCTCGGTACGAGGACGGCTCGCGGCGGCTGCCCGACGACCCCGACGCTCGTCAGCGGCAGCTGACGCGAGTCGGGAACGCGGCTGGCGGCGCGGGTCTGGCGCTGCTCATGCTCGGGCGCGGTGAGGAGGCCGGCGAGTGGTTCGACCGCGCTGCCCGGCGGTACCGGGAGAGCTACGACGACGCGCCTCCGGAAAGCTGGGGACGCCCGATCGGCGCGCTGAAGGCGCGGATTCTCGCGGGCGACTGGAGCGGCGCGGAGGAGGAGGCTCGCTGGGCGCTGTTCGAGGGCGCCGCCGACGCCGACAGCCCCATCGGCCGCTACGCAGGCGCCCTTGCCCTCCTCACGCTCGGCCGCGACGACGATGCGCGGCCGGTCGCGGGCTCATTGCGGGAGCGGGACGACTTCCCGGGCGACGTCGCGGACGCCCTGGCCACGCTCGCCGCCGAGGACACCCTCGGCTACACGTACGCCGTCGAGAGCGTCCTCGAGTCGTTCGCGCGACGGGACGAGTACCTGGAGGACATCCCGGTGGCGGACACGGTGATCGTCCTGCAGGCACTGGCGGATCGGCGCGGGCTCGCCGTCGAGCTCGCGTCCCCGTTGCTACCGGGCTAGCGCTTTCGCTTCGCTTTGACGGTGAACGTGCTCTCGCCGAGCATGGGGCCATACCTGTTGGCCGAAACCTTCCCAAGTCCCGGCCAGACGTACCAGCGATAGCGACCCGGGACGAGGCGGTACCGCTTCCCGCCGTAGCGCCAGGTCTTGCGCAGCTTGTAGCGGGTTTCATTCGGCCAAACGCTCAAGACCTTGGTCGCCCTGAGCGCCTTCGCCTGGCCGCCGCTGCGGATCAGGTAGAGCTGGGCGTTGTAGTACGACGCGCGCGGGAACGGAGCCCACCGCAGCAACGGCGGCGCGGTGACGATCGCGCCCTCCGCGGGTCCCAGCAAGGCCGACTTCGGCACTGCGGTGACCACGATGCCCGTCGAAGTGTTTCCGGCCCGGTCTCGTGTCTTGATCCGATAGCGGTACAGGGAGCCGTTCTTCAGCCCGCGCTGGGTGATGGTCGTCCCGACGCCCTCGTAGACGGCGAGGTTCTGGATGCTCTTGCCCAAGCTGACGCGCCTGACCGACACGCCCTGGAAGTCGGCATCGGACGGATTCGCCCAGGAGATCGTGGCCGTCTCGTCGCCGGCCTTGACGCGGACGTTCCTCACCTCGCCGGGCGGAGTCGTGTCCTGGGCGGGCGGAGGCGGGGGCGGCGGCTCCGCCGGTGGCGGTGGCGGCGGCGCCGCATCGTCGTTTGCGATCGTCCCGACCGCCTGGCCGTCGGTGATGCTTCCGGCGACGACGTTCGACAGGTTGACGACGAAGGTCTCGTCGGCCTCGATGACCGAGTCCCCCTTCACGGGAACGCCGACCGTCTTCGTCGTCTGTCCCGGCTCGAATGTCATTGTGCCGGCGACCGACTCGTAGTCTTCGGGCGCGATCGCGCTCCCGTTCGCGGTCGCGTAGCCAACCGTGACGGTACGACCGCTGACGGGATTCAGCGTCACGGTGAAGGTTGCGGGGCTCGTGCCCGCATCGCCCTCGGCGAGCGTCACATCGCCAACCGAAAGCAGTGGAAGCGGATCGTCGTCCGTGATCTTGCCCGCGCCCTCGGCATCTGCGATGTCGGCGTTGACCGGCTCGCTGAGCTTGACGACGAAGCTCTCGTCGATCTCGTCGAGCGCATCGCTCTTGACCGGCACCGTGAGCATGCGCGTCGTCTGGCCGGGCGCGAACGACAGGTTGCCGCCGACGGCCGTGTAGTCGCTGCCTGCCGCAGCCGTGTCGTCAGCCGTTGCGTAACCGACGCTCACCGGCTGCCCGCTCGATGCGGAGAGGCTGACACTGAAGTTCGCGTTGACGGAGCCGGAGTTGCCTTCGACGACGGTGACATCGTTGATGAAGATGCTCGGCCCGCCATCGTTGTCGACGATGGTGCCCACGCCCTCGCCGTCGGCGATCGTCGCGTTGGTGGGCCCGGCCGACAAGTTGAGCGCGTAGGTCTCGCCGACTTCGTCGATCGTGTCCCCGTTGACGAGAACGGTCACCTGCTTCGTCACCTGGCCCGCGGTGAACGTCACCGAGCCGGTACGCGCCTGGTAGTCGCCCGGCGCGAGCGCGGTTCCGTTCGCGGTCGCGAAGCCGACGGTCACGGTTCGTCCGCTGGGCGCGTCGAGGGTAACGGCGAAGTTGGCCGCGACGGTGCCGGTGTCGCTTTCGACCACGGTCGCGTCGTTGACGGCAAGAGCCGGCAGCAGGTCGTCGTCCGTGACGGTGCCGAGGCCCTGTGAATCGGAGAGGCTCGCGCCCACCGCGCCGGAGAGGTTGACCACGAAGGTCTCGTTCTCCTCGTCGAGGACGTCGCCGTTGACCGGCACCGTGATCGCCTTCGCCGTCTCGCCGGGAGCAAACGAGAGCGAGCCGCTCGTGTTCGCGTAGTCGGCCGGCGTCGTCGCCGTGCCGTTCGCGGTCGCGTAGTTGACGGTCACCGTGCGCCCGCTCACTGCGCTCAAGCTGACGGTAAAGCTCGCGTTCGAAGCCCCGCCGTCACCCTCGGCGACGGTGATGTCGCCGATCGCAATGCTGGGCGACGCGTCATTGTCGGTGATGGTGCCGAGGCCGCTGCCGTCGCCGATCGTCGCGTTCGAGGCACTCGCGAGGGTCAGGGTGAAGGTCTCGTCTACCTCGTCAAGGCTGTCGCCGTTGACGCTCACTGCCACGGTTTTCGCCGTCTGTCCTGCCGCGAATGTGAGCGTCCCAGTCGTCGCGGTGTAGTCGGCGGGCGTGGTCGCGGTCCCGTCCGCGGTGCCGTAGTCGACCGAGATGGCCTTGCCACTCGGCGCGTTGAGCGTGACTGTGAACGTCGCGTTCACCGATCCGATGTTGCCCTCGATGACCGTCGCGTCGTTCACGGCGAGGCTCGACGGAGTGTCATCGTCCAGGATCGTGCCGAGACCGAGCGCGTCGGCGACCGCCGCTTGCGTCGGGCTCGACAAGCTGACCGTGTACGTCTCGTCGATCTCGTCCAACGTGTCGCCCTTCACTTGGACCGTGAACGTGCGGGTCGTCGTGCCGGGATCAAAGGTAAGCGTCCCGCTAGCGGCCTCGTAGTCAGCCGCGGCCGTCGCGGTTCCGTCAGCCGTCGCATAGACGACCGTAATGCCCAGCGCGCTCGGACTGGACAGCGTGACTGTGAACGCCGCGTTCGCCGTGCCGCTCGCGCCCTCGGCGACGCTGACATCGTTCACAGAGAGGGTGGGAGGAGCGTCGTCGTCCGTGATCGTGCCGACGCCGTGCCCGTCGATGATGTCTGCGTTGACCGCGCCTGCGAGGTCCACGACGAAGCTCTCGTCGAGCTCGTCGATGTTGTCGCCCTTCACTTGCACGGTGACTGTTTTCGTGGTCTCGCCTGGCATGAAGACGACGTTGCCTCCGGTTGAGGCGTAGTCCGCCGGCGCGGTCGCCGTACCATCGCCGGTCGAGTAACCGACGCTGACCGTCTGCCCGCTCGCCGCTGAGAGCGACACCGTGAAGGTGGCGCTGGTCGTGCCCGAATCGCCCTCGACTACGGCTGCATCGAGGATCGCGAGCGACGGCTTACCGTCGTCGTTCAGGATCGTCCCGATGCCTTGGTTGTCGGCGATCGTCGCATTGCCGGGGTTCGAGAGGTTGAGGAAATAGGTCTCATTGCCCTCGTCGAGGCCGTCGCCGATGACGGGCACCGTCACCGTCTTCGTCGTCTCGCCGGCGGCGAATGTCAACGTCCCACTCGTTCCGGTGTAGTCGGCGGGGGTCGTAGCAGTGCCGTTTGCGGTCGCGTAGCCGACGGTCACCGTCCGTCCGCTGAGTGCGCTGAGCGTCACCGTGAACGTCGCGTTCGTCGTGCCGGCGGTGCCCTCGATAACGGTGACGTCGTTGACCGTGAGCGCGGGCAGCGGGTCGTCGTCGCTGATCGTGCCGATCCCAGTGCCGTCGGCGATCGTCGCGTTCGTCGCGTTCGAGAGCGCGATCGTGTACGTCTCGGCGTCCTCGTCGAGCACATCGCCGGTTGTGAGGACCGGGATCGTCTTCGAGGTTTCCCCCGGGGCAAAGTCGAGCTGGCCCTCGACGGCGCCGTAATCACCAGGCGCGATCGCCGTCCCGTTCGCGCTTGCGTAGTCGACGGACACCGGCAGGCTGCTGGCGGCGCTGAGCGTGACCGTGAGGTTCGCAGGGGCGCCCTCGGCCACCGTCTTGTCGTCGATCGAGAGGCTCGGCGTGGCGTCGTCGTCGGTGATCGTGCCGACGCCCTGCGTGTCTCCAAGAGTCGCGTTGGTCGCGTTGGCGAGATTGACGAAGAAGGACTCGTCTGGTTCGTCGAGCGAGTCGCCGGTGACGGCAACCGCCACCTGTTTCGTCGTCTCGCCCGCGGCGAAGGTGAGCGTTCCGCTCGCGGCGGTGTAGTCGCTGCCGGCGCTCGCCGTGTCGTTCGCCGTTGCGTAGTTCACGGTGACCAGGCGGCCTGAGACCGGCGCGAGCGTGACGGTGAACGTCGCGGTGCCGCTCTCGGCGACGGTGACGTCGGTCACGGAGAGCGCCGGCAGGGCCTCGTCGTCCGTGATCGTCCCGAACCCGAAGCCGTCCGCGATCGTCGCCTCAGTCGCATTCGAGAGTGCGATCGTGTACGTCTCGTCGTCCTCGTCGAGCAGATCGCCGGCGGTCGCGACGGTGATCGTCTTCGAGTCTTCGCCGGGGGCGAAGCTGAGCTGCGCGCCCACCGAGGCGTAGTCGGCCGGCGAGGTGGCCGAGCCGTCGGTGCTGGCAAAGTCGACCGTGACCGTGCTTGCGCTCGGATGGTTGAGCGTGACCGTGAAGGTGGCGTTTGCCCCCTCGGCCACCGTGTTGTCGTCGATCGAAATCGCCGGCACCGAGTCGTCGTCGGTGATCGTGCCCGTGCCGACGTCGTCGAGGAGCGTGGCGCCCGTCGGGGCTGAGAGCGTGACGGTGAAGGTCTCGGCGTTCTCGTCGACCACGTCGCCGTTCACCGTCACGTTGACCGGCTGGGACGTGACGCCCGGATCGAACGTGAGCGTCCCCGCGGTCGACTGGAAGTCCACGCCCGACGTCGCCGAGACTCCGGCCGTTTCGTAGTTCACCGTGACCGTGCTCTCGCTCGCGGCGCTGAGCGTGACGCTGAAGCCCGCAGTGACGGTGCCGGCGTCGCCCTCGCTCACCGTGACGTCGTCGATAGCGAGCGTGGGGTCTGCCGTCGGTCCCATGCCAAACGTGTTCAACGCACCCGCGTGCGGCGCGGGAGAGGAGCACTCGGCGAAGGCGGCCCCGTCGAGTGCGCACTCGAACGAGGTCGCCTCACTCGCCGAGGACTCGACCAACGGCGTCTGCCCGTTGTGGGGGTCGGGCGGGGCCGTCTCGGTCGAGGCTGGGCGCGTCCTGGCGACGCGCGAAGGCTTGGGCTGCTTTGTTGGGCTCGGGTCGGTCGTCTCCCTGTACACGGTTGGATCGCCGTTCGCCGGCAGCGCGACGCGAGCCGAGCCCGCCCGCGAGGCGTCGCCGGAGCCGCCGCTCGCCGCCCCGGCAAGCAGCAGCGCAACTGCTCCGATTAGGCGCGCGAGGAGCCGTTGACGACTGCGCTGGTTCAACCGGCCACCGTGGGGAGCACGACGACGACGAGGGTGACGAGGAGTGCTGTCACGCCTGCGACCCAGCTGGGCCAGGAAAGCGAACGTCGCGACGAAGCCGCTCGTAGCGGACGTGCCGTGCGCCGCGAGCGGTGTCCCCTACCGAAAGACGTCGTTCGTCAACTGCGACCCCGACCCCCACAACTCCCCCACGTCGAGTTCGAAACTACGCGAGGCCCAGTGTACGTCGAAAATCCTGATTTACAAAACGTCTAGTTACTGGTCAGTTTCGGTGCTGCCGCGGGACGTGCTAACGCGTCTCGTCGGCGACCCGGGGATGCATAAGCGCCGTGATCGTCAGCATCGGCTCGCTCTCGTCCTCGAGCTCCTCGAAGGTCGGGACGAGATCAGAGAGCACCTCCAGAGCGCGCTCGGGCGAGATCCGAACGTTAATGCGCACGAACCGGAACTGCCCCTTGTCGCCGTAGGCGTTCCAGCCCTGGCGGACGTCGTCGACGACGGTCGCCTGGAGGTCGGACGCTCCGGCCGACACGAGCTCGGGGGCGACCTTGAGCGTCTTCGCCGCCGAGCGGTAGGGCTTCTCCCGCCCCTTCCCGGTGGCGACCTGCTCGATCAGTCCGCACTTGAGCAGCATTCGGACGTGGAAGTGGAGGTGGCCCGGGTCGACGTCGAGCCTCTGCGCCAACTCGCGGTTCGACATCGGGACGTCGCCCTCGCCGAGAGCCTCGAGCACGCGCAGACGAAGGGGGTGTCCGAGCGCCTTGAGTTGCTCGGGTCGTTCGATCGTCAGGACATCCGGGACCGGCGGCAGGTCGGGGGCGGGCGAGGTCACCGCGCTATTTATACGCCTCGGGCAACAGCTGTCCAGCTTCAAGGTGCGCGCCGGCCTCTCGATCGAGGAACGCATATGTAATTCCGGTGCTCGAGCGGACGAGGCTGGCGGGCGCCGCGGGGCTCGGAGATTCGGCGAAGACGCGCCGGACCGCATCGGCCTTGTCGGCACCGGTCGCGAGGAAGAGGACGATGCCGGCGGCGCGCAAGGCGGACAACGTCAGCGTCACGCGGTCGACGTCCGGCCGGTCGACGGCGGCCGCGCTCCGGCTCAGCTCGTCGAGGGCCGGGTCGTTGGGGAAGAGGGACGCAGTGTGGGCGTCGGCCCCGATGCCGAGCGCGACGAGGTCGAGCTCGACGCCTCGCAGCTCCGCCTCATACTCGTCGGCGGCCCGCTCCGCCGGAAGCTCGCCGCGGACCCGGTGCTCCGCGGCCGGGCCGCGCTCGAGCCGGTCGAGGAGCCGCTCACGGACGAGGCGGTAGTTCGAGCGCTCGTCGCTCGGATCGACGCAGCGCTCGTCGGTGAACCAGAGCTCGGTCCGGCTCCAGTCGGGTTGAAGCCGCGCGGCGAGCTCGTAGGCGGGGCCGGGCGTCGAGCCCCCCGAGAGGGCGATGTGCCCACCTCGCGCCGCAGCCTCGGCGAGCAGCTCGGC
>JBOHAU010000224.1:0-28907 GCA_050698015.1 Gaiellaceae bacterium
GCGATCACCGTGCCCACACCCCGCACGATGGCGCGCCCCAAGGAGGGCGGCCGGCCCCCGGGGCCGAGCAGGCGCAGATGCAGCAGCCGCATCCCCGGCGTCTGCCCCGCTCCACTCCAGAAGGTGACGAAATAGCCGCCTGCGAGCAGCAGCAAGCCCGACGCCAGCAGCACGCCGACGAGCCACTGCGGACGCAGCGTGCCGACGAGACTGGAGACGAGTGCGACCAGGGCCGACAGCGAGACGAAGGCCAGGAGAACCACAGCTGCGTCGATCCCGAACGCCGCCGCCCGGGTCGCCGCTCCGGCGAACGGCACACGGCCTGGGCGATCACGGCGGTCGAGGCGATCGTCGAGCTGCACGGCGCGGGCCCGAACGCTGCCGACCAGCTCCTCTGCCAGCCCGGTCGTCTGTCGAGCGAGCGCCGCTCGCATCTCCGGGCTCTCGACGACCTCCCTGATCGCAAGGCGCATCTGGTCACTGGCGAGTGCGTCCTTCACGGCCCGGTCGAGTGCCCCGCTGGCCGCAAGCTCCGCCACGACGCGGTCGAGAACCTGATGCCTGACCGCCGACTGGACGACCTCTTCCGGCAACGAGGTCGCGAGCGCGCGGTCGATCAGGGCTGCAAGCTCCGCCACGAGCACGTCGTCCGGGGTCGCCGCGAGCCGGTCGCGGGAGGCGCGCGCTGCGACGCGCGCGGGGAAGAACGCGAGGCGTTCAGCGGTCGCCACGAGCCGGGACGGGCGCTCGTCGCCGGTGGCCACTAGGTCCCCGCCGGCGCGGGAACGGGGGGTGCGTCCCCGGAGGGCTCCGCCTCAGCCTTGGCTCGCGCCAGCGCCAGATCGCGGCTGATATGCACGGCTGCCGACGCGATCGGCGCCCCGAGCACGAGCCCGACCATGCCGAACAGGCAGCCTGCAGAGATCGTCACGATGAGCACGGCGAGCGGTTCAGGTCGAGCGTGGCCCCGAAGGCGATCGGCTGCACGACGTTCTGCAGCATCCCGTTCGCCAGGATGACGATCACGAGCATGATCAGCGCGTCGGTGGTTCCTTCTGCCGCGAGCGCGAGGATGACGGCGAACGCCCCCGAGACGAACGCGCCGATGAAGGGGACGTACGCGGTGACGAGCGTCACGACGGCGATCGTGCCCGCCAGCGGGACGCCCAGGACCCAGGCGCCGGTCCCGACCACGACCGCGTTGAAGGCGGCGACGATCGACACGCCGAGGAAGTAACGGCGCAGCGAACTCACCATGTTTCCTGTGACGACGTTTGCCACTGCGACCGGGATGCCGAGATGGCTGTTCACGAATCGCCGGATGGTCGGTCCATCCTTGAGCAGGAAGAACGTGCTGAAGAGCGTGAAGGAGAGGAAGAAGACGAGCGACGTGAGTCCTGAGATGCCGCTCGCGACCCCTTTCACGAGCGTTTCCCCGATGTTGGGCACGGCGCTCTTGACGTCCTCGTTCGCACTCGACGCGCCTTCGACTCCGGCGTCGGTCGTCCACCCTTCGACCTTGTCTGCGGCTTCGGTTGCGAGCGCCTTGATCTCGTCGCCGTTGGCGACGATTCCGTGAACCACCAGCAAAAAGACGACGAACGAGAGCGCGAGGAGCAACAGCAACATCAGTCCCGCGCCCGCCGCCCGGGGCCAGCCGCGCTCTTGAAGCCACGAGACGGCAGGACCGGCGACTGCGGCGACGATCGTGCCGGCCACGACCGGGGAGATGATCGTCTCGATCTCGGCCAGGATCCAGATCAGCCCGACCAGCACGAGCCCGAGGCCGACGAGGAACCACGCCAGCAGGCCGAGATCCTGGAGCCATTGCGGCGGGGCGAACATGCGTGCGACCTCGCCCGTACTGACTTCCGTCGCCCCGTCCGCTTCAGCCGGTGCCTGACGATGCCGCCTGAGGTGCGGCCGGATCACTGCAAAGACGGTACTGCCCGTACAGGACGCAGCAATCGTCCGAACAGGGTGATGCGAGTCTGACAAAGAAGACAGCCGGTTAACGCAAGTTGCGCTCGGGACCCGGCCCTACGTACCCTCTTGGAGCATCCTGCTCATACGGAGGGTTGGGTCGGACCTCCCGCACCGGGCGCGTTAGGAGGATCGAAATGAGCGGACGGCGCAACCCAGCGGCTGCAGCGGCCCGGGAGACTCGGGATGCCACCGTTCATGCGCTCAGGCGTCCTTCGAGCCGGGGCCGAGACAGTGCGGCGTTCGAGATCTTCGAGTCGAAGCTCGAGATCCCCACGCTCCGCCCGCGCCTGGTTCGGCGCACGGCGCTCGTAAACCGCCTACGCGCCGCTCGAGATGCCCGCGTGGTCCGCGTTGCCGCTCCGGCCGGTTACGGCAAGACGACGCTCCTCGCACAGTGGGCCGCCCGCGACCCCCGACCATTTGCCTGGGTCTCGCTCGAGCAGCGGGACGACGATCCCGTGTCGTTCCTGACCTACATCGCGGCGGCGCTCGACCGGATTCACCCGATCGACCCGTCCGTGTTTCGCGGCGCGGCGGCGGCCAACGACTCGATGTGGGCGACGGGCCTTCCTCGGTTGGGCGCCGCGCTGGCCGCGATGCCGGAGCCCCTCGTGCTCGTCCTCGACGACATCGATCGGCTCCAGCACCGTGACTGTCTCGACGCCCTCGATCCGCTCGCGAAGCACCTTCCGGATGATTCACAGCTCGTCCTCTCCGGGCGGGCCCGAGACGTACTGCCGTTCGCGCGGATCCGAGCCGATCGACGGCTGTTCGAGGTCGGGCAGGCCGAGTTGGCCCTGACCGATCCCCAGGCGAAGTCCCTCCTGGCGGTAGCAGGCGTCAAGGTCACGGACGCCGAGGCGAAGGAGCTCAACGAGCACGCAGAGGGCTGGGCCGCCGGCCTTCACCTCGCCGCGCTGTACCTGCAGGAGTCCGACGACCCGCAGGCGCTCGCGGCGTTCACGGGCAAGGACCGCTTCGTGGCGGACTATCTCCGAACCGAGTATCTGTCCCGCATGAAGCCCGGCGATGTCGGGTTTCTCATCAGGACGGCGGTGCTCGATCGTATGAACGGCGCGCTCTGCGACGAGCTCCTCGAGCGAACCGGCTCGGCGAAGAAGCTGCAGTCGCTCGAGGAGTTGAACTTCTTCGTCGTTCCCCTCGACCACGAGCGTGAGTGGTACAGGTATCACCACCTGTTCGGAGAGATGCTGCGAGCTGAGCTCGAGCGCCTCGAGCCCGAGCTGGTGCCAGTCCTTCATCGGCGCGCGGCTGCGTGGTGCGAGCGCAATGGGCGGGTCGACGAGGCGATCGAGCACGCCGTGGCCGGCGGAGACGTCGACAACGTCGCCCGTCTCGTCGGGGTCTTCGCCCTTCCGTTCTTCCGGAGCGGGCGGGTGGTCACGGTCGAGCGTTGGTTCAAGTCATTCGACGAGCCCGAGCTGCTTGAGAGATACCCGACGGTCGCTGCGTTCGGAGCCTGGATCCACGCGCTTCGAGGACGCGCCGACGATGCGGATCGCTTCGCCTACGCGCTGGAGCACACGAGCGCGGATGGGCCGATGCCGGACGGCAGTCCGTCGTCCCGACCCTGGGCGGCGGTGGTGCGCGCCCTGCTGTGCCGTCACGGCATCAAGGGAATGCGCGCCGACGCGGAGGCGGCCCTCGAGGAGCTAGGCCCGTCCAGTTTCTGGCGGCCGAGCGCACTCCTCTTTGTCGGGATCGGCGCTCTATACGAAGGCGATCTCGAGCAGGCCGAGGAGATCCTCCAGCAGGCGGCTGACAGCGCCACGGGATCCGGGGCGGTCTACACCGGCCTCATCGCCCACTCCGAGCTCGCGCTTCTGGCCCTGGATCGCCGAGCGTACGAGCGGGCGGAGTTCGAGCTGGCTCAGGCGCGTGAGTTCCTCGAAAACCAGCCACTCGAGGATTACGTCCCGGCGGCGCTCCAGCTCGCTGCGAGTGCCAGGCTCGCGCTCGCGCTCGGGCAGGCGTCATCGGCCCGGAAGTTCCTTCTCAGTGCAATGCGCATGAGGGGCTACCTGGGCCGCGCGATTCCCTGGTTCGCCGTTCGGACGCTGCTCGAGCTGGCTCAGGCCCACCTGGGTCTCGCCGACGTAAACGGCGCGCGCACTCTCATACGAGAGGCCGACGATGTGATCCAGCATCGCCCAGGGCTGGGCACGCTCACCCAGCAAGCGAGGGAGCTCCGCACCCAGCTGACGAACGTCACGAGCGTCGGGGTCGGCTGGGCATCCACGCTGACGGCCGCCGAGCTCCGGCTCTTGCCGCTGCTCACCACTCACCTCTCGTTCCGCGAGATCGCCGAGCGGCTTTTCGTTTCCCGCAACACCGTCAAGAGCCAGGCGATCTCTGTGTACAGGAAACTCGATGCGTCGAGCCGCAGCGAGGCGATCGAGCGAGCGGTCGAGCTCGGCCTCGTGGACGCACCGCTGCCGACGACCCAAGGCGGGTTCACCCACTCGGGGTGATGCATTCAAGCTCCACGAAGCATCGAATGGGCTTGACGATCGGTGAATGGCTACAAGGACACGCTACGCAGGTTCGCGGTCCGGGACGACCGTTACATCGACTCGCTCCTGCGCGCCGATGAGGATGAGGCACTGCTCGCCGGGATGGACGCGCGATCCCACGCCCTGGCGCGCATCGGAGCACTGATCGCGCTGGATGCCGCACCGCCGGCGTTCATGGCGTCGGTCGAGGACGCGCTGCACGCGGGTGTCTCGGCGGAGGAGATCGTGGGCACCCTGATCGCCGTCCTTCCGATCGTCGGGGTTCCCCGCGTGGTCTCGGCTGCATCGAACCTGGGGCTCGCGCTCGGCTACGACGTCGCCAACGCGCTCGAAGTCACCTAGCTCGCCGACGACGCCTAGGAGGTCAGCGACTCCAGCGCGACGACCGTCGCGAGCATGAGCGCCTCGTCCTCGTGCGCGTCGATCTCGACGCCATAGGTGTCCCGCACCCGGAACCACTTCTTCGAGATACGAGCGACCGTGGCGCCGTCTCGCTCGATCTCGTACTCGTGATCGACGATGTTGCCGTGCGCCTTGAGCTCCGGCCCGTCCTCGAGCTCGATCTTGAATCGGTCTCGGATCCCAACCAGGGCTTTGTGGACCGTGGCGACCGTCTGGTTGTCGCGCTCGATCGCGACCCTGTCGCGGATGCTGAGCTTCCGCTCCTGGATCTTCGCGACTTCCCGACCCGATGCGTCCTCGAGGACGAACGTGTCGCGGATCCGCAGCGCCTTGCCGTCGACGCGGTACGCACGGTTTCCCTGCTCGTCCTCGATCCAGAAGTCGTCGCCGATCGACGCCAGCTTCTGTCTCATCCGAAACCGGCGCATGTCGCCGCCGTCCCGCCTTCCTCGCAGGATCCCCATGGTCTTCGCCACGCTAGAGCTGCGTCAGCCCAGTCTCATCGCCCTGATGAGATGAAACTCGCCGGGAGAAGAACCGGAGCGCTTTTTTCGTCTTCGTCTCTTGCTCGCCGCCGTGGTCGATGCCGCGTTCGGTCAGGAATGCTCTCGTCTCGGCAGCGACCTGGAACGCCTCCGACGGCGCGCACTTCGTCGACAGCTCGAGGATCATGGAGTTGTCCGGATAGAGCCAGAGCTCGGCGACCATCTTTCGGCCGTAGCCCTTCGGTTCGAACCTCAACTTGAGCACGAAGATCGGACCGAGAACTGCAAGGTCCTGGAGCTCGAGCCCGGCAGGCGCGTGCGCTCCATAGAAGGATCGCTGCTCCTTGGAGAAGAGCTTGCGAAGCGGCTTTGCTCCTGCCACGGCCTCCCTGACGGCACTCGCGCCCAACGTGCGTTTCATCGAGCCGGAGCACACGTAGCCGCCGGGCATCGCATCGACCTCGACGCCGAAGTTCGGCGACTCGCGGAGCTCCGTCGGCAGGTCCTCCGGGACGACGGGGCGCAGCTTCACGACCGAGTCGTCGCCCTTTCGCTGGACGCGGCGAGCCCGAACGACGAGTCCGCGCTTGTAGAGCGCCAAGTCCGGCGTGTCGAAGAAATAGACCTGGCGAATCTGCGCGTCCAGCGGATCTACGCCGAGCGCCTCCGAGCCGCGGCTCCGGTCGGAAACGGGGACCGTCAACTTCAGCTCGACGCTGTCGGCGCCCTTGATCAAGGCGAGCAGCTCGCCCAGCTGCTCGTCAGAAAGCGCGCGCCGTTTGGCGGCAGTCGAAGCCACGAGCCATCAAAACCATTTGGCTCCGACCTCGCATCACCCGGACCGTATGAATCACCGAAGCCGAGCGCCTCGACGATCGGGCGGAGGAGCCGACAGCCCAGGTGCGACGGAACATCCAGCGCTAGACGAACAACGTGCTCGGGGTCGTGCTTCTCCTCGGCTGGCTCGTGTTCACCGGGGCCGCCGCCTGGATCGCGGCGTCTCCCGTCAGCGTCTCGATTTGAGCTCCAGCCGAAGCCGCTACGTCCGGTCCGGCTGCGCCCGAGCGCCGCCCCCGCTCGACGAAGGGAGGTCGGCATCCAGATAGCTGGGCGGAGGCTCGTACCGCCGCATCGCCCGCTCTTCGGCGCGCATGGCCATCCCGTCGCTGTTCGCAATCAGGTACGCGAAGACGCCGATGAACGGCAGGAAGAGGAGGACGATCAACCAGAGAACCTTCTTCCCGCCGCCGACGTCTCGCCGGCGAAACACGTCTCCGATCACGACGATCAGAAGCCAGAACCACGACACCCAGAGGAAGAAGATGAGCATCGTCCAGAAAATGTCGAGTAGCGGATAGTCAGCTGCGAACAGCATGGGTTCTCCTCACATTCGGGGAATCTACTCTGGTCGCGGCCCGGATCCGCTTCATCATGCGATCGGGGTGATCCCGCCGATCATCCCTTTCGGGGGAGGAATGCGCGACACTTCGCTGCCACGCTGGCCTCACCCGACCGAAGGAGCGACGCATGAACTGGATTTGGCCGATTCTCGCAATCGCCGTTGTCGCGATGTGGACGTTTGCGCTCGTGGACCTGATGCGGAAGCGGCACACGAGACCAGGGAGCAAGACCGCCGCATGGGCTCTCATCATCCTCATCTTGCCGATCGTAGGTTCGATCGCCTATTTCGTGGTCAATGCCGGCGGCGGCGGGGAAGCTGCGCCGCGCGATCCGACCGTGGGGCCGATTCCCTAGTCCGCCGAGGGCGGGCGGCCTGACTCCTGCGCCCGCCCTCTTCCACGTAGCCGGCTAGCCCCGTGCCGCCGCCTGCTCGGGGCTATAGACGGTGAGAGCCCAGATCACCGCGATGCAGAGCGCGATGATCAACACCGACCAGACCGGGTAGTAGGGGATGAAGAAGAAGTTCGCGACAGCGCTCACGATCGCGAGCAGGACACCGACGGTCCGCGCCCAAGCCGCGCCGCTGTAGACCGCGATTCCGGCGAACGCGATGACTACGCCGAGGATCAGGTGGATCCAGCCCCAGGCCGTCGTGTCGAACTCGTACGTGTAGTTGGCGCCGACGACGAAGAAATCGTCATCGAAGATCGCTGCCAGCCCGGCGAAGGCGTGGAAGATGCCGATCATCAGCATCACGGCGCCGGCGAACGCGGTGAATCCGAAGGCCCAGCCGCTGACTCGAGGGTCAGTCCTGTCCAACGTGGCCATGCGGTGCTCCTTTCGTTTGGGGTTCCGGGAACTCGTTCGCCGTCTGCCTGCGAAGTACCTCCACGCCGAGAGCGAGCACGACGGCGGCCGCCAGCACGAGTTGCCAGCGCTGCGTCTGGATCGTCGGCCCCCACCAGACGAGCAGCGCAAGCAGCGCGGCGGCGGCGCCGAATGCGTACTCGGCGCGCGCGAGGTATGGGGCGAGTTGCTCTCTCGCACCAACGGCGCGATCGGACGGCCCTGCAATCCAGACCCCGACGAGCAGGATCACGCCGAGGCCGAGCAGGGTCAGGCCGCCGTCGCGAAGCTGCGCGGTGAGGATGTCCCACGCATTGCTGGCCGCCTGCTCGACCGACTCGGTCGTCGCTAGCTCGTCGACCACGGCGGATCCGGCGAGCCGCCTGATGACCAGAACGAGCAGGCCCGTGATGATCGAGGAGATCCCGATCATCCGCAGGATCGTGCGGCGCCGGCCCTCTGCGAGCCACAGCGCGATCGCCCACAGCACGATCGGCACGAGCCAGAGCCAGAGTCCGAGGACCTTCAGGATCTGCGTGAGGTCCTGAGCGGTCTCGAGCTGATCGGCCTCCATGATCGTGATTCGCCCCGCGTCCGGTCGGGAGAGCAGTCGCTCGTCGATCCGCCCGACGATCGCCACCTGGTCCCCGAGCTGGATCAAGATTGGCTGAAGGTCGAGCACGAGGTCACCACCCTCGGTGCTGACCGGCCCTGTCTCGTCCTCGAGGATCCGGAGGATGTTCCGGTGCGTGGCCTCGATCGTCCGCACCCAGAGCTCCTGCGCTCTCGGCCGTTCGAGGAGCCGTTCTGCGACTCGGTCGGCGCCGAGCCGGGCTGCCCCGGCGATCGGCCCGGCTAGTCCCCGCTGATCGGGCGGAAGCCGCTGGGTGAGGGCGGCTTCGACATCGACATTGGCATAGAGCTGCTCGACGAGCGTCGCCGCCGCCTGTTCGCGGATCTCCGCATCCGCGATCAGGTTGCCCGCGGTGTCGGCCACCGCTTCCGTGTCGAGCGCCTGGAAGCGTACGTAGCCGGCAAGGAGGCTCAGGATCGTCAACAGCGCGCCGACGACGACGAGTGTGCGGACGAGGAGCATTCGGCCCATGGCAACTGTGCTTATCGCGGGCGTGGCGCGCTGTGTCATCGTCCTATCTGGGTGGTCGTTCGCTACATCGGGCACGGCACGGTGCTCATCGAGCTGGACGGCGTGCGCCTGCTCACCGACCCGCTCCTGCGCCGGCGGGTCGCTCACCTCCGCCGTGCCGTGCCGCTGGACGACGAGTCGCCGGCCGTGGACGCCGTGCTGATCTCCCATGGGCACTACGACCACTTCGACCTCCCCTCGCTGCAGCTCGTCGGTCGTGGGACACAGGTGATCGCCCCGCGGTTCCTCGCACGCCGTTTCGGCGGATTTGACCTCGTTCCGGTCGACGAGGGTGACGAGCTCGCCGTGGGCGCTGTGACCATTCGCGCCACCCACGCCGAGCACGACGGCGGCCGGCCGCCGTTCGGAGCAGGACCGGCGCTCGGCTACGCGATCCTCGGCACGAAGCGTGTCTTCTTCGCGGGCGACACGGATCTCTTCGACGGTATGGAGGGGCTCGTCCCCGAACTCGATCTCGCCCTCGTTCCGATCTGGGGGTGGGGCGCAAAGCTCGGCCGCGGCAAGCACATGGATCCCGAGCGCGCAGCGGAGGCGGTGCGCCGCTTGGCACCGCACATCGCGGTCCCGATCCACTGGGGCACGTATCGACCGCTGCACCGCGGCGCGTCGGCGACTTTTCTAACTGAACCCGCTGAAGTTTTCGTGCGCGCGGCGGCAGCGGTCGCGCCCGACGTCGAGATTCGCGTCCTTCGGCCCGGAGAGGAGTTCCTAGTGGCCTAGGCCCGCTTTGAGCCCGACGATGAGGAGGCCCAGGCCCAGGTTGATGCCCACCGTCACAGCCGTTCCCAGTGGGCTGAGCCGCTCAACGCCGGCGTACCGGATGCCCTGGACGAGCAGCGTCGCGAGCCCAAAGCCCATCGCCAGCCACCCTGCGGTCGACTCACGGAGGACACCGAACTCGCCGAGAACGAGCGACGTCACCGGCGCCACTCCCGCGAGCGGAATGGCGAGCTCCCTTCGCGCAACCGACGCGAGCTCCGTCCAGTCGAGCCGCCGGCCGAGCTTGACGGTCTCGGCGAGTGCGTCCGAGTACACGTGGGCGATCCAGAGGACGACGACGGTGGCGGCGACGGCCGCAGCGAGCTTGCCCGGACGTGGGTCGGTGGTAGCGCCCGCGGCGATTGCGCCCATGACGACGATCGTCCCGTAGACGGTCCCCGCGATGCTGTCGCGCGAACCGAAGACGACGCGGCTAAGGCGGCTCACTGCGCCCGTTCGATGCGCTCGAGGCGCTCCTCGATTCGCGCGAGCACGGTCGCCTGCTCCTTCTCCAAGTGCTCGATCCGGTCCTGCTCGGTCCGACGCGATTTGTAGAGGAGTGTCGAGACGATCACGCTCGTCAGGGTGGGGATCAGGGCAAGGCCCGTGAGCATGAGCATCGCCGCGACGACACGGCCTCCAGGGCTCTCCGGCACGACGTCGCCGTAGCCGACGGTGGTGACAGTCGTGACCGCCCACCAGTACGCCAAACCGATGCTGTGGAAGGTCTCGGGCTCGACGACTCGAACGAGCAGGCCGGCGACAAGCACGAGCAGGACGGCGATCACGATGATGGTGGTGACGGCCCGAACGAGCGTGAGTCGCTCGTACCAGCGCTCGATTCGCCGATTCAGGCGTGTGGCCATGCCGAGAAGTTCGCTCCGGTTGTGCGCGACCCCTGCACCGTCGCGTCGTAAACTCGCGCTAGTGCTGTTCGGTCCGTTCAACCCCCGAACTGAGTTCGGCCCGGAAGAGGCCGAGAGCGTCGCCTCGGTTTGGGGCCTTTACCTGTTCATCGGTGTGGTCTCGATCATCTTCGGCGCGATCATCCTCAGCGTCGACTGGAGTGTGGACAGCCTGGCCGCGTTCATCGGCGTGCTCTTCCTCATCCAGGGAGCCGCGTTCGTGGTCACCAAACCCCTGGACGGCGGCGACCGCACGACGAACGTCGTCGCGGGCCTGCTCGCTGCCGGGGCCGGGCTCGCATTGCTCGTCTGGCCGGACAAGGGCTTGTACACGCTCGGGGTCTTCGTCGGGATCTTCGTGGTCTCGAGCGGAGTCCTCCACGTCGTCGGCGCCTTCGCGAATCGCCACGTCCCCCACTGGTGGCTCTCGCTCGCACTGGGACTGATCGAGCTCCCGATCGGTATCTGGGCGCTGCGCCGACCCGGGTTGACGATCGCAGTCGTCGTGACGCTGACCGGCGTGTGGGCGATTGTGACCGGTGTCTGGCAGTGCGTGGTCGCGTTCGAGGTACGGAACCTCGCGCGGCGCTTTCGGCCGCGCCCGGCGTAGCGTTACTCCAGCGCCGAGATCACCACGGCTGCGGCGAAGCCGAGCGTCGTGAGCAGCCCCGCCGCCTTGCCCCCCTTCTCGAAGGCCTCCGGCATCATCGTGTCGGCCAGCATCGTCAGGATCGCGCCGGCCGCGAAAGCGAGCACGAACGCGATCGAGTCGGCTGACGCGCCGCCGAGGGCGCTGTTGCCGAGCGCCGCCGCCGCTCCCGCGACCACGGTCACGCCGGCCCAGAGGCCGTAGATCCGGTTCGGTTGCCAGCCGGCCTTCGCGAGACCGGACGATGCTGCAGCCGATTCGGGCAGGTTGGAGAGAAACACCGCGGCCACGAACGCCGCGCTCACGCCCTCACCGGAGAGCAGGTCGATACCCACGACGAACGACTCCGGGATGCCGTCGAGGACGATCCCGAGCACGATCGCGAGCGCCACGCCACTGGCCTGGTACCCCTCCATGCTCTTGCGGCCCTCACCGCCCATCCGGTCGATCAGGGTGTCGCCGAGGAAGAACGTGAAGGCGCCTGCGAAGAGACCGAGGCCGACCCACTGCCGGTTCTGGGCGGTTTCGGAAGCTTCGAGGAAGAGCTCGTAGGCGACGGCGCTGATCAGGACGCCGGCGCCGAACGCCAGGACGAGGCCGATGACGCGCTCTCCGAGGCTGAACCGAAGCGCGAGGAGGCCGCCGACGAGCAGTGACGAGCTTGCGAACGCGCCCCAGAGGAACGCCTCGATCAGTAGTACTTCTCCCCTTTGCTCGAGCTCAAAGCCGTGAAGGCTGCGGGGACCGCGATCACCCCGACCATCACGCCGAGGAACTTGAGGTCCGCGGCGAGCAGGAGCGCGCTGAGTGCGAGGCCGCCGAACAGCAGGAGTGCGGCGAGAGTGGATTTGCTAGCGAGCATGCGTGGATTGTCCCCCTTCGCCGCGAACGATGCGGCGGTTCACCACTCCGAAATCACTCCATCGGGATGACGCCGTCCGGGTAGGCCGGCGGTCGAGGCCGCCGTGAGGCGTGGTGAGTGGGCGCCGTTCGACGCGACGACGACGGCTGCGCTGACGATCGCGGGCATCCTGCTCGGCGCGGCGACGATCACGGTCGTGGTCTTCGCAGGCTCCTAGCGCGCCGCAAGCACGGCCTTCAGGGCGGGCGAATCACCCGGATCGTATGATGAAGATGCTCGCCGGCCTCGCAACGCTCGAAGCCCGAACCTAGGAGGTATTGCATGACCGTACTTGCTGCCGACTACCCCTTCCTCGAGGTGTTGTGGACGATGCTCGTCTTCTTCGCCTGGGTGGCGTACTTCTGGCTTCTGATCGTGATCGCCTCGGACATCTTCCGCCGCCGTGACATCGGAGGAGGCAAGAAGGCGGCCTGGCTCATCTTCATGCTGTTCGTGCCGTTCATCGGCGTGCTCAGCTACCTGATCGCCAACAACGACTCGATGACCCAGCGCAACATCGAGCGGGCGCAGGCGCAGCAGACGCAGGTGGACGAGTACGTTCGCTCCGTCGCCGAAGGCGGCGGCGCCGCGGCGGAGATCGACAGGGCCAAGAAGCTCCTCGACGCCGGCACGATTACGCAGGCCGAATACGAGGCGATCAAGTCGAAGGCACTGGCATGAGCGCGCCAGAGCTAGGCCCCGTCGACTACATGATCGTTGCTTTCCCGGGCAACCAGTTCAAAGGCGAGATCGCGCCGGCACTTTCCGACCTGGTCAAGAACGGGACGATTCGCATCATCGATCTCGCGTTCGTCGCCAAGGACTCGGAAGGTGATACCGCTGCGTTCGAGCTGATGGACATCGACCCCGAGGTCCGCAAGGGGATCGAGAACCTGGGCGTCGAGATCGAGGGCCTCTTCAACGACGAAGACCTGGCGGCGGCGGCGGAAGAGCTCGAGCCGAACTCGTCGGCGGCGCTTCTCGTTTGGGAGAACGTCTGGGCACGTAATGTCGCGCAGGCGATGCGTGACGCGGGCGGAGTGCTCTACGACTTCGGCCGGCTCCCGCACGACGTAGTCCAGGCGGCTCGCGACGCCGCGCTCGCCAACGCCTAGAGAGGAGGTTCAGGAATGGGATTGGGTCGAAGAGGTCCTGGTTTGGTCGGCGTCGCGGCGAGGACGGCCGTCTTCGCCGGAACGGCGACGGCGGTTTCCGGCCGCGTCGCTCGCCGGCAGCAGCGCCGCTTTGCCGAGCAGGATCAGCAGCAAGCGTATGAGGCCGAACAGTCGTATGCGGCTCAGGCTCCGGCCGAGCCGGATTACGCCGCCGAGCTGGAGCAGCTTGCGCAGCTCAAGAACCAGGGGATCATCAGCGAAGACGAGTTCGAGGCGAAGAAGAAGCAGATACTCGGGATCTAGGGAGGGGTTTGGCGTAATACCGCTCGGCACAGACTGCATTGCGCCGAACGCTCCAAGCTAGACCGACTCGAGCTCGCGCGGTACCGAGCGGCGAGTGCCGTTCTCCAGCAGCTGCCGCCAGCCGGTGAGGATGCCGTGGACGCTCTCCGCGCCCACGACCGGTCGGTCCGGCAGCGGGAGGTCGGTCGGCGAGAGTAGGAACGGCTGTGTCTGCGGGCCGCCGAGCCCGCCGTGGAAGGAGATCAGCTCCTCGAAGGCACACCCCTCCTCGAGGTTCGGGTCGTAGAAGCTGCCGACCATGATGTCGGCCACGTGCGGAAAGGAGTCCGTTCGCGCGAGGTGCACCGGCGCAGAGGGCGAGAAGTTCGCGAGCGGGTCGCGC
Organism: Gaiellaceae bacterium; assembly: GCA_050698015.1. GTDB lineage: Bacteria > Actinomycetota > Thermoleophilia > Gaiellales > Gaiellaceae > JACDAN01. The sequence goes on from JBOHAU010000224.1 coordinate 13,834, forward strand.
CCCTCGACGCGTCCGTCCGCGAGGAAGTGTGTTCCGGCGGCGCCGAGGGCGATCGGCCCGTCGTTCGCCGAGCGGACGAGGATCCAGCCCACGTGCGGGTGCGCGCGAAGAGCCGGAATCAGCTGCGGGTGCCGCTCCTGGATGTCCTCGAGCGTCAGGCGGTGGGGCGCCTCCATCAGGTAGACGAGGCCCAGGTTCCCGGAGCCGAGGACGACGACGGGCTCGCCTGAGACGTCCTTCTTCGCGCGCTTCGGCTTCTTCCCGGTCGCCTCGCCGATGGCATTCCCAACCATCGCGTGTTGCTCGTCGCCGCCGGCGATCTCCTCGACCCTGCCGCTCGCGAGGGAGCGCTGCACGAGGTCGTCGAGCCCGTAGCCGTTGCGCTGCTTGAAGGTCGCGCCCTGGGTCTGACCATGGTCGGAGAGGACGACGATCGCGTAGGGACGCGGCGCATACCGACGGGCGCGGTCGATCCGGCCGAACTGCTGGTCGAGCTTGCGCAGAGCCTCGAGTGTGTCGCCGCGCTCCAGCCCCGAATGGTGCGCTACCTCGTCGTAGCTCGAGAACGTCGCATAGACGGCGGGGCGGCCACGCATCATGTCGGTGAGGACGCCGTAGACGATCAGGTCGCGGACGACGACGCACATCGCGGCCCGCATGAACGGGTAGAGCCCGCCCCTGTGACCGCGAGGCCGCACGTCCCGGCGCCTGGCCCGGAGCGCGGCCACCCACTCGAGGATCACCTCCCAGCCGAAGAGGACGAGCGCGCGTGTGACGTTGAACCCGTTGGCGAAGAACGCTCGGTAGCCCGGGTTTGCGCGCTTCTCCGCCTCGATCCGGCTGACGGTGAGGATCACCTCCTCGGCCTCGCCGGAGAGGAGGTTTCCCCGGCTCGAGCCGCCGTCGGCGAGCAGGCCGTTGCCCGTTGCGCGTTCGCGCTCGATGCGCGCGCAGTCGTCGGGCGCCGAGCACGTCATCAGCCTGCCCGTGTCCTTCTCGACCCAGCGGAATGCTGGGATGTCCTCGTTCGAGCCGAGCAGGATCCCGGCCTGGCTCGCTCCGGTCTGGGACGAGAGGTCGGGTTCCCACTCGGTCAGCCGATGGGTTCCCTCCTCCATCCAGCGGGCCATCGTCGGCGCGTTGCCGTCGCGCATCGCCCGGCGGAGGACGGGGAGCGCGAGCCCGTCGATCTCGAGGAAGAGGATGCCGGGGACGTCCGTCTCGGCGCCGCCGCCCTGCCGGCGCGCGATCCGCTGCACCACCCGGAGCGAGTACGTGTCCTCGTCATTCGTCCCGAACAGGACCTCGAGGACGACGCTCACCGCGGAGACGATCAGAGCCGCCAGCAGCGCCCACCAGAACGAGTCCACGGTGAACGTGTTGTCGAGCACGTCGGACGCGAGCTTCAGCGCGAACGCATCCAGCGCGAGGACGAGCAGGAAGCCGAGCGCCAGCATGAACGGGAGTCGGAGCGCAGCAAGGAGCGGCGGCAGCACCGCGTTCAACACCGCAACCACGACCGCCACGACGAATGCACCCCACACGCCCTCGATGTCGACCCCCGGGAGCACCGCCGCTGCGACCCAGAGCGCGGTCGCGGTGAAGACCCACGAGATCGCCAGCCGCCACGGCTTGAAGCGCGGCCGTTCCGGATCCCACTTCACGGCTTCGCCGTAGCCGGCCATCAGCCGGACTCCTTCGCCGCCTTCTTCGCTGCCCGCTGCTCCTTCTGGTCCGCGACCTTCAGTTTGGCGTCGTCATACGACTGCCGGACGAGGAGCTTGCCGCCGGTCCACCCGAACGCCCAGACGACGAGTGCGGTCGCGAAGGCGATGTTGAACGCCGTGATCGCCAGCTGCTGACCTAATGAGTAGGCAGTCGCGGTGGCCGCGTCGGTGACATCCTCGAGGGCGGCGGCATTGACCGCCTGGTTGATGCCGACTCCGCCCGGCGTCGCCGAGACCGTGTTGGCGAGCGAGTTTCCACCGATCACCGACATGATCGTGTGGAACGTGACCGGGATCCCGTATCCGGCCAGGAAGATCGCGGTCACGCCGAGCTTCGCGACCCACGCCCCGAACGAGGGCAGCAAGACCTGGACGATGTAGTCGCGCGGGCGCGAGAGGATCGCGCCTCCCTGCTTCGCCTCTTTCCAAAGGCCCTCGAGCTTGCGCCAGAAGATGCGGCCGAGCAGGAGGATCAGTAAAGCCCCGCCGGCCAGGATCAGGGCCGAGAGGCCCGGATGGTCATGGAAGAGGTTGAGCTGAAGCTCGAACGACCCGGCCACCGAGAGGAAGAGGTACAGGTAGACGAACGTGCCGGCGACGGTGAAGAAGATCTTCTGGACGACCATGCCGCCGAGGACGCCCGGGAGGCCTGCACCCGGGATCATCGCGACGAACATCAGGAGCATCACCACGGTGCCGAGGTTCGCTGGGAGGAACCCGTTCAGCGCCACGCCGGCCGCGTAGGCGGCGAGCACCTGAAGGTACGAGATCGGCGCGTCCGGGAAACCGGCCCGCAGGATGAAGTACCACGCGACGGCGGTCAGCGTGGTCTGCACCGTCTGCACGGCCCAGCCGGCGATCAAGTACTGGGCCGAAATCTCCGTCAGGGCGTCCCAGACGCTGCTGAGCCAGCCGCGCACGTCGACGCCGAGTGCCTGCAGGACGGCGACGACCACGATGACGCCGACCAACCAAGCCCCGACTTTGAACAGCCGCCGCCGCCGTGACGGATCCCCGAACGGCAGGATCCGCCAGGTCCTATCGGACAGCCGCTCGCTGACGGTGGCGTCGGCGCTACTCACGGTCCCTGACAGGTTCGTCCAGACACGTGACCAAACGCATCATCCGAACGGTGTGATTCATGCGGTCCGGGTGATGCAGGGCCCTCGCCGGAGTTGTTCGATTGAGGCGACGAGGGGAGGGATGGAGCTGGACCCGACGACGGAGTTCTTCCAGGCGCTCGAGGCGCGCGGCCGCGAGCCTGGACTGGAGCAGGTGACGGGGACGCTTCGCTTCGACCTCAGGAACGGCAAGCGCACTGCCCGATGGCTGGTGGCGATCCAGAAAGGCGAGATCGATGTCTCGCACAAGAACGCTAAGGCCGACTGCGTCGTTCGAGCGGACAGGACGCTCTTTGACGGCATCGCCACGGGCGAGGTCAATGCTTTTGTCGCGGCACTGCGGGGGCTGATCGACATCGAGGGCAACCGAGAGCTGCTGGTCCTTTTTCAACGTCTCTTTCCCGGACCGCCGAGGAGCCGGTCCTGAACGACGATCTCGTCAAGATTCTCGACGGCAACACCTTCGTCGTCAGCGACTCGCGCGGGGACATCGAGGCGTCGCTGACCGACCCGACCGGTCTCTTCTCGTTCGACAGCCGCTTTCTGTCGACGTGGATCCTGACCGTGGACGGGGAGCGATTGAATCCACTTTCGGTCGACGACCTGCAGTACTTCGAGACGCGCTTCTTCCTCGTGCCGGGCACCGGGACCGTTTACGTCGATGCCAAGCTGTCCGTGATCCGGCGTCGCGCGGTCGGCAACGGCTTCCACGAGGAGCTGACGATCCTGAACCACGACGCGCAGCCGGTCGACCTCAAGGTTCGGGTCGATGCTGCCAGCGACTTCGCCGACCTGTTCGAGGTCAAGGACGCCCTCGAGAAGAAGGGGCGTTACTTCTCACGCGTCGACGACGGGCACTTGGTCCTGGGCTATCAGCGCGACACGTTCGAGCGCCAGACGCTGATCTCGTCGACCGCGCCGGCCAAGCTCGACAAGCGGGGCTTGACCTTCGCGGTTCACATCGAGCCGCAGGGCTCGTGGACGACTGATCTCGACGTCGTGACCGCGATCGGGCCGGGCGGAAGGTACGTCCGGCCCAAGTACGAGCGAGGCGAGCGACGGGCTCAGCCGAACATGGAGCGGAGCCTGGAGCGCTGGCTCGCGGACGCGCCGCGACTGGAGAGCGACTCGGACTCGCTCAAGGCGACGTACCGTCGGAGCCTGATCGACCTCGCCGCGCTCCGGTTCTCGCCGCCCATCTCCGGAGGACGGAGCCTGCCCGCCGCCGGCCTTCCCTGGTTCATGACCATGTTCGGCCGCGACAGCATCTTCACGAGTCTCCAGGCTCTGCCGTTCACGCCCGAGTTGGCAGCGACGACGCTTCGTGCGCTCGGCACCTGGCAGGGCAGCCGAGTAGACGACTTTCGCGACGAGGATCCGGGCCGGATCCTCCACGAAATGCGGTACGGCGAGCTGACGGCTTTCGAGGAGCGGCCGCACTCTCCCTACTACGGCTGCGCCGACGCAACGGCCCTCTATGTGGTCCTGCTCGACGAGTACGAGCGCTGGACCGGCGACCGGCGACTGGTCCGAGAGCTCGAGGGTGAGGCCCGCGCTGCGCTGAGGTGGATCGACGAGTACGCCGACCTGATGGGGAACGGCTACGTGTGGTACCAACGCCGCAACGAGGAGACGGGCCTGGAGAACCAGTGCTGGAAAGACTCGTGGGACTCGATCTCGTATCACGACGGCCGCCTCCCGGACTTCCCGAGGGCGACTTGCGAGCTTCAGGGCTACGCGTACGACGCGAAGCTGCGCGGCGCCCGCCTGGCCCGGCTTGTCTGGAAGGATCCGGCGCTCGCCGAGGCCCTCGAGCAGCAGGCCGGGGATCTGAAGCGACGTTTCAACCGCGACTTCTGGGTCAAGGACGGCGAGTTCTTCGCCCTAGCGCTCGACGCGGAAGGGAAGCACGTCGACTCCCTATCGTCGAACAACGGCCACTTGCTCTGGAGCGGCATCGTCGACAAGTCGAAGGCGAGGGCAGTCGTCAAGCACCTCATGGGCCCGAGACTCTTCTCCGGTTGGGGCGTGCGCACGCTCGCAGAGGGCGAGGGGCGGTACAACCCGATCGGGTACCACGTCGGCACCGTCTGGCCCTTCGACTGCTCGTTCATCGCGTGGGGCCTGCGGCGCTACGGCTACAAGGCGGAGGCAGCCAAGATCGCAGCCGGGATCCTCGACGCCGCCGACTTCTTCGACGGACGCTTGCCGGAGGCCTTCGGCGGCTACGAGCGCGGGGTCACGAAGTACCCCGTGCAATACCCCACAGCGTGTAGCCCTCAGGCCTGGTCGACGGGCGCGCCACTGCTCCTCCTGCGGACGATGCTCGGTCTCGAGCCCGTCGAGGACAATCTGATCGTCGATCCCGCGCTTCCGGAGAGCATCGGGCTGTTGGCGCTGCTCGATATCCCGGGACGTTGGGGTCGGGTCGACGCCTTCGCGAGAGGGCGGGACCAGCCCCGCACGAGACGACCGAGCCGCCTCACCGCGGCTCGCGGCTAAGACCCGATCTCGTCGAGCTGGTCGCCGAGCTCGTTGCAGTCGTCGGAGTCCTCGAAGGACTCTTGAAGCTCGCCGGCGGGATCGAGTCCTTGAAGGTCTTGGTACGTCATCTCGACGGCGTTCGCCGCGGCTGAGATCCCAGCGGTCACCTCGGCGGCGATTGCCGCTGCCCCACCGCCCGAGTTCAGCGCCTGCTCGATGGCGTCGAGCTGCTGCGTCAGCTCGGTTCCCAGCTCGTCGAGCTCGCTCTTCGCCTGCTCGCCATCCTCGGCTTCCGGCGGTCCGAGCTGCTCGAGGTCGTTCACCAGCGTCTCCGTCGCGTCCTTCGTTTCGTCCCAGGCGGCTTGGATGTCTTCGCGGCTCGTGGCGAGACCGGCGTCGGTCAGGGACTGCACCGTCTCCTGGACATCCGTGACCCAGGTGCTCAGGTTCGAGCAGACACCGTTGGCGTACTCCTCTGATGCGCTCGAATCGTCACCGCCACAACCGGCGAGCGCGAGTACGACGACGACTAACCCGGCGGACCCGGCTGCTTTCGCGCGACCCGAGCTAGAGCTCGCCGGCCTGACCTCGAGCCTGAGGTCTTCGATCGCCACCACCTGCACGCGGGCGCCGCGTTCGATCGGAGTGGACGAATGGGCTTCCCAGAGCTCACCCTTGACGCGAACCTGCCCGAGCGGCGCCAGTCGTGCGACGGCTTCTCCAGTGGCGCCGACGAGCGCCTCGTGGCCCGTCTGCACCGGCCGCCTCCTCATCCGGCGCTCCCAGTACAGGACTTCGAACGCGCCGACGAGGGTGCTCGCGAGCGCTCCCGCGAGATTCCACGGATTGGGCAGGAAGATCAGGAGCAGGAGGGCGAGCAGCAGGAACATCGGCCCCTCGATGATGTGCGCCTTAACGCGTCAGCACATCATCCGGTGCGGATGATGAGCCTGACGGTGCGACGGCACGTTGCTACTTGTTGGCGCCTCCCGGCTGTGTCGTCGGAATCCTCTGCGCAAAGAAGAGCGCAAGGATCGTCAGCACCGCCAGGATCGCCAGCGCGGCACTGAGCCCGTCGAGCCGCGCGTCGCTGTAGGAGTCGAGCGCCGCATCGATCGTGCCGGACTCGGCGCCCACGTCCTCCAGCGCGGCCTCGAGGTCGGCATCCGACACGAAGGGGACGCCGTCCGCAAGCTCGACCTGCGCCTGGGACTTGGCCTGTTGAGGGATGGCCGGATTCGCCTGGATGTTCGTCACGAACGCCGAGGCGACCGCCGCGATCATGACTGAGCCCGCGAGTGCCGTTCCCAGCGAGGCGCCTAGGTTCGTCATCGTGTTCTGCACACCGCCCACCTCCGGGCTCTCCTCGTCGGGCACGGCTGACACGGTGACGCTTCCCAGCTGCGACGCGAGTGCTCCGATCCCGAGCCCGATCAGGAGCATCGGCACGAAGACGATTTCGGGGCCTGCGTCCGCGTCGAGACCGGCGAGCAGGAGGAGCGTGCCGGCGAGCAGCGAGAGGAGGCCGGCCCGGACGACGAGCCGCGGAGAGACGTCCGGGAAGAAGCGAGGGATTCCGATCGCGGCGACTAGCAGCGTGAGCGAGAGCGGCAGGAGGCGGGCGCCGGTGCCGAGGGCCGAGAGCCCGAGGCACACCGAGAGAAACAGTGGCACGACGAAGAAGAGACCGGCCTGGACGAGATACTGGAAAAAGAACATGAGCAAGCCGCCGCTGAGCTGGCGATTGCGCAGCATCCCCGGACGGACCAGCGGCTCCTCGCCCCTCGAGACGCGGCGAACCTCCCAACGCGAGAAGACCCAGATCACGAAGACGCCTCCGATGATCAGCCAGATGGTGGGCGAGAGGCCCGCCCAGGACGGTCCGCTCGGTTTGGCCAGGATCCAACCCCACTCGCTGGAGCGGAGCACGCCGAACACGAGCATCCCGAGGCCGGCGGCGGAAAGAAGCGTGCCGACGATGTCGAGCCGTGGGCGCTCCTCGACCGGTGCGTCGGCGATTCGCCGGGTGAGGAGGAGGATCACGAGAACGACGAGGACCTCGCCAGCGAAGACCCACCGCCAGGAGAAGTACGTCGTGAAGAAGCCGCCGATCAGCGGGCCGACGGCGACTGCAATCGCCCCCGCGGCGGCTACGAGTCCGTAAGCGGCTGGGCGGCGCTCGGTCGGGAAGTTCCCCGCCACGAGCGCGACGATCGCCGGGAGGATCAGCGCCGCGCCGACGCCTTCGAGAAACGACCACCCGAAGAGGAGCACGGGCAGGCTCGGCGAGATCGCCGTCGTGAACGACCCGCACCCGTAAATGATGCAGCCGATCGCGAAGGCGCGCTTCCGACCGATGATCGCGCCGATCTTCGCTCCGGTGATCATCAGCGCGGCCATCACGAGTGTGTAGGCGGTGATCGCGCCTTGGATCCCGGTGACCGTCGTGCCAACGTCCTTCGCGACCGTCGCGATCGAGACGTTCATCACCGAGCTGTCCAGCGTCATCAGGAACTGGCCGGCCGCCAGCGTGAGCAGGACGAGCGTCGCTCCGGTCGCCCGCGCGGAGGGGGCGGCTTCGGCTGTGGTCACGAGAGCGGCCTTCCTCGAGCTGCCGCGTGGAAGCCACTCGGGGTCAACCGGCTGAGACGGCGGGGCAGGATGATGGTCGAAACCATAAGGCCGTATGCGATCGACGCTGCGGTGACGAAAGCCTCATGTGCCTCGTCTTGCGCGGCGGGATGAACGGCCTGCGAGCTCAAAGCAGGGGCGAGAGCGCAGCGAACGCGGTTGCCTTCGCCCGCGCCTTCATTCCGTCCACCGCGACGCCCGGACTCGACGCCGTCTCGGCTGGGGCCGCAAATCGCTCCTCGAACTGCGCCGCAACTGCATCGGACCGAAGGTGGAGGTCGATTTCGAAGAAGCGCTTCAGGCTCCACGCTTCGAGGTTGCAGGTTCCGGCCAGGAGCTCTTCGCCGTCGCGGACGAACGCCTTGGCGTGCAGCATCGTCGGGTACTCGAGGATCCGTACGTCGGCGTCGAGCAGGCTCGCATGGTGGAACCGCTGCGCCGCCGCGCAGGCCCAGTTGTTCGCGTTGGCGGGGACGAACAGCCGCACGCGGACGCCGCGGAGAGCCGCTTGCTCGATGCGCCTGATCATCCCGCGGTCGGTGACGTACGGATTGACGACGTCGAGCGTCTTCGTCGCGCCGGTCAGGAGCTTGGCGATCGCGTCGGTGATGGGGCGGTAGCGGCCCGGCGCGTTGTGCAGCACGACGGCGGGGATGGGATTTGACCCGACATCGAGCGCCGGGAAAAGCAGCTCCAGCTCCTCGAGCGGGATCGAGCCTCCGAGCCACCGGAAGCTGGCGATGAACACCAGCTGGAGTTGTGCGACGACGGGGCCTTCGACACGGAGGAACAGATCGTGGAAGCGGCCGTCCTGGAAGTGGTCCTCGATGCCGGCGCCGCCCACCCACCCGACGCGGCCGTCGACGATCACGAACTTTCGGTGGTCGATGTGGCCGAGTGCCGTCAGGTTCCACCGCCGAGGGGCGTCGGTGCCGAGCGGACCGGCCGGCGCGCGCAGCTTCGTCGCCCGAACGACGCAGATGTCGACACCCGCTGCCGCAAGCCCGTCGTACAGCGCGCTCGAGCCGCCCTCGGGGTCGCTCCCCTTCCTGTCGACGACGAGTCTTACGGGGACTCCCTCCGCGGCCTTCGCCACCAGGGCGTCCGCGAAGGCATCGCCCACGACGCCCGGTCTGAAACCGAACTGGTTGATATGGACAGAGGACGCGGCGGAGTCGATGTCCGCGAGCATCGGCGGGTAGAAGTTGCGGCCCTCGACGTGGACTTCCGCCGACGAGGCGGCGCTCTCCTCGAACGCCAACGCGAGCGCCGAGCGAGCGACCGGCGTCGCCGCCAGCTCCTCGGCGTGCTCGAGGATGCGGTCGGTCGGAACCGCGACGCCCGCCGCTGCTGTCATCGCGTGTTACGCGCCCGCGGGCACCGCAACCGGGTCGTCCTTCGCCGCTTGGCGGTCGATGAGCTTGCCGAGCTCGGCAACCGCGAGGAACACGATCGGCCCGAGCAGGCAGATTCCCCACTGCGCGCTCGTCAGCGGAACCGTGTCGAAGATCCGCTGCAACGGCGCCAGCGCGGTGACCAAGAAGACGAGCACCGATGCCGCGCCGATCAGCTGCACGAAGCGCCGGTTGGCGATTGTGTAGCGGGTGAAGATGCTCTCCGTCGGCTCCCGGGCTTCGAGGGCCGCGATGATGTGCATCAGCGAGAGCGTCGTCAGGCCCATGGTCGTCGCGATCGCGAGGCTGTCGTAGCGAGCCTCGGCCCAGGCAACCACGCCGAGCGTGAGCGCCGCCATGACCACGCTCGCGACGCCGAGCCGGATTCCCAAGGCCCGGTCGATGATCGGGGCGCTCGCGTCGCGTGGCTTCCGGCGCATCAAGCCGGGAGCCGGGGCGTCGAAGCCCAGCCCGATCGCCAGCAGCACGTCGACCGCGAAGTTGACCCAGAGGATCTGCAGTGGCGTGAGCGGCGTGCCTCCGGCGATGTCGAAGATCGCCGCGCCGAGGAAGGTGAGGATGAACCCGCCCAGCATGATGATCTGGACGCGGACGTACTTCATCAGGTTGTCGTAGATGCCCCGTCCGCCTTCGACGGCAGTCACGATCGTGGCGAAGTTGTCGTCGGTGAGGATCATGTCGCCGGCTTCCTTCGTCACCTCGGTGCCCGTGATTCCCATCGCGACGCCGATGTCGGCGCGCTTGAGCGCCGGCGCGTCGTTGACGCCGTCACCGGTCATGGCAACGACGTTCCCCTTCTGCTTGAGCATGTCCACCAGCCGGACCTTGTCCTCCGGTGCGACGCGCGCCACGACGCCGACCTCGCCGACCTGCTCGTTGAGCTCCTCGTCGCTCAAGGCCGCGAACTCCGTGCCTGACATCGCACGCCCTTCGATGCCGAGCTGCCCGGCGATGGCGGCCGCCGTCGTCGCGTGGTCGCCCGTGATCATCCGGACCTGGATCCCCGACTCCTTGCAGAGCGCGATCGCGTCCCTGGCCTCTTTCCGCGGCGGATCGACGATCGCCACGAGAGCGAGCAGGGTCAGTCCCTGGACCTGGTCGAGCAGCTTGCCGGCAGGGTCGAACTGGGCCGGATCGATGTCGCGGGAGGCGACCGCGAGCACGCGGAGCCCCTCGCCCGCGATCCGGTCGTTCTCGGCGAGCACGCGGTCGCGCCCCTCCTCCGCCGGCAGCGACGAGCCGTCGACGTCGCGGATCGTCGTGGACCGGTCGAGCATGACGTCGGGCGCGCCCTTCACGAAACAGCGCACGACCTTGCGCCCGTCGCCGTTCTCCATCTCGTGGAAGGTCGCCATGAACTTGTACTCGGAGTCGAACGGCACCTCGCCGACGCGGGGGTAGGTCCGGCGGGTCTCGTCGACGTCGATCCCGCCCTTCGCAGCCAGGACGACGAGCGCGGCCTCGGTCGGATCGCCGACGATCTCGCCGTCGTGAACCGAGGCGTCGTTCGCGAGCGCCATCGGGAGGAGGAACGGCTCGAGCGAGGTGTCCGTCTCGCCGGCCGTGCGCAGGATCTTGCCGGTCGTCGAATACCCCTCGCCATCAATCGAGTAGCGCCGCCCCGCGACCACGAGCTGGCGGGCGGTCATTTGGTTGAGCGTGAGCGTGCCGGTCTTGTCGGAGCAGATCGCCGAGGTAGAGCCGAGCGTCTCCACCGACCGCAGCCGCTTGATGATCGCGCCCTTGGCGGCGAGTGCCTGCGTGCCGAGCGAGAGCATCGTCGTGACGACGGCCGGAAGCCCCGTCGGGATCGCGGCCACGGCGAGGCTGATCCCGACGAGGAAGAGCTCGTCGAAGTCGTCGCCGCGTAGGAGGCCGATGCCGACGACGGCCGCCAGCGCAATCCCCGCCATGATCGTGATCAGTACCGTCAGCTGATCCAGCTGTCGCGTCAGCGGTGTCTTCTCCTGCTGGACCTGGCTCAGCATTCCCGAGATCTGCCCGACCTCGGTCGCCATTCCGGTCGCTGTGACCACCATCTCGCCTCTGCCGCGCGTCACGGTCGAGTTCATGTACGCCATGTCGACGCGGTCGCCGAGCGGGACGTCGTCGCCCTCGACGGGGTCGACGGACTTGCCCACGGGCGTGCTCTCTCCGGTCAGCGCAGCCTCTTCGATCTCGAGCGTCGCGGCCACGAGGAGGCGGCCGTCCGCCGGGATCTTGTCGCCCGCCTCGAAGGAGACGATGTCTCCGGGCACTAGCTCTTCCGCCGGAATGTCGATCGCCTCGCCGCCGCGGTGCGCGTGCGCCTTGATCACCAGCATCTTCTGAAGCGCGGCGACGCTCTCGGCCGCCTTGCCCTCCTGATTGAGGCCGAGGACCGCGTTCAGTACCGTCAAGCCCAGGATGACGATCCCCGTACTGAACTCCTGAAGGGCGACGATGCTGACGACAGCCGCACCGACCAGGACGAGTTGCATGAGGTCGCGGTACTGGCGCAGGAACGCGCGCCAGCCCGGCTCCTTCTCCGCCTCCGCCAGCTTGTTCAGCCCGTACCGCTCGCGCCGTCGCTCGACCTCCGCGAGGTCGAGCCCCACATGAGGGTCGACGCCGAGCTCTGCGGACGCCGCATCTGCGGTCAGGTTGTGCCAGATCGTCCCGTCACGGGCCTGGTTCGTCGTGGTCTCAGCGGCAACCGCGCTCATGACACCTCACTCGGGACGGCGACGCCAAGCGCGCCCACGTCGTCGCCGCGGTGATGCTCGTCACCGCGGGCATAGGCGATCAGCCCGATCAGGACGAGCACGATCAGGACGACCACCAGCCATCGAACGCCTTCTCGCATCTCATCCTCCTTTCACGACAGCGCCGCCGACACGCCGAGCACGATGACGCAAAGCACTCCGAGCGCGGCGAGCAGCGGCCAGACCCAGCGCAAGTAGCGGTCGTAGGGAACACGGGCGATCGCGAGGCCGCCCATGACCACGGCCGAGGTCGGGATGAACAGGTTCATCAACCCGGAGGCGCTCTGGTACGCGGTCACGACGAGCTCCTCGGGGACGTCCACGAACCGCGCGAGCGGCGCCATGATCGGCATGGCCACAGTCGCGAGGCCGGACGACGACGGGATCAGGAACGACAGCGGCAGGAAGAGGAGGAACATCACGATCGCGAACCCCGTCTCGCCGACGTCGCCGAGCGCACGCTCGGCCCAGTTCAGGACCGTGTCCGTGATCTCGCCGTTGTTCATGATCACGGTGATCCCGCGCGCGATGCCGATGATCAGCGCGACGCCCAGGAGGTCGCGGGCGCCGTCGACGAAGGTCCCCGTGAGGTCGCCCTCGGTCATCCGCGCGACGAGCCCGATCACGATTGCGAAGAGCAGGAACGAAGCCGTCATCTCCGGGAACCACCACCACCAGGTGGGGAACGGGATACCCATGTCCTCCCACGGGATGACGCCGTACATCATCACCGCGAACGCGAGCCCGAAGAGGACGAGCACCGCCTTGTGCGTGCCGGTCAGTACTGCCCCTGCATCGTCGGACTCGGCACGGAAGCGCGCTTCGTTGTCGGTCTTCATGTCGTAGACGACCGACTTCGAGGGATCGGCCTTGACGCGGTCCGCGTAGCGCAGCACGAACCAGATCCCGATCGCGAGGCCGGCGATCAGGATGATGAGCCGCCCGATCAGACCATCGCTGATCGACACGCCGGCGAAGCCGGAGGCGATGCCTGTCGCGAACGGGTTGACCGTCGATCCGAGAACTCCGATTCCGCATCCGAGCAGGACCACGGCTGCGCCCGTGAGCGCGTCGTAGCCGGCAGAGATCAGCACAGTGATCACTAAGGCATAGAAGGCGAGGCTCTCCTCGGCCATCCCGTAGGACGTGCCCCCGAGCGCGAAGACGCTCATGAGCACAGGGATCATCAGGCGCTCCCTGCCCGCGAGGCGCCGGACCAGACGGCCGATGCCGGCTTGGATCGCGCCGGTCCTCATCGTCACGCCGAGGAAGCCTCCGATGACAATGATGAACAGGGCGACGTCGATCGCTCCGAACAGCGTGCCCTCGTTGTAGTAGTTGATGTTCCCGGTCTCGTCTTCGATTCCGTAGAGGCCGTTGATGGGGGCGGTGAGAGAGTCCACGAGGATCCGAGACGGCTTCTGCTCCACCTCGTGGTAGGTCCCGGGAAGCGGGTTCCCGTCGGCGTCCAGGTTGTACGTGCCGGCAGGGATGATCCACGTCGCGATCGCTGCCAGGACGATTAGCGCGAACAGGATCGTGTACGCAGACGGGAGCGTGAACCGGCTCTTCGCCGGTTCGGGCTGGGCCGCCGTGTCGACGCTCATTCGACCTCCTTTACGCCTTTGCCACCATTGCGACGCCCTCCTCGGCCGCGCGCCGTTCCTCCACCTCGGCCAGGGTCGGCGTCTTGAACCCGAGGAACCCGTAGACGACGTCGAGGATCGGGCTGAGGATGTTGAAGAAGCAGTAGGGGAAGTACGCGGCCGTCGACACCCCGAGAACGCCGGAGATGTACGCGCCGCAGGTGTTCCAGGGGACGAGGACCGAAGTCACGGTGCCGGAGTCCTCGACGGCGCGCGACAGCGTCTCGGGCGCAAGCCCACGCCGCTCGAATTCGCCGCGGAACATGCGAGCCGGCAGGACGTCCGCGACGTACTGGTCGCCGGCGATCACGTTGAGGCCGACGCCGCTTGTGTTGACAGACAGGATCAGCTGACCCCGTGAGCGTGCGTGGGTAACGACCGGGAGCAGGAGCCGCTCGAGGAAGCCGGCGCGCTCGAGAATCGCTCCGTAGGCCAGTGCCGCCATGACCAGCCAGATCGTCGTCAGTAGGCTCGCCATCCCGCCTCTGGAGAACAGCTCGTCGACGGCCGGAAACCCGCTCGAGCTCACGAAGCCGTTTGCCATCGCCGCGTAGATCGCCTTGATTCCCGTGGCCACGGGGCTCAGCTCCGGCTCGTCGACGAACGCCTTCACCTGTGACCACTGCGTGAAGCAGGCGAGGATCCCGGCGAAGAGGGCCGAACCGAGAATGGCCAGGAACGGCGGCGCCTTTCTGATCGTGAACAAGACGAGCACCGCGATCGGCAGCAGGTTGAGGATCGAGATGTCGAAGGCGCTGCGCAAGGCGGCGACTGCCTGGTCGGTGCTTGCTTCGCCGGCCGGCTCCGCGGCGATCCCGAGCACGAGGAAGATCACGAGGCTGATGCCGAGAGCCGGACCTGCCGTCCAGAACATGTTCCTGATATGCCGCGAGACGGTGAGCCCGCCGCCGACGAGCTGCGGCACGAGAATCGTGGTCTCGGAGAGAGGCGTCATCTTGTCGCCGAAGTACGCGCCGCAGATGACCGCTCCCGCCGCCGCTGCTTCCGAGAGCCCCATCACCGTCGCCATCCCGACGAAGGCGACGCCGAGCGTTCCCGCCGTCGTCCACGAGCTGCCGGTGACGAGCCCCACGATTGCGCAGATCGCCGCCGTCGCGAAGTAGAAGATGTTCGGGCTCAGGAGCCTGATCCCGTAGTCGACGACGGTCGGGATCGTCCCGGCCATGTTCCAGGTGCCGATCAGCGCACCGACCGCGAGCAGGATGAAGATCGCCCCGATCGCCGCGCTGATGCCGCCGACGGCGGCCTCGGCGACGGTCTCGACCGTGTAGCCGTTCTTGAACGC
>JBOHAU010000225.1:0-1505 GCA_050698015.1 Gaiellaceae bacterium
GCATCCGCCGGCTCGAGCGCTACCTGACCACCGCCTGGGAAGGCGGCGCGACGCCGGTCATCGTCCTCAACAAGGCCGACCTCGCGACCGACCTCGACGGCGCGGTCGCGGAGACCGAGTCCGTTGCCTTCGGCGTGCCCGTCCACGTAGCCACCGCGGTGGCCGCAGAAGGCGTCGACGTGCTCCTCCCCTATCTCGCAGGAGCGAAGACCGGCGTGTTGCTGGGCTCATCCGGCGTCGGGAAGTCCACGCTGATCAACGCGCTACTGGGCGACGCGCGGCTCGAGACCGGCGAAGTCCGATCGGACGGCCGCGGCCGCCACACCACGTCTCACCGCGAGCTACTCGTCCTGCCCGAGGGCGGCGTCCTCATCGACACGCCCGGGCTGCGCGAGCTCCAGCTCTGGGAGTCCGACGGCGGCCTCGACAAGGCGTTCGCCGACATCGCCGAGCTGGTGACCGAGTGCAAGTTCTCGGACTGCGCGCACGACACCGAGCCGGGCTGCGCCGTCCGCGCAGCGCTCTCCGACGGCACGCTGCCCGCCGACCGGTGGGAGAGCTACCTCAAGCTCCAGCGCGAGCTGGCGCACCTCGAGCGCAAGCTCGATCCGCGGCTGCGGTCGGAGGAGCGGAAGAAGTGGGCCGCGTTCTCGAAGTCCCAGCGTCAGCGGATGAAGGTCATCAACAAGAAGCGTTGAGCTAGGCGGACGCGGGCTCCACAGCCCTGCGCCGCAGGCTACGGACCTCGTCGACCAACAACACGAGCGCAGTCGCCGCGACGATCACAAGCGCCGATGCAACGAGCGTCTCGGAGGTGCCGATGGTGTCCGCGACCGGTCCGGCGACCGCTGCGCCGAGCGGGATGACGACGTAGGACCCCAGGGCGTCGTAGGAGTAGACCCGCGAGAGCTGCTCCGAAGAGATCTCCTGCTGCATCGTGACGTCCCAGAGCACGCCGAAGAGCTCCACCCCCACTCCTGACACGAACGCGGCAGCAGCGATGACAACGACCGGTGCAGGCGGGACGAGCAGCAGGATCGGCAGCGCGGTCGGGAAGATCGCCAGCGTCGCGACGAGGAGCATCCGCGAGGGGCGGTAGCGCAGGGTGACGACGCCGCCGAACACGAAGCCCGCCGCTTGCGCCGCGACGATGAAGCCCCAGGCGGCCGCTCCGCCGAGCTCGTCCTGGGCAACGATGGGTCCGAGGACCGACCAGACGCCGACGATCGCCGCGTTGACGAAGGCGAACTGGACGACGATGCCCCAGAGCCACGACCGCGAGCGGAACGCATCCCAACCTTCCCGCAGCTCGCGAAAGAAGTCGCGATCGGGCACCGTCAGGTCGCGTGGGATCCGGAGCGCGAGGAGGAGCGCCGCGCCGGCGAAGTAGGTGGCCGCGTCGAATGCGAGCGACCAGCCCGACCCGATCGTGGCGACGAGGATGCCTCCTGCGGCCGCGCCGAAGATCAGCGTCCCGTTGCGGGAGAGGCGAAGCAGCGCGTTCG
>JBOHAU010000226.1:0-14405 GCA_050698015.1 Gaiellaceae bacterium
GGCGCCGGGTCCGGCACCGCCGCCGCCGATCGCTCCGCCGCCGCCTCCGCCTCCGCCTCCGCCTCCGCCTCCGCCTCCGCCTCCGCCTCCGCCTCCGCCTCCGCCTCCGCCTCCGCCTCCACGCCCACCGTCACCGCCGCCTGCTCCGAAGGAGAAGGCCAAGCCGAAGCCCAAGCCGCCTTCACAGCCCGTGCCGGCCGTCGCCCCGACGCGAATCGCCGACAACTTCGACGGCGGCGCGCTCGACCGGGACGTGTGGCAACAGGCGCTGGTCGGGTCGGGAGCGTCGGTGGGCCAGGCGAACGGGCGACTCGAGATCGAGCTACGCCCCGAAGCCACCGGCGCACCGCCGGAGTTTGCCGGCCAAGTGCTCCTCGAGTGCACGCTCCCGGGTGATTTCGACGTCCGCGTCGACTACGAACTGCTGGACTGGCCGGCGGAGAACGGTGTCACCGTGCACCTTGCGGCCGTCTGGGAGCGAACGGCTGTGGACATCGCCCGGCAGAGTCACAGCGGGGGCGAGAACTACGGCACGTGGTTTACACGGGGTACGGGCACGGCGCGCCCGACCACCCACATGCGCGGGACGATCCGGATCCTCCGCGAGGACTGGTACGCGTCGACCTACTACCTCACGGGCCGAGGCTGGAAGCGACTAGGCAGCTTCTTCACCGGCGGCGCTCCGAAAATTCTCCTCAAGGCCTCCTCGACGGAGGCCTGGTTCGCCGACAAGCTCGTCCGCGTCGCCTTCGACAACTTCACGCTCGCCGCTGAGCGACCGGCCTGCTGAGCTGAACCGAACACTTGTTCGTAGCCTGAGCGGCGGCTAAACTAGCCTGTTATGCCGCAGGACGAACTCGTCGTTCACGGCGCCCGAGAGCACAACCTCAAGGACATCACCGTCCGGCTGCCGCGGAACCGCCTGATCACCATCACCGGGCTTTCCGGGTCCGGAAAGTCGAGCCTTGCCTTCGACACCATCTATGCCGAGGGGCAGCGGCGGTACGTCGAGTCGCTCTCCGCGTACGCCAGACAGTTCCTCCAGATGATGGAGAAGCCGGACGTCGACTCGATCGACGGCCTCAGCCCGGCGATCTCGATCGACCAGAAAACGACCTCGCGGAACCCCCGCTCGACGGTCGGCACCGTTACCGTGATCTACGACTACCTCCGTCTGCTCTACGCCCGAGTCGGCCGCCCACACTGTCCGGTGTGCGGACGGCCGATCGCCGGCCAGTCGATCGAGGCGATCGTCGACCAGATCCTCCAGCTCCCGGAAGGGACGAAGTTCACGGTCAACGCGCCCGTCGTCCGCGATCGCAAGGGCGAGTACAGGGACCTGCTCGACGAGCTCCGCCAGGACGGGTTTACGCGCGTGAAGGTCGACGGCGAGCAGCGGCTCCTCGAAGAGGAGATCGTCCTCGACAAGAAGTTCAAGCACACGATCGAGGTGGTCGTCGACCGGCTGCGGATGAAGCCGGATCTCCGGACGCGGCTCTTCCAGTCGGTCGAGACCGCGGTCAATCTCGCCGAGGGCCTCGTCGTGATCGACCTCCTCGACGAGGACAAGCAGTTGACCTTCTCGGAGCGCTTCGCATGCCCCGAGCACGGCGTCTCGCTTCCGGAGCTCCAGCCGCGCATCTTCTCCTTCAACTCGCCGCACGGCGCCTGCCCACGGTGCACGGGGCTCGGCGCGCAGCAGGAGATCGACCCGGACCTGCTCGTCCCCGACCCGACGCTCCCGCTCGCCGAGGCGCTCGTCCCGCTCCAGGGCAACTGGTACGAGGCGGTCATCCAGGCCGTGGCGGACAAATGGGAGATCGACCTCGACACGCCGTGGCAGGACCTGACCGAGGAGCAGCAGGACTTGTTCCTCCACGGCACCAAGGGCGAGCACGTCTACGTCAGCTACCGGAACCGGATGGGGCGGAAACGCTCGTACATGCTCGCCTTCGAGGGGCTCGTCTCGAACCTGCAGCGCCGCTACCGCGACACGGACTCGTCGTCGATGCGCGAGCGGATCGAGGAGTACATGAGCTTCAGGCCGTGCCCGGAGTGCAACGGCGCGCGCCTCAAGCCGGAGGTGCTCGCGGTCACCGTCGGCGGGAAGAACATCCACGAGTTCACGCGGATGTCCGTCACCCGCGCGCTCGAGTTCCTCGAGGAGCTCGAGCTGACGCAGACGGAGAAGCTGATCGGCGCGCGGATCGTCAAGGAGATCCGGGAGCGGCTGACATTCCTCGACAACGTGGGTGTCGGCTACCTGCAGCTCGACCGGGCCGCCGCGACGCTCTCCGGCGGCGAGGCACAGCGCCTGCGGCTCGCCACCCAGATCGGGTCACAGCTCGTCGGCGTCCTCTACATCCTCGACGAGCCCTCGATCGGCCTCCACCAGCGGGACAACGCGAAGCTGATCGCGACGCTCGAGCGGCTGCGCGACCTCGGAAACACCGTGCTCGTGGTCGAGCACGACGAGCAGATGATGCGCTCGGCCGACTGGATCGTGGACATGGGGCCCGGCGCCGGCGAGCACGGGGGCCACGTGGTCGCGGAAGGCACCGCGAGGAAGATCGAGCGCTCCGCGGAGTCCGTCACGGGCCAGTTTCTCTCCGGCGGGCGCGAGATCGCGGTTCCAGAGCGCCGCGCCGAGGATCTGGGCTCGTTCTGGGTGCGGGGCGCCTCCCAGCACAACCTGAAGGGAATCGACGTCGAGTTCCCGGTCGGCAAGTTCATCGCAGTCACCGGTGTCTCCGGCTCCGGGAAGTCGACGCTCGTGAACGAAACGGTCTACAAGGCGCTCGCGAACAAGCTCCACCGCTTCCGCATCAAGCCCGGCGAGCACCTCGGCTGCGAGGGTATCGAGTGCTTCGACAAGGTGATCGACATCGACCAATCGCCGATCGGCCGCACGCCGCGCTCGAACCCGGCCACCTACACGAAGCTCTTCGACCACATCCGCGAGCTCTATTCGCTGACGCCGGAGGCGAAGGTGCGCGGCTACAAGCCCGGCCGGTTCTCGTTCAACGTCCGCGGCGGCCGCTGCGAGACGTGCAAGGGCGACGGGACGATCAAGATCGAGATGCACTTCCTGCCCGACGTGTACGTGCCGTGCGAGACGTGCGGCGGGCGGCGCTACAACCGCGAGACGCTCGAAGTCCGCTTTAAGGGCAAGTCGATCGCGGACGTGCTCGAGATGTCGGTCGAGGAGGCCCTGCAGTTCTTCGCCAAGATCCCGAAGCTCCGGCGCCGGCTGCAGACGCTCCACGACGTGGGGCTCGACTACATCAAGCTCGGGCAGCCGGCGACGACGCTCTCGGGCGGCGAGGCGCAGCGGGTCAAGCTCGCCTCCGAGCTCTCGAAGATCGCGACCGGACGCACCCTCTACATCCTCGACGAGCCGACAACCGGTCTCCACTTCGCCGACATCGAGAAGCTGCTAGAGGTGCTCCAGCGGCTCGTGGACAACGGCAACACGGTGGTCGTGATCGAGCACAACCTCGACGTGATCAAGCAGGCCGACTGGATCGTCGACCTCGGGCCCGAAGGCGGCGAGGCGGGCGGCGAGGTGATCGCGACAGGGACGCCAGAGCAGGTCGCGGCCGTCGACGAGTCCTACACGGGCCAGTTCTTGCGCGAAGTGCTCCCAGCGTTTGCCGCCGCCGCTGCCTGACGAAGACGTCTACCTGCGTACGCACTCGCGGCGCTATGCGCTCCTGCTCGAGCTCGTCGCTGCCCTCGCACCCGACACGATCCTCGTGGTCGGCCCGAGCTACGAGAGCGTGTTGCTCCGCGAGGCGCTGCCAGACGCCAGGGTCGACACGCTCGGTTGGGAGGACCACCGCTTCCCGAGAGTGGGAGACGAGCGGCACGTCCAGCACGATCTGAACGATCCGGACTACCCCGAGCTCGAGCTCCACGACGTCGTCATCTGCTCCGAGGTGATCGAGCATCTCCACATCTCCCCGGTGCCCGTCCTCCGCTTCCTCGGGGATGGCCTCGCAGCGAACGGCCGCCTCGTCCTCCAGACGCCGAACGCGACCGCCCTCCCGAAGCGGCTCCGGATGCTGCTGGGTCGGAATCCCTACGAGCCGATCCGCGACGAACCGGGCAACCCGGGACACTTCCACGAGTACACCGTCGGCGAGGTGCGCGACGCTGTGGAGGCCGCGGGACTGGAGGTCGAACGCGTCGTCACGGCCAACTACTTCAACCACGGCTCGCGGAAGAACCGCGCCTATCGCGCGCTTGGGCCGGTGCTTCCCGGCACCCTCAGGGAGGGGATCACGGTCGTGGCCCGCGGGCTGTCTTCGACGAGATCACCGACCATCTGAGGGCGGAGCTGGAGCTCACGCACCGGCTCGCCTCGACCAACCGGGCGATCGCGGGCCTCTTTAATCCCCGTGTGGGGATGTTCACGCGCCTTCGGAACGACTCGCCGGACGAGGCCGTCGAACGCGGCGACGTCATCGCCGGGCTGGCGTTCGCCGCGGGAGTCGCGGCTGCGCTGGGAGCCGGCGGGGACGAGCTGCGCGACCTGGACGCCCTCGACTCGCTCGTCTGGATCTTCCTCACCGGGCTCACGCTCGGGTTCGTTCTCTACTGGGTCGTCGGCGGGGCGCTCGCGTTCGTCGTCCGGCGGCTCGGTGGAAGCGGCGAGCCGCACCGGGCTCGGCACGTGCTCGCGTTCTCCTTCGCGCCGCTCGTCTTCGCGATTGCGCTTTGGCTGATCTGGCCGCCGCTGCTGCTCGGGCTGGCGGCCTGGAGCCTCGTGCTCCTCCTGCTCGGGCTGCGGGAGGTCTACGGGTGGAGCCTGGCTCGCGCGGGAAGCGCCGTCGTCCTGGCGCTGGTCTGGCTCGGCGCGCTAGGCGTCGGCCTTCTCAGCGTGCTCGCGCTCCTTCGGAGCGTGAGCGAATAGCGCGAGTTCTTCCGCCGGCATCTCGTAGATGTGCTCGTCCCCGGGGAACCTCCCGGCCCGGACGTCCTCTGCGTAGTGCTCGAGCGCGTCGCGGATCTCCCGTGAGAGGTTCGCGTAGCGCTTGACGAAGCGGGGGAGATGACCTTCCGTCAGGCCGAGCAGGTCGTGGTAGACGAGAACCTGACCGTCGCAGTCTCGGCCCGCTCCGATCCCGATCGTCGGGACCGTCAGCCGGGCGGTCATCTCTGCCGCGACAGGGCTGGGAACGGCTTCCAGGACGACCGCGAACGCTCCGGCGTCCTCGAGCGCGAGGGCGCCGTCCACGAGCAGCCGCGCAGCCTCGGCGGTCTTGCCCTGCGTCTTGAACCCGCCGAGCATCGTGGCCGATTGCGGCGTCAGGCCGACGTGGCCCATCACCGGGATGCCCGCCTCGACGATCGAGCGCACGCGGGAGACCGAGGGCCCGGCGCCCTCCAGCTTGACCGCCTCCGCCCCGGCCTCCTTGACGAAGCGGATCGCGTTCTCGACCGCCTTCTCGTCGGAGACCTGGAACGACCCGAAGGGCATGTCACCGATGACGAGCGGTCGCCGCGCAGCACGGGCGACCGTCCGCGTCAGGAAGAGCATCTCGTCCATCGTCACCGGGACCGTCGTCCCCTCGTGGCCGAGCACGACCATCGCGGCCGTGTCGCCGACCAGGATCACGTCGACGCCGGCGTCCTCGGCGAACCGCGCTCCGGGCGCGTCGTACGCCGTGACCATCACGATCTTCTCGCCTCGCCGCTTCATCGCCGCGAGCTCGGGCAGTGCCAACTTGCCGGCGGGGATGCTCATGTTCTTTCTCCTTTTTTCCGAGTTCGCCCAAGCCAGGCTGAAGCCTGGCACGGGACTTCCAGAATGACGTTGTCGATCAGACGGGTGGAGCCGACGCGCACAGCGGCGGCCAGAACCTGGGGCTCGAAGTCGGCGACCTCGACGTAGTCGACCTCGAGGCCGTCAAGAAGCTCGCGCGCCTTCTCGGGGTCGCGGGTCGCGAGCGCACGGGGGAGGGCGAGGGCGCGCTCGCGCTCGTCCGGCGAGAGGAGAGCGTTTCGCGATGAGAACGCAAGCCCGTCGTCGTCGCGGACAGTCGGGAGGACGCGGAGCTCGACGGGGACCGCGAGGTCCTGAATCATTCGGCGGATCACCGCTGCCTGCTGCGCGTCCTTCTGTCCGAAGTAGGCACGCGCGGGCCGAACGAGGTTGAACAGCTTGAGGCAGACCGTCGCGACGCCGCGGAAGTGCCCCGGCCGAAACTCGCCCTCGAGCACGCGGCCGAGCTGCTCGACCTCGACCCAGGTCTGGAAGCCGGGCGGGTAGATCTCCTCCGAGCCCGGGACGAAGAGCACGTCGACGCCGTGCTCTTCGGCGAGCGCGGCGTCGCGCTGCTCGTCTCGCGGGTACCGCTCGAGGTCAGCGCCCTCGGCGAACTGCGCCGGGTTGACGAACAGGCTGACCACCACGGCATCGCATTCCCCGCGCGCGGCGCGGAAGAGCGACAGGTGGCCCTCGTGGAAGGCGCCCATTGTCGGAACGAGGCCGACGGACCTACCGTCGAAGCGGCTTCTTGCCTCCTCGAGCTCGCTGACGGGTCGAGCGACGATCACGACGCTGTCGCGTCCGCGAGGACGCGGTAGAGCGGTTCGAGCTTCGGCGTCCGCTCGTGGATCACTTCGAGGTGACGGTCGACCGTCGCCCAATCGCCGCGCGGGATGGGACCCGTGAGCTCGAAGTCGTTGTCGACCACCCCCTGCATGAGCGGGCGCAGACCCTCCACGGGCACGCCGACCTCTTCGAAGATCTCGGCCGCGACGCGATGCAGCGTCGCGAGGTAGCTGGCCGCGATCACCGCTCCCGCGTGGTAGAGGGCGCGGTCCTCCTCAGCGAGGTCGAACGGCTCGAGCCCGAGAAGTTGCGCGAGCTCGAAGCCCACCTCGCGCGCCTCGTCGTTCTCGGACGTGATCGCGGCGTAGGCGCCGTCGAGCTGCTCCGCGCCGCGCGCGCGGGTGAAGCTCTGAAGCGGGTGGAGGCCGAAACGTTGCTCGTGCGGATCGAGCGCCTCGAGCGGCGTGGCGCCGCTCGTGTGCGCGACCCAGGAGCCCTGTCCCGGGGTCAGACCCCGGGCCACGTCCCGAATCGCCGCGTCCGGGATACAGAGCAGGAAGACGTCGGCGTCCTCGCGCGGCTCGATTCCGCGCTCCGCGAGGCGCGCCGCGACGGCCGAGCCGACGCGGCCGCTGCCGATCACGTTGACGCTTCCGATCATCACGCGCTCCAGTTCCGTCTCCGGATACCGGGCGCGGGGAGTGTAGCCCTGGGCGGGGTAGCTGGGAAGGGTGAAGTTCCCCAAGAGCGGGGAATTTTGCGTCGATACGAGGTGTACGTCTACGGAGCCGTAAGCGCGACCACCGAGACGTCCGTGTCGGTCACCGCCGGCGACGGCGCGGTCGTCTCCTGCTCGGTCCCCGCGGGTACCGATCTGTCGAAGTTCCGTCGGGACTAACGTGAAGATGCACTGCCACCGGATTGCCGGCGAGTTCAGGCTCGAGTACCTGAAGTCCGAGCACGCCGTCATCGTGATCGGGCGCTAAGACCGCGGCGTCAGGGCGGGGGTCAGGCTGGCCGCAGGCCTGCCCCCGCCACCTTCTCGCCGGCGGAATAGGCCAGGTCCCGTTCCGCGGCGTGATTACACTCTGCTTCGATGCCGATCTACGAGTACGTCTGCATGCAATGCGAGTCGCACTTCGAGGAGCTCGTGCGGAACGGCCACCAGCCCGACTGCCCCGAGTGCGGCGCCGCGAACATCCGCAAGCAGCTCTCGGTCTTCTCGGCACACGGTTCGAGCACGCAGTCGAGCTTCGACACCGGGCCGGCTCCCCGCAGCGGCGGATGCTGCGGCGGCTCGTGCGGCTGCGGCTAAGTGCCCCGCCCAGCAATGCATGCCGGCTTCTGGCCCGCGATCACGCGGCGCCAGAGCCCACCCTCCGCCTCACCAAGGTCGACAGACCTTGGCTCGTTGGAGTGCGAACTCTGGCTTGGTGCTCGCGACCCAGAAACTCGGCGGCATTACCGGCCGGGGCACTAGACCTGTCCGGCGCGCTGCCTAGACTCGCCCGCGTGGACACGCTCCACGCTCTCGGCGAACAGGTCTCGGCCTGCACCCGCTGCCGGCTCGCGCAGACCCGCACCCAGGTCGTCTTCGGCGTCGGGAACCCGCACGCAGACCTGATGTTCGTCGGCGAGGCGCCCGGATTCCACGAGGACAAGCAGGGGCTGCCCTTCGTCGGCCAGGCAGGAAAGCTGCTCGACAAGCTGCTCGCGGGGATCGGCCTCGACCGCTCGCATGTCTACATCGCGAACGTGCTCAAATGCCGGCCGCCCGGCAACCGCGACCCCCAGCCCGACGAGATCGAGTCCTGCGAGCCGCACCTCTTCCGGCAGATCGAGCTGATCGAGCCCAAGGTGGTCGCAACACTCGGCAACTTCGCGACGAAGCTCCTGTCCGGAAAGCCGACCGGGATCACGCGTGTGCACGGCGTCGAGCAGGAGACGACGGTCGGGGGCTCGAGCGTCCTTCTGTACCCGCTCTACCATCCGGCGGCCGCCCTCTACACCCCGAAGATGCTCGAGGTGCTCCAGGAGGACTTTGCACGGATCCCCGAGCTGATGGGCCGCGCGGCCGACGTACCCGAGTACGAGGCCGCTCCGGCGCTCAGCGCCGAGCCCGCCGTCCAGCTCGGCCTCTTCTAGCCTCTGCGCCATGCATGTCGAGTCGGCCTCTCCGGAGGAGACGGAAGTCGTGGGCGCGCGGATCGCAGCCGAGCTGGCGCCAGGCGACGTCGTAACCGTCTCCGGGGAGCTCGGCACCGGGAAGACCACGCTCGTCCGCGGAGCCTGCCGCGCGCTCGGCGTCGACGACCCGATCACGAGCCCGACCTTCACGATCGGCCACCGCTATCGGGGCCGGGTCGACGTCTCGCACCTCGACCTCTACCGGTTCGCGGGGGTCTCGGCGGCAGAGTGGGGCGACCTCGAGCCCTACTTCGACGGCGCCGTCTGCTTCGTCGAGTGGCCTGAAGCCGGCAAGGACGTCCTGCCGCCGCCGCGTTTTTCCGTCTCGCTCGAGCACGCCGGCGAGGGGCAGCGCCGCATCGAGGTCACCAAATGCTGATCGTCGCCTTCGACACAGCCACCGACGTTGCCACCAGCGCCCTCGTCTGGGACGGCGAGGTGCTCGGGGAGCTCGCCTCTCGACCGGTTTCGGTGCTCGAGGACGTCGATGCGCTCCTCCGCCGTGGCGGTGTCCGCGACTCGCAGCTTGAGGGGATCGTCGTCGGGATCGGGCCCGGCAGCTTCACCGGGCTCCGGATGGGTCTGGCGACCGCCCGTGCGCTTGCGTTCTCCTTCGACCTGCCGCTGGCCGGCGTCTCGACCCTCGACGCACTCGCGGCCGGGGCACCCGGCGCGGTTCCCGTGATCGACGCCCGCCGCCGCGAGGTGTTCGCGCTGCTCGACGGCGAGCCTGTGGTCTCCGCACCCGTGGAGCTCCGGATCGAGAACGGGCGTGCCTATGTCGGCGACGGCGCCGTACGCTACCGGGACGTGATCGAGGCCGCCGGCGGGTCGGTCCCGCCCGACGACAGCGAGCTCCACCTTCCGCGAGCACGCTTTCACGCTCAGCTCGCGACCGAATTCGGCCTTCCCGAGCTGGTGCAGCCCATGTACCTTCGAGTTCCGGACGTCGACCGCACACGAACGTGACCATCGAGATCCGCCAACTCACACTCGCCGACCTCGCCGCAATCGAGCGGATCGAGCGGCATGCATACCCGACACCGTGGTCGAGGTCGATGTTCGCCGGCGAGCTCGCGAAGACGTCCTCGATCTGCCTGGGCGCATTCGACGCCGACGCCGAGGAGACGCTCGTCGCCTACCTGATCATCTCTCGCTATTCCGACGCCTGGCACGTGATGAACGTCGCCGTCCACGACGACTACCGCGGGCAGGGCGTCGCAACGCTGCTGCTGAACCGTCTCTTCGAGCTGACCGCCGGCGACGATCGCCTTGGGTACACGCTCGAGGTTCGGGTGTCGAACGCCGCCGCGATCCGGCTCTACGAGCGGCACGGGTTCGTCGCGCGAGGCGTCCGGCGCGGCTATTACACCGACAACCGCGAAGACGCCCTGATCATGTGGAAGGACCCTGTGCGGGAACGCGCTTCGGCGTGATTCTCGGCATCGAGACCTCCTGTGACGAGACGGCCGCGGCGCTCGTGACGCGGGACGGCCGGATTCTCGCGAACATCGTTTCTTCCCAGGCCGAGCTGCACGCGCCGTACGGCGGCGTCGTCCCCGAGGTGGCATCGCGCCACCACCTCGAGCTGATCGTGCCTGCGCTGCGCCGTGCCCTCGACGAGGCCGACGCCGAGCTCGGTGACGTCGAGGCCGTCGGTGTCACCCAGGGCCCGGGCCTCGTCGGCGCGCTCCTGATCGGCGTCTCCGCGGCGAAGGCGCTCGCGTGGTCCCGGCGTCTGCCGCTCGTTCCGGTCAATCATCTCCACGGCCATGTTGCCTCCCTCTTCACGGGGCCCGACCCTTTGCGGACGCCCTTCCTCTGCCTGCTCGCAAGCGGCGGCCACACGCTTCTGCTCGACGTCCGCGACCCTGGGACGTTCGAGGTCGTCGGGACGACGCTCGACGACGCCGCCGGGGAGGCGTTCGACAAGGGCGCGAG
Source organism: Gaiellaceae bacterium (assembly GCA_050698015.1). Taxonomy (GTDB): domain Bacteria; phylum Actinomycetota; class Thermoleophilia; order Gaiellales; family Gaiellaceae; genus JACDAN01. Next base: position 10,688 of record JBOHAU010000226.1, read on the forward strand.
GTTGCTCGGGTTGGGGTACCCGGGCGGATCCGAGATCGATCGGCTGGCGCGCGAGGGAGACCCCGACGCGTTCTCGTTCCCGGTCGCCCGGGTTCCGGGATTCGACTTCTCCTTCTCGGGCCTCAAGACGGCACTGTTCTACACGGTCAAGGAGCTCGGCGACGAGGCCGAGCCGCGCAGGGCGGATCTCGCCGCGGCGTACCAGCGTGCGATCGTGCGGGCCCTCGTCGAGCGGACGCGTGCCGCGGCCGCGGAGCTCGGCGCTAAGCGGATCGCCATCGTTGGCGGCGTCGCCGCGAATTCGGAGCTCCGGGCCTCGTTGCCTGAGGCTACGGCCGCGCCGCTCGAGCTCTGCACCGACAACGCAGCCATGATCGCCTCGGCCGCGAGGTACGCCGAGCCCATTCCGTATCCTCGGTACCTTGCGTTGGACGCCTTCGCATAGAGGCTTCAACATGATGTCCGGCGGCACAAGGCTCGTTGTGTTGAAGCCTCTTAGCACGCGAGTCGCGCAGCTCGCGCTGCTCGCGGTCGTGGCCGCCGCTGCGGCCGTCGTCTCCGTGGCGGTCGCCTCCGAGGTGGGCAGTTCGGAGACCAGGGTCGCGCGGGCCTCGTGGAGCGGACTCGTGGGTGGGCCTCGGCCGGAGGTCTCGGTCGGACAGCGGATGATCGTCGTGCTCCGCACGCCGTCGCTCGCGCGGCGCGTCGCGCAGGCGGGAGGTCGCGCGAGCGAGGCCGACCATCGAGCCTGGCATGCCGCCGCGCAGGCCGCCCAGCAGCAGCTCATCGCCCGCCTCGGCGTCGAGGGGCTCAGTCTTCGACCCGAGTTCAGCTACACGCGGGTCCTCTCCGGCTTCTCGGCGCCGTTGGATGCTCGCGCGATCGCCCTGCTCCAGCGCTTTCCCGAAGTCGAAGGCGTCTACCCGGTGCGGATCGCCTATCCCGCGTCCCTCACGAGCTCTCTGCTGGCGCGCCAGGAGCTCGCGGCCGGAGCCGGCTACCGCGCCGAGCTGTCGTTGCCTCGGGCGAGTGGGCGCGGGGTCACCGTCGCGCTCGTCGACACCGGCATCCAGTACAGCCATGACTACTTGACCGGGGCCGTCCTGGAGGGTGTCGACGTGCTCGAGCGCGATGACCTCGCGTCCGCCGAGACGAAGCCGGACGAGCCGGCGGAGCTCGAGCGCCACGCGACGCAGCTCGCCGGTCTGATCGTGGGCTCGGGCGGGCCCGGCGGACTGGCCGGGGTCGCCAGGAACTCCACGGTGCTCCCGATCAGGGTGGGCGGGTGGCAACGCGACGTGTCCGGGCGCTGGGCCGTGTACTCCCGCACGGATCAGCTGATCGCCGGGCTCGAGCGCGCGGTCGATCCGGACGGTGACGGAAATGCGCACGACGCCGCGCGGATCGTGCTGCTCGGCTTCGCGGAGCCCTATGCCGCGTTCGCCGACAGTCCCGCCTCGCGGGCGGTCAAGGGCGCGCTCGCCCTGGACACCCTCGTCGTCGCTCCGGCCGGAAACGACGGGCCCGCCGGGCCCGTCTACGGCAGCATCTCAGGCCCCGGCGGCGCGCCTGCCGCGCTAACCGTCGGTGCGGCCGATCTCCGCGCCGAGGTGGAGCAGGTCCGCGTCACCCTGCGCTCGGGGCTTCGTGTCCTCTTCGACCGCGAGGTGCCGCTCGCGGGGGCGATCGAGCCGCGCCACGCGCTACGCCTCAACCTGGCGATGCCTGACGTCCGGGACGCGCTCCTGCCGGACGTGCTCGGCGCCGGCACATCGTCGCTGACGATCGGCGACTTCTTCGACCGCCGCGGGTACAGCCGCGTGGCGGGGAAGGCTGCGCTGACACCGGCGGGAGACGCGCCCGACGTGGCCGCCGCAAGCGCCTCGCGGGCCGGTGCTGTGGCATCGGTCCTCTACGGCAGGGCAATTCCTGCGGGCAGCCTCGGGCTGGACGAGCGCATCGGCGTTCCTGTCGTCTCGATTCCGGAGAACACAGCGCGGGCCGCGGAGCGCCTGCTCCGGCGCGGGGAGGAGGCCGTCGTCGAGATCGGCACGCCTCGGACCCGCAACAATCCCGACGCGGGACGCCTGGCCGCCTTCTCGTCACGAGGTCTCGCGTTCGACGGCGGGCCGAAGCCGGAGGTCACCGCCCCGGGCGTCGCGCTACTGACATCCCATCCGGGGAGCGGGGCCGACGGCTCACCCGCGTTCGGGACGGTCAGTGGCTCGAGCGCCGCGGCGGCAGTCGTCGCGGGCGCCGCCGCCCTGCTCGCCCAGGCGCGCCCGGCGCTCGATGCCGCCGCGCTCAAAGGCGCGCTCGTCGGCACCGCTCAGCCCGACGGCCTTCTTGACCTCGGCGCCGCATCCGCGGCTGAAGTGGTCGCCGAGTCGGCCGCGCTCGAGCTCGGCGAGGCCTCGAGGCGAGGCTGGTCCGGTCAGAAGCCGTTCGTCGTCCGGAACCTCTCCGGGCGACGGCTGCGCGTGAACGTCTCCGTCGGCCGGCTGGGTGAGGTGGGTGGGATTGCGCTTGCAGTCAGGCCGTCACGGCTGATGCTGCCGCCGAAAGGCGAGAAGCGCGTGCTGCTGCGCGGTCGCCTCGCCTACGTCCCACCGGGTAGGCGAACCGCCTCAGCCAACCTGGAGCTCCGGGCCGGAGGCGGCGCGCCCGTCCGGATTCCGTGGACCGTGCTCCTCGGCCCGCCCGCGCGCGGCTTGATCGGCGGCGCCAGGCTTTCGACCGAGCGTTTTCGCCCTTCGGACTCGGCGCCGGCGCTGCTCGAGCTTCGGGCGGGGAGGCTGGTCGACCACGGCGGGGTCAGCGAGGTGCTGCCGGTCTCGCACCTCGATCTCGAGCTCTGGCGCGGGGGCGAGCGGCTCGGCCGGCTCTCGCGCCTTCGCAACCTCCTCCCGGGGCGGTACACCTTCGGGCTCACAGGCCGAGGCCCCGGCGGCGCCCGCCTCGCTCCCGGTCGCTACCGACTGCGCCTCGTTGCCTACCCGTCGGGAGATGGGCCTCCGAGCAGGCAAAACGTCGAGTTCGAGATCCGGTAGGGAGCCGCCGGGTTATAGACTGCGCCCGCTTGTGACGACCGTCGAAGCTCCGACCAGCCACCTCAGGGAAAACCCGTTCGAGCTGGCCCAGCAGCAGCTGCGAAAGGTTGCCGCCGCCTTCCAACTCGACCCGAACCTCGTCCGCGTGCTCGAGCGGTGCAAGAAGGCGGTGGCCGTCTCGGTTCCGTTCTCCCGTGACGACGGGACGATCGAGGTCTTCGACGGCTTCCGCGTCACCCACAACATCGCGCGCGGGCCGTCGAAGGGGGGCATCCGGTACCACCCGGACGTCACGCTCGACGAGGTCAAGGCCCTTGCGATGTGGATGACCTGGAAGTGCGCGCTGATGGGCATCCCCTTCGGAGGCGCGAAGGGGGGCGTCGTGTGCAACCCGAAGGAGCTGAGCGAAGGCGAGCTCCAGCGCATGACCCGCCGTTACACCTCCGAGATCGTCAATGAGATCGGGCCGGAGAAGGACATTCCCGCGCCAGACGTCGGGACCGATCCGAAGGTGATGGCCTGGATCTTCGACACGTACTCCATGAACAAAGGGCACTCGGTGCTCGGGGTGGTCACCGGCAAGCCGCTCAACCTGGGCGGTTCGCTCGGCCGGCTCGAGGCGACGGCGAGAGGAGCGCACTACTGCATCCGCGAGGCCGTGCAGAAGG
>JBOHAU010000227.1:0-2612 GCA_050698015.1 Gaiellaceae bacterium
TCTGAAGCCCGCCCCAGTACGGATCTCGTGCGTCGCGCCACGGCCCCTCGTGGCGCTGGAGGCAGCGCCAGTGGCGCTCGTGCGGCGGGTTGTGCGCCTTGACCCTCGCGCGAATGGCGCGGTGGCGCCACTGTTTCAGCACGCGCAGCCTGTACGCGACATCTCTCGTCCGAAGGTAACGGCTGCGAGTCGGCGTCCTGGCTATGCCCATCAGCCGCTGCCAGCTCCACGTCGCGCGCTGGTACCGCTTGATCTTGCGGACGACGACCTTGCCGTCCGGCATTGCGCGAGCCTGCTCCGACGCCTGGCCCCCAGGCACACTCGTCGCGGCCGCGAGGCCGAGCAGCATTGCGACAGCAGCGAGCAGTCCGACGAGTTTTCCGGCCATGAGGTGAGCCTCCGTTCGTGCGGAGCTCGGGCCCGGGCGCGATGTTCCGCAGTGCGCTCCGGAGCCGACGTGTGCTCCGTCGATGCCTGGATCCGGTCGGTTTCGGCCGCCGGGCGGCGCACATTGTTATCAGACCAGCGTGCCTACCCAGGCAACGAAGACGCGCGTTTTCCGCTGGAAATCGTAAAACCTGCGTAAAGAAGAAGCGAAGATATCGCAAGAAATGCTGCAGTTTGCGCAACTCCGAGCCCGGCAACCGCGCTTCCCACCGCAGCAACGGCGACGCCGCCCAGGATCAGGCTCATGGCCAGCGGCCGGCGGCGGATCGTGACAATTGCGACCCAGACGACGGCCACCGTTCCGGCGATGTTTCCGGCGATGGCGAGGATCCTCAGCGGGAAGTAGTCGAGATGCTCCTGCGCTTCGGGAATCTCGTCGCCCGACACGGGCGCCGACAGCGGTTCCGAGATCGCCGCGCCGGTTGCAAGGCCCACGTAGACCAGAACCACGGGAAGCACCCAGCGGTGCCCGCGCAGGAGCAGCGAGCCCGCGCCGAGCAGCGGCGCGGTGAGCAGGCCGCCGAACAGGTAGTAAAGGCGGAAAGAGGCGTCGCTCCAGCCCGCAGCCGATCCCCAGGCGAGCGCAGCAGCAGCGAGGGCGAACGCCGACAACGATGCGGCCCAGGCCAGAAGCTCGGGCGCGCGCCGCGCGCGCCAGCGGCCGGCCAGCCTTCCGGCGAGGCGCAGAGCCAGCAGGGCGGCTGCGAACGCAAGCAGGGCTTCCATGCCGCGCGAGGGTAGTACGACCCAGGCGCCGCTAGCGTCTTGGCCGGCGCGCGGCTCCCGCGGGCGAAGCCCGGCTCCGCCGCGGCCTGACGACGCTGACGGCCCGAGCCTTCCGGGCCCGTGCTGGACGCACTGTGCCCTCCGGCCTCGAACCGTCAGCGCCGCCCCAAGGCGCTATCGGAATCGTGAGCTAGGCTCGTTCTCGTGGCCGACAAGCGCTACCTCTTCACGCCGGGCCCGACGCCGGTGCCGCCCCAGGTCCTCGAGGCGATGAGCCGGCCGATCATCCACCACCGAAGCTCGGACTTCCGCGAGATCCTCCAGCGCACCTTCGACCGGCTCGGTGAGGTCTACCGCACCGAGGGCGACGTCCTCGTCTACACGTCCTCCGGGACCGGCGGGATGGAGTCCGCGATCTCGAACCTCACCCGGCCGGGAGATCGCGTCGTCGTGGTGTCGGCCGGACACTTCGGCGAGCGCTGGGCGGCGATGGCCGGGAAGTTCGGCTGCGACGTCGACGCGATCGAGTACGAGTGGGGCGAGACGCCGTCGTCAGACGATCTCGCCGCACGGCTCGCCGAGATCGGTGGCGCGAAGGTCGTGTTCCTCACGCATTCGGAGACCTCGACGGGCGTCGTCGCCGACGTTCAGAGCCTCGCCGCCGCTGCGAAGGAGTCAGGCGCGCTCGTCGTCGTCGATGCCGTCTCGAGCCTGGGAGCCGTCCCGCTCGAGACGGACTCCTGGGGGCTCGACGCCGTCGTCTCGGGCTCGCAGAAGGCGCTGATGACGCCGCCCGGCCTCGCCACCGTCTCGGTCTCGAGCGACGCCTGGGCCGTGGTCGACAAAGACGCGCCCGGCCGTTACTACTTCGACTGGAACGAGACGCGCGAGCGCCAGCAGCAGTTCGACCCTGCGTTCACGCCGGCGGTCTCGATCGTGGTCGGCCTCGACGTCGCGCTGGGACTGCTCCTCGAGGAGGGCCTGGAGCAGGCGTTCGAGCGCCACACCCGCCTGGGTCGCGCCTGCCGCGCCGGCGTCCGCGCCATGGGCCTCGAGCTGTTCTCACCGGACGACGACCGCTCGGCCGTGGTCACAGCGATCAACGCGCCCGACGGGGTCGACTCCAGCGAGCTCGTTCAGACTCTGCGCGACCGCCAGGGGATCGTCCTCGCGCCGGGTCAGGGTCCGCTGAAGGGCAAGGTCTTCCGCATCGGGCACATCGGCTACTACGACGTCTTCGACATCACGACCGCACTCGCTGGCGTCGAGCTCGTGCTCGCCGAGCTGGGAGCGGACATCGAGCGCGGTGCGGCCATCACCGCGGCGCTGGAAGCGTTCGAGCACACCCGCGTGTGACCGAGCGTCTCCGGGTCCTCATTCGGGAGCCGATCGCCGAGGCCGGAGTCGAGCTCCTGCGGGAGCAGTTCGAGGTCGACGTC
>JBOHAU010000228.1:0-27426 GCA_050698015.1 Gaiellaceae bacterium
CGGTCAGCACACGCCCGAGCTCGGCAAGCAAGGGCCGGGACGTCACGAGCCCTAGCCGTTCCTCGAGCACCAACCGGTAGACCGCTTCGGGCGGGCCTCCGGGGAAGATCAGGGCCGACACCAGCACATTGGTGTCGGCGACGATCCTCACACGCGGCGCGCCTCGGCGATCAGCCGCTCGACGTCGCTTTCGTCACGGATGCCGAGCCGGCGCGCCTGGGCTGCTCCGTAGCGTTGCAGCGACTCGAACGTGCCGGTCTCGCGGTATGCGCGATAGACGCGGAGCATCTCGCGGAACAACTCGCTTTTGTTACGCCCCTCCGCCCCCGCGAGCCGATCGAACTCGTCGGCAGCCTCGGGCGGCACGGAGACGGCAAGCACCTTGGATGAGCGTTTCTGAGCCATTGTCATACTGAGTATGACAGAGGAGTCGAGGGGATGCACTACCGCTCGATCACAAGACCGCGCTCCAACTCCATCACGTGCCGCAGCTGGAGCAGCTTCGGAATTTCGTGCTCGCGTCCGAGCGCCGCGACCATCCTCGCGAGATCGCCGGTCGAGGCGACCGACGGCCGAGCGCCCCGCCCAAGAGGCTGGCGCGTCGCCGCCCTCCGCAGGTCGTCGTATCCGCGCGTTCCGGCTGGTTCGGGCACGACCTTCAACTCGCCACGGTCGGTCGCAAACTCGAATACGGCCCTCTCTTCCTCGAGCCCCGGGCCGCGCGCATGCAGATCCTCTAGCGCCTGTCCAAGCCGGCGGAGATTCTCGGTGCGAGTCGAGGGCACGATGTCCATGCCACGCGTCAGCTCCTCGGTCCCCTGGACGATCCGGGCGAACGCCCCGATCAAGATGTACGTGACTCGGTGACGGTCGAGAGCCGCCAGTTGCCCGTAGGGGTCGAACCGCGCAGGGTGCTCAGGCATTGACGCGCTCGGCCGCCGAGAGGAACCGCTGCACGCGCCTCTCGGGCGAGATCAGCTGGTTCTTGCCAAGCCGCTCCTCGCCCGCCTCGTACGGGACGAGCTCGAGCGGCAGGTCGAACCCGCAGGCGCGGACGAGCTCGACGAGCGTCTCGACGCTCGGCGCGACCGCCTCCTGTTCCCAGCGGGCGATCACCGACCGATCGCGACCGGTCCGCTCGGCAAGCTCCGCCTGTGTCAGCCCAGCCCGTAGGCGAGCCTCCCGAATCAGCGCGGCGCTCCTCACGAACGCGATTCTAATACCTATCCGTCCTGCGATGCATATATGCTTCGCGTAGCCAATGACTACAGCAGCAGCGCTACTCGTGATCGAGCGGAATCTCCAGCTGGTCGAGGAGCTGAACGCCGAGACGAGGCGCATGCTCGGCGAGCTGGCATCGACCGTCGAGGAAGAGAAGCTGCTCACGATCGTCGAGGTCGCAGACCGGCTCGGCGTCCTCCTCCCGAGCGGACGCGCCCCGAACAGCCTGTACCGAGCTGCCCGGCGCGCGGAGTTGCGGGCGGTCGTCGTCAGCGGCAGGCTGCGGTTCCGGCCGACCGATGTGGATGCGTGGATCACCGCGCACGAGTGCCGCGTGCAAGGAGGAACGTGATGGCCGTCAAGCGAGTGGCCCTGAGGAACGGAGAGATCCGATACGAGGCGTACTTCGAGGAGGGCGGACGCGAGCGACGGCGACGCTTCCGGACCCGGAAGGACGCGGAGGCTGCCGTGCAGGAGGCCCGTGACCGCGAGCGCCGTCGCCGGGCTGGTATCCCCGAGCAGCGCGAGCCGATCACCTACGCCGAGCTCGTCGAGCTCTTCCTCGACCAGTACACGGCCACGGGCCGCGGCGCCGATCGCTGGATGCGCGACATGCTCGCCTACTCAGTGAAGACGTTCGGCTCCGTCTCCGTGCGCGAGCTGCTCCCCGAGAACATCGGCCGCTGGATCAAGAACCTGCCAGTCAGCGCCAAGACGAAGCAGCATGCACTCGGCGCGATGCGGCAGGTGCTTCGCGCCGGCGTGACGTGGGGCTACCTGGCCGTCAACCCAGCGCGGCCTGCGGCCGTGAAGTCCCCACCGTCGCAGGCACCTGACATCGTCCCGTTCGAGTCCTGGGACGAGGTCTTCGCGGTCGCCGGGGAGGCTGGACGGTACGGGCCGCTCGTTGTCTTCGCCTGCGCGACCGGGCTGCGACCGGAGGAGTGGTCCGCGCTCCAGTGGCGGGACATCGACCGCAGCGCACGCCGCTGCTCGATCCGACGGACATACGCGAGCGGCGAGCTGCGCTCGGAGGGCAAGCGCGAAGCTTCACTCCGAACTGTCCTACTCGCTGACGTGGCGCTCGAAGCTCTCGACGAGTTGCCGCAACCGCTGCGGCCCGATCAGCTCGTCTTCCCGGCGACCGAGGGCGGGTACATCAGCCTCACCAACTGGCGCCGCCGAGTTTGGTACCCGGCGGTGGAGCGTGCCGGCCTCGAGCGCCGTCCGCTCTACCAGATGCGCCACACGTTCGCGACGCTAGCCCTCACCGCTGGCATGCCGATCGACTTCGTCAGCCGGCAGATGGGCCACACCGACATCCGCACGACGCTCCGCTTTTACGCCCGCTACATCCCGGCGCTCGAGGAGCGCCACCTTGCGGCGCTCAACGAGGGCTGGCAGGTGATAACGCGTGTCGATGCCGAAATGCGATAAGACCCGGCTCGGGCTGGGTAGAGCAATCGGCGAGGCGACCAAGGCACTTCCACGAATTCGTCAACCAAGCCCCACGTTCGCTCACTCAGTGAGATTCATCTGGCGCGGTTTGTCCGACGTGTCTCGCATCACGTCGCCATTAGCTTTGGGCATCGCCAGGAGCCGGTCGAGAAGCTGAGCTTCGACCCCCCAGATACGCCTGAGGAAGAGCGCACACAGTTGAACCAAGCGCAGCAACTCGTCACCCGGTGACGGGATCGATTCAAGCAGCGGAGCGGGAATTGGGCTTCCAGCGATTAGCTGCTCGAATAGGAGCAGATCCGCAAAACGGAGGACGTCCGTCGCGTACTGGGGACGCGCGCCGATCTGGCGTGCAAGGTCGAGGTAATCCGGAAGCCATGCGGGCGGCTGCGCGATGTGCTCCGCCAGCCGTGGGACCTCGACGGCCTTCGCTCCCTGCTGCCGCGTGCGGGTGGCCTTGACGAGGGCGTCTCGGTAGAAGTCGTCGGCTCGGGCTGCAATCTCACGTAAGGCAGCAGAACTCGCTACCCCTGACGCGAACGATTCGGTCACCGCCACTTCGGCTCGCGCGGGTGAAAACCGTCCGAGTTGACCTGCCGTTGTGGCTGCCGCCACCAGGAGAGCGATCACTCCTTCGGCGACAAACGAGTCGCGGGCGAGATCCGACAGACCGTTCGCCTCCGAGACAGCCTTGAAGTAGGCCGGGAGTCTCTTCGCCCGCGACGCGTTCCCGCTGTACCAAAACGCGGCCGAGAGATAGTCCCACGCCCGGCGAAGATTGGCATGGTTTGAACCTAGTTTCCGCTCCGCCAAGAGCGTGTGCTCGAACAGCGCGATGTTGAAGCTGCCGCCGTATCCCGTGTCGGCCTCGAGCCCATAGCGCTTCTCGATTGCCTGCACCGCAGCTTCGTCCCAGAGGAGCGGCTCGTAGGGGCGCGCCCACGTAAACGTCGCCTCAGAGATGCTCGGCTTCGCGAAGAGCACATGATCGGCCTTCAGCAACTTCTCGAGCCCGAGGAGCCATACGACGCGATCGGCCTCCTTGGCCGCCCCCTTCCGATCTTTGCATTCGCCAACGAGGTGATAGGGCTCCAACGCTGCGTCGAAACTGATCGCGAAAACATCCACTTCCGCCATCGTCTGGGGACTGCCGGCGACCCGCTCCCGAAGGTTGACGCCGCGCCGGACATACCAGCCGGACAGAAAGACGGCACGGTGCACTCGGTACTCCCACCCACGGCCTTTCTGCAGACCCTTGATGTCCAATCTCAGAAGCCTTCCTTCTGCGCTGCCTCACGGATCGCAGCAAGCAGTGACGCATCGAACAACGGCGTCTCGCCGGCTTGCTGCGCAAGGTGCTGGCGCGTAGCGACTGGGTCGACGAAGTTATGCGGCGGCTCACGCAGGAGCGCGTTGACGTTGCCGCGAGGGTTTGGAAGTAGGAGGGCGCCTGCGCGCATCGTGTCCCGCGCCTCGATGAGCGCATCCCGCTTGACCGACCGAAACCGGTAGCGAGAGGATCCAGGCGCTACAGGCTCGACATTCACCACCTTCTGCTTCTCCATCGCTCCGTAATCGGTCCCGATTGGACTTGCGTTGCCGGCGTATCCACGACTGATGAGACTGTCGAGAAACACCTCAGGATCGCGGAGCCGGAAAGTCGCGTATCGCGTCGAGAAAGCGAACGACGCGATGACTAGCTTGACCTGATCAAGGACGTCGGAGACGTGGTCGCGAGAGACGCCAAATCCGCGGAAGAGGGGTGTGAAATGGAAAGTGGCAGTCCGACCCCCAGTGGTCTTGATTTCGGTTGCATCGACGAGCCCTTGCGTGATGGCGAGCTGCACGAGTTCGGGGGACGCCGATTCGATCTCGTCCGCCGGGCGTCCCTCATGCTTGTGAAGCTCCTCCAGAAGGGCACGGAGGCCGTCGCGGAGGTCAGCGTTCAGGGCCGCGAGAGCCGCGCCTACGCGATCGATGTTCTCGCCCCACAGAAAGTCGTTGTACAAAACGTCCGCGCTCAGATCGGCGACATGTGACACCCGGATCAGATCGTGGGCGAGGGCAAGCTCGATAGCCTGCTCGGCCTCCTCGTCATCCAATCCTGCAAGCACGAGGCGACCCGCGGCCTCCTCTCGGAGCGACGGCATCGTCGCCGTCTGCTGCAGGAGAACGAGCGCACCCCGCTCGGGAGCCTCGGGGTCGAGGTGGTCCCAAAGGCGAGCGATCTGATCCATCACATCGTCTTGTGAGATTACGAGCGCGGACACTGAAGTGATCGTCGCGCCGTCGCGTTCCATCCGCAGGATTCCCAGCGCCTCAAGCGTCGGCAACACCGTAGTCTTCAACTCCTGTCGGGCGATGCCGGCGTCCTTCGCAAGCGGGACCAGCGCTTTGATCGAGTACGGCGCGAGCTGCCTCATCCGACCCAGCAGATCGCACGATCGTCCGGCAAGGGCGGTCGCCTCGAAGCTGGCGATCGTCTGTGCCCGATAGTTCCGCAGGTGCTTCCACGCACTGTAGATCCACCGGCCCTGCTCGATCCGCGCCGGCGAGATCAGCGTTTGCTCGCTCACGATTGCCAGCTTAAGGCGACCGCAGAGTTGACGCTGTCGCCGCCCGCGCTGGCGCCGATCGACTCTCGATCGCCCATTCGGCTTGTATCGAGCTTTCGCGTTGAACCGACAGCAGACAAAAAGCAGACATCGTCGCGCCGGCTGCCGCCATCCTCGACAACAGAAAGGGCCTGCTTGCCGGCCCTTTCTCCATGGAGCTAGGCGGACTCGAACCGCCGACCTCCTGGGTGCGATCCAGGCGCTCTCCCAGCTGAGCTATAGCCCCGCGGCTCCTAGGGTAGCCGGAATTCGAGTGCGAGAAGGTGCGCGCCGCTTAGCAGACTTGGTTGTCGAGCGTGACCGAGCTGACGGGCGATCGGTTGACCGCGCTGTCGATCGCCTGGACGGAGAACGTGTTCGACGCCTGCGTGCCGTACGTGATCCACCTGTCGATGCCGATCGCGGCGCCGTCGAAGACGCCGTTCACGCGCACCTCGTAGTTGATTGCGTACTGCTGGTCGACGTCGTCGACCGACTCGTCCCAGAAGAGCCACGTCTCGCAGCCGAAGTCCCACGCGACGAGGTTGCCCGGCGCCGACGGCCCGGTTGTGTCGTTGCTCGGGGCCGTGGTCGCCGTCACCGCCGCGCTCGGCACCGATGAGTTTTGCGACGGGTCGACGGCGACGACGGTGAACGAGTACGTCGTCCCACCGGCGAGCCGCAGCACCTCCACGGCCCGCTCGCCGGTCGAGTGGACGTTCGCGAGAACGCCGTCCGCGAAGACTCGGTAGGTGCAGCACGTGTAGTCGTCGTCGGCGACGGGATCCCAGGCCAGGCTGACCGACGACGAGGTCGTGCCGGTCACGGAAACGACCGGGGCCGGCGGCGGCGTTGTGTCGACAGGAAGCGTCACGGTCAAGGTGTTGCTCTTCGCAGACTCACGGCCCTTCGCATCACCTGCCCACATGACGAACGAGTAGGTCCTGCCGGGCACCATGTCACGGGTCCAGGTGTAGCTCGTCTGCGTCTGCGGGACGCCGACTTGGTAACCGAAGCTCGCCCGGATCACGTAGGTGAAGCTGCCGGAGTTCACCGCCGCGTCCCACGCCAGGGTGACGCTGTGCGGCGTGATCGCGGCAACACGGAGGTTCTTCGGACCGTCGAGCGAACCGCGGTTTGGGCCCGGCGCGGCCGACGGCGCCGCCAGCAGCATTGCAATGAGCGCGGCTGCCGCGCAAACGGCGTGACGGGCGCTCAACATGGCCAGAGCACCGCCGTGAACGGGTCGCTCGCCGCCGAGGTGTTCCCCGCCCGGTCCACCGCCTTCACCGTGAACGTGTTGTCTCCGAAGTTGGTGGCGTAGACGAAGTCCTCGGAGACTCCGGCACTGACGGCGAGCGGGCTCAGAACCCCGTTGACGTAGATCTCGTACTCGATCGCGTACTGGGGATCGAGGTCGTCCGTGGACTGGGTCCAGCCGACAAAGACCTCGCCGCAGCCCTGATCCCGGACGATCCGCACGTTGGTCGGCACTGAGGGAGGCGTCACGTCGTTCGTCGCCTCGGTCTTCAGGGTGACCTCGTTGCTCAGCGTCGTGTTGCCGTTGAAGTCGTTCGCCTCGACGGTGAACGTGTAGGTCGTGTCAGGCGCGAGGTGCCGGAGGAAGACGCTGCGCTCCCACTGCCAGTTCACATGCTCGGTGACGGGTGCGCCGTTGGCGAAGATGCGGTACCCGAGGGTCCACCACGTGATGTCGTCCGTCGACCGCGTCCACGTCAGCGCGACCGACGAGGGGCTGCGCACGAAACCCGAGAGAACCGGGGCCGTCGGTGGTGTCGTGTCTCGGAGCGCGGTCACCGTCACGGTGTCGCTAGGCGCGGACCGGTTGAGCGAGGGGTCGGTGGCGGTGACGTAGAAGCTGTACGTGTAGCCGGGGCTCAGCCAGTCGATCGTGTACGTCGTCTGACCCTGCGGGACGGTGAAGGACTGACCGTCCTTATAGACGGAGTAGGTGACGGTCCCGGACTTGTCCGTGGACGGGTTCCAGGTGAGCGTGACGCTCGTCTGGGTCACGTTCGTGGCCTGCAGATTCGTCGGCGTCGTCGGCGGCGTTCGGTCTCTCGCGGCGGCGACCGAGCCGACGACGACGAACGCGACAACGAGGACGAGTGAAGCGCCTGCCGCACGGCGTACTACGGGCTTCATCGCTGTCATGCCGTTCCTCCCGTGAGGTGTCCTGGTGTCGACCGGTAATAGGTGCCGAACCACCAAACGGATTGAGGCGCGGAGCTCCGCGGCGAGCCGCCAAGGACGGCCGGCCAAAAGTCAGTTAGCTCGGTGCGGGCTGGAGGCGATAGACGTGCACCGCCCAACGGTCGAAGCGGTCGGTCAGGACACCGTTGGCCACGTCGACCCAACGCCCCTCCGTATAGGCCTCCGCCCGCGTCGCCCAACGCGGAAGCCCGCTGATCGCGACGTCCTCGCTCTCCTCCCCGCTCCGCGCTGCGATCACCCAGACCTCGCGGCCGCGGCCGCCGCGCAGGATCGCTTGAGTCGTCGGATCGGAGCTCCGCAGCCAGCGCGTCGAGGCCGGCCGCACGAGTGCCGGGGCCAGTGGGCTCTGCGCGCCGATTTCCCGGACGAGTGGCTCGAGCACGCGCTCCCAGAACGTCCAGTTCCAGCCCCGCCGCGCGTCAGACGCCGTCCAGCACTTTGGGTTGTTGCCTCCATAGAAGGCGAGCGCCCGGGCACCGTTGATGATCGCGTCGTAGGCCATGAAGCGCTCCTGCGCGAAGGTCGGCAGCGCGAAGTTGCCGAACGCGTCGTAGCTCCACGTCCAGCAGACCTGGAGCGTCGTCCACACGGCGCGGTTCGGCGTTGCCCACGCGAGCCGGTTCGTCCAGAGCCCGACATCGCGCAGATCCGGGTCGTGGTCCCCGACCGCGATTGGGTAGCGGTTGATCCCGTGGATGTCGGTGACGGCGCTGTAGCGCGCCAGGCGGGGGATCGCACCGCGCGGCGCCTGCACGGTGACCCACAGGTGATCCCGGTCGAGCGGCGCTCGGCCGGCACACCAGGAGCGACGACCACGACCGGTGCCGAGGCAATACGCGAAGTGGAGCCACGAGGGGTCGACGAGGAACCTACGCGGCTCGTCGGCGCCCTTCCATAGCCCGATCGCGCTGCCGGACGGGTCTGCCTCCAGCGTTCCGATCACGTGCCGCAGCCGCTCCTCCTCCCAGCTCCAGGGCGTCGCGGCGCTCAAGGAGCTGAGGTTGACCCAGGTGTGGAGTCCGTGCGCCGCGGCCGCTCGGTTCGCGGCGATCGCCTCCGCGACCTCGGCGTCGGTCCACGGTCCGGCGGGTCCGACCTTCACGAAGTCGACGCCCGCCGCGGCGACCTCGGCGAGACCGTCGGCCGGCGCCTTGGCGAGGACGATGGGGAAGGTGGGGCGTCCGTCGAGAAGGACGGTTCCGTGCCGGTCGAGGCGCGTCGTCGAGGCCGACGCCGCACCCGACGTCGCCAGCAGCAGGGCGGTTGCGAGCAGCGCGGCGCGCATCATCGCTCGGCCAGTGCCTCCCGAGCGCGCTGCCGCGACCCGACGAACCGCCGTGCCTCGAGCCCGATCAGCGCCCAAAGCAGCGCGGTGAGCAGCGCCAGCGTTGCGAGAGCCGGAACCTCGACGGCGACCGGAATCAACGCAAGAGCCAGCACCGCAGCGACGAGCCGGTGGCTGTTCACCGTGCGAACGTTCCTGAATCGAGTAGCGACGTGAGCGAGCAGGTAGGCGGCGGTCCCGCCGAGCATCGCCGTCGCGATTTCCACGTCGAGCTTTTCCCCCACGTCCGCGAGCGTCGTCTTCAGTCCGAGTGCGCCCAGAACGATGCCCGCCACCATCGGGAAGTGCAGGTACGAGTAGGTGTCGCGGGCGCGCTCGTTGCGCTCCCGCCCACGCGGGAGCCTCGCGAGATCGCGCTCGCCCAGCAGCGCCACCACGTCGAAGTAGAGCCACCACAGGGCGGCGGCCACGGCGATCCCGAGCGTGGCAGCCGCGACGACGCCGGCATCGACCTCGGTACCGGCGCCGACCCCGATCGCGACGATCGACTCGCCGAGCGCGATGATGATGATCAGGCCGTGGCGTTCGGCGAAGTGCCCGGGGTGCTCCAGGCTCCAGCCTTCCGACCCGAAGAAGAACGGCTCGGCCATGTCGAGCAGCAGCGCCAGCGCCCACAGCGAGCCCTGGAGCCACCCGTCGGTCGCTGACGCCACGAAGAGCAACCCGACGCCGATCGCCGAGCCTCCCGTCAGCCCGAGGACGGACTGCCGTAGTGCGGGGTCGTCCCGGCTCGCGAGGATGAAGAGCGCGAGCTGCGACGCGCGGACGACGCCGTAGGCGCACGCGAAGAGGAAGGCGTCGTCGTCGAACGCGCCGGGCACGCACAGCGCGACGACGAGGAAGGCGGCCATCGCGGCGAACATCGCGATCCGCACGCCGCCCTCCTCCGGGTCGAGGACGCTCGTCAGCCACGCGTAGCCGACCCAGGCCCACCAAAGGACGCCCAGCACGAGCACGCCCTGGGCGAGGCCCGTCCAGGTCGGCTCTGCCGCCATCAGCGCGGTGCACTGCGTCAGCGCCAGGACGAAGACGAGGTCGAAGAAGAGCTCGAGCGGCGTGACGCGCTCGGTCTGACGCATGACCGCGGTCATGCGCGGTGTGCGGGTGGGCGAGGTGCTCACCCGGGAGATTGTCGTACTTAAGCGGGAGCTACCGCCGGCTCTTCCTCCTTCACCAGCTCTTGCGCGGCGCCGCGCTCGACGTCGAAGCTCAGCTCGTCGCCGTCGGCGCCGACAACGACCTTGTCGCCGGGCTCGACCTCGCCGCTGAGCACCAGCCGCGAGAGCTCGTTCTCGACGCGACGCTGGATCGTCCGCCGCAGCGGCCGGGCGCCGAACTCCGGATCGAACCCCTCGCGCGCGAGCAGCTTGACCGCGTCCTCGGTGAACTCGACCTCGATCCGCTGGGCCCGCAGTCGCCTCGTCAGCCGGTCGAGTAGGAGCCGGGCGATGCCTGCGAGCTGCTCGTCCGTGAGCGCCCGGAAGACGATGATCTCGTCGATCCGGTTGATGAACTCAGGGCGGAAGCTGCCGCGGAGGATCTCCATCAGCTCTTCCTTCAGCTGCTCGAAGTCGCCTCCCTGCCGCGCGTATTGCTGGATGTGGTCGGCGCCGAGGTTCGAGGTCATGATCACGATCGTGTTCTTGAAGTCGACGGTCCGGCCCTGAGCATCCGTGAGCCGGCCGTCGTCGAGGATCTGGAGCAGGATGTTGAAGACGTCGGGGTGCGCCTTCTCGATCTCGTCGAAAAGCAGCACCGCGTAGGGCCGCCGCCGCACGGCCTCGCTGAGCTGGCCGGCCTCCTCGTAACCGACGTAGCCTGGCGGCGCGCCGACAAGCCGCGAGACCGTGTGCCGCTCCTGGAACTCGCTCATGTCGAAGCGCACCATCAGGTGCTCGTCGCCGAAGAGCGCCTCGGCGAGCGCCCGCGCGAGCTCGGTCTTCCCCACGCCGGTCGGGCCGAGGAAGAGGAAGCTGCCGTCGGGCCGGTTGGGGTCGCCGAGCCCGGCGCGGGAGCGCCGAACTGCCTCGGCGACGGCGGCGACGGCCTCGTCCTGGCCGACGATCCGGCCGTGCAGCTCCTCCTCGAGCCGCATCAGCCGCTCACGCTCCTCCGTCGTCAGCTGGGAGACGGGAATGCCCGTCGCGCGCGACACGATCTCGGCGATGTCCTCGGCCGTCACCTCTGGCGCCCGCGTTCGGCCCTTGCGCGTGTCGAGCTCGCCGCGGCGCGACTCGATCTGGTTCTTCACCTCGCCGGCGCGGTCGTAGTCCTCCGCGGCGGTCGCCTGGTCGCGCTCGCGCGCCAGCCGCCGCAGGTCCTCCTCGAGCGACCTCGTGTCGTCGTCCTTCGTCTTCGTCCGCAAACGGACGCGTGCACTTGCCTGGTCGATCAGGTCGATCGCCTTGTCGGGCAAAAAGCGGTCGCGGATGTAGCGGTCCGAGAGCTCGGCGGCGGCGACGATCGCCTCGTCCGAGATCCGAACGCGGTGGAACGCCTCGTAGCGGTCCTTGAGTCCGTGAAGGATCTCGATCGTCTCGTCGACGGTCGGCTCGCGCACGAACACTGGCTGGAAGCGGCGCTCGAGCGCCGGATCCTTCTCGATGTTCTTGCGGTACTCGTCAAGCGTCGTGGCGCCGATCACATGCAGCTCGCCCCGGGCGAGCTTCGGCTTGAGCATGTTCGACGCGTCCATGGCGCCCTCTGCGGCGCCCGCGCCGACGACGGTATGGAGCTCGTCGATGAACAGGATCATGTCCTCCGCGGAGCTGACCTCGTCGATCACGGTCTTCAGCCGCTCCTCGAACTCGCCGCGGTACTTCGTCCCGGCGATCATCCCCGCCAGGTCCAGGGCGACGACCCGCTTGTCGGACAGCGTGTCGGGCACCTCGTCGTTGACGACCCGCTGGGCGATGCCCTCGACGATCGCCGTCTTGCCGACCCCCGGCTCGCCGAGCAGCGCCGGATTGTTCTTCGTCCGGCGCGAGAGGATCTCGATCGTCTGGTCGATCTCGTCGGCGCGGCCAATGACAGGATCGAGCTTGCCCTCGCGGGCCTCGGCGGTCAGGTCGCGGCCGAACTCGTCGAGCTTGGGTGTGTTGGACGTCTCCTTGGGAGCGCCACCCTCGACTCCCCGAATCACCGCTCCCCGGAGCTTCGTGTGGGAGACGCCGAACCGCTCGAGCAGGTCGCCGGCGACCATCTCCGGGTCACGGGCGAGCGCGAGCAGTACGTGTTCCGGCCCGACGTAGGAGCTGCCGAGCTCGCGGGACTCCTCATAGGCGGCGAGAAGCACGGCCTTCGCGTCGGGTGAGAGCGACGGCGAGACGTCGGTACGCCCGCCCTTCTCGGCTTCCTCCTCGAGCTGGGCGGAGATCGCCTCTGGATCGGCGTCGATCTGGTCGAGCACGTGGCGGACGACACTGTCCTGCAGCGCCGCATAGAGCAGGTGATCTGTGTCGAGGTCGAGGCTCCCCCACTCGACGGCAGTCTGGGCCGCGCGCTGAAGCAGCTCGCGCGTCGCGTCGCTGAAGAACTGGGTGACGTCGACGCGCTCGACCTGGCGCTCCTGCGCAGGCGTCGGCACGCGCCCGCCTGAAGGGCCGTCGCCGAAAAAGTCGGAGAAGAAGTCGTCGAAGAGGCTGCGGCGTCCAAACCCACTGGACATCCGCTCCTCGGCGAGGTCGAGCTCGCAGAGGTACTCCGTCGTCTGAGTCCCGTCCGGGTTGATTCGGACTCTCGATGCAACCGCCGGACGTCCGTGTCGCTGGCAAACAGGCTGCTCGGCCATCTCCATCCCTCCTGTCCGTCGAGCCCTGCTGCGGAATCTAACGCGCAACGTGGGTACTCCGAGGTTCCCTTGGAATCGACCGCGGAGCGAGGGCGTATCCTGGCTTCTAGTGCCCGCTGAAGCGGCGATCGGAACATCGGCCGCGGGCACGTCAGAGCATTGGCTAGGGATGTTCGGGCGCGAGGCGGTGGATTTGCTTCTGCTCGCCGCGCGCGGCGGTCGCGGGGGGGAGCCCTCGTCCTCCGCGGCGAGCCCGGGATCGGGACGACGTCCCTGCTCGCGCGGGCCGACGTCGCTCCGACGATGGAGTGGCTGGTCGAGAACCTCCTCGTCCACGAGCTGAAGGCCCGGCTCGCCGACGTCTTGCTCGCCGACCCGATCCTCTACACGCTCGACGAGATTGCGGTCAGGCGCTACCAGCGCCGCGTGCTCGTCAACTAGCGGGCCGTCCAGCCGAGATCCATGGTGACGGGCGCGCCCGAGAACGCGCGCCCGTCGGGCCCGAGGAGGAAGCTGACGACGGCGGCGACCTCCTCGGGCTCGATCAGCCGCTTGACGGCGTGCGGGGCGAGGATCACGTCCTCGAGCACGCGCTCCTCCGGCAACCCGTGGGCCCTGGCCTGCTCTGCGATCTGCGCCTCGACGAGCGGCGTGCGGGTGAACGCCGGACAGACGGCCGTCGCGGTGATCCCGCGCTCGGCGCCCTCGAGCGCGAGCACCTTCACGAGCCCGAGCAGGCCGTGCTTCGCCGCCACGTAGCCGGTTTTGAACGGCGACGCGACGAGGCCGTGCACCGACGCGATCGCGAGGAAGCGGCCGTCGCCGGCGGCGGCCAGCGCCTCCCAGGCGTACTTCGCGAGCAAGAAGGGGCTGGTGAGCAGGAGCGCGAGCAGGTCGTCCCAGCGCTCCTCCGGAAACTCGGCTATCGGCGCGACGTACTGGAAACCGGCGTTCGGGATCACCGCGTCGAGGCGACCGAACCGCTCGAGCGCGGCGTCGACGACCGCTCGATTCCCTTCCCGCGTCGTCAGGTCGCCGTCGTCGACGTCAACCGCGTGCACCGACCAGCCGTCCGCTTCCAGGCGCGTCGCCACGGCGCGGCCGATGCCGCCGGCCGCGCCGGTGACGAGCGCCGTGCGACTACTCGAGGAAGTCCGCAACCGCCTCCCAGGCCAGGGGTGAGTTGAGGATTCCGAGGTGGGCCGTTCCGAGAATCGGGTCGAACGCGCCCTGGCCCACGAAGTCGACGTTCACCGCGCGGTTGCCGTCGAGCACGGCGCTGGCGGAGAAGTCGTGCGGTCGGCCGAGCCGGTCCTCCGCGGGCACGGGCGCGAAGACGCCGTCCTGCTTGGAGAAGTACACGAAGCTCGTATCGGCGTTCCGCAGCGCGAGGTAGCGCGTCGGGCCACGAGTCTCATGGCGGTTGAGCGTCGTCAGAAACGGCGTGTCCACGGCCCCGTACTCGCGGCAGACCGCACTCTCGGGCGTGAAGCCGCCCAGTGCCGGGAGCTGGAAGTAGTTGAACGGGTTCGGAGAGCAGTTGACGATCCCGTGGTGCGGGCTGTCGATCGTCACCAGCCGCCGGACGAGGTGGTACGCGTTGTCTTGCCGCATCCACTCCCGGGCGAGCGTGCCGCCGAGGCTGTGGCCGACGATGTCGACCCGCTTTGCGCCCGTGTACTCGCGGACTGCGCTGACGAATGCGCGCAGATCCGGGACGTTGGCGACCGTCGAATGGGTCGGCCCGGAGCGGATCGTCTGATCCACCAGCAGATCGCACTGGTCGCCCTGGTAGCCGAGACCCCACAGCTCGCTCGGGCGGTAGCCACGGGTTTCGAGGTGCGCCGCGAGGTCGTGCACGTCTCCGTAGGGATTGCACAGCGTCGGGAACGGCGTGTCGTTGTTGCCGTGGAGCAGGATCACTGGCCTGTGGTCAACGGCACCGGCGGCGCCGAAGCCGATCACCGGCTTGCCGAGGGATGCATCCGTCGGCGTGGCGAAGTCCGTTGGGAACGAGGTGCCCACCGCGGCTGCACCGGCACCGGTGAGTGCCAGCGCGGCCAGGAGGGCGGCAACGACGGTGAGTGAACGAATCATCGACTCTCCTTCTCGAGGAAACGGAGCAGCAGTTCGGCGACGCAGACCGGCTTGTCGGCGCCCTCCCGCTCGATCGTCGCGGCGACGGTCGCCTGTCTCCCGCCGGCAACCTCGTCGACCGACTCGACGCTGAATCGGCCGCGGATGCGGCTCCCGGCCGGGACCGGCGCAGGGAAGCGGACGCGGTTGAGCCCGTAGTTGACGATGACGCCGTCGTGGGAGGGCGCGATCTGGTTCCAGAGGTGCACGAGCAGCGAGAGGGTGAGGAAGCCGTGGGCGACGGTGGTGCCGAACGGGCCCTCCGCCGCCAGCTCGGGATCGACGTGGATCGACTGGCGGTCCTCGGTGGCCTCCGCGAAGGCGTCGATCCGCCCCTGGTCGATCGTCAGCCAGGGCGTGGCGGGGAGCTCCTGCCCGGCCTCGATCACATCGGCCCCCAGCGGACGACGCTCGCGGCCCACGTGTAACCCGTCCCGGCGGCGAGCAGGAGCACGAGCTCCCCGTCGGCGAGCTCGCCGGCGCGCGCCGCCCGGTCGAGGGCGAGCAGCGGATCGGCGCCGCTGACGTGGCCGGTGTCATCGAGGTACGCGGCCCGATCAGGGCTCAACCCCAGCGCCGCGACGAGCGCGTCGTGCATCGACCGCTTCATGTGGATGCCGCAGAGGTACCCGACCTCGGCCAGGCTCGCGCCCGAGCGGCCAAGGGCATCCTTGGCGACCCGAACGAAGTTCGTGAGGCTGACCTCGTCGAGCCGCTTCTTCATCTCCTCGAGCCCGTCCACGTCCAGGAAGCGCGCGCCGTCCGTCTGGGGATGGACGCTGCCGCCTTCCGGGACCTTGACGTGGAGGGAGAGCGACCCGTCGGTGATCGCGGCCGAGCCGAGTAGCTCATTCGCCGGCGCGTCGCGCGCGACGACCGCGGCGACGGCGCCGTCGCCGAAGTTGAACATGAACCGCGAGCGCTCGTTCGAGTAGTCCAGGAGGTACGACTCGCGACAGGCGCCCACCGCGAGGACGTTGCGGACGTCGGGCTCGCCGGCGAGCAGGTCACGGCACACGCGAAGGGCGACCGGTGCACCGCAGGAGACGTAGTCGAGCTCGAGCGCCCATGCGTTCGCACAGCCGAGCCGATGGGCGATCCACGGCGCCGCCTGCCAGACCGGCCATTCCTTCCACGACGAGCCGAAGTACACGACGACGTCGACGTCGCGGGGATCGAGCGCCGCCTCGACGAGCGCCTGCTCGCCGGCCGACACAGACAGGTCGGTGACATGCTCGTCTGCCGCGGCGATGTGCTTCCCGCGCAGGCCGAACCGCTCGACGACGACCTGCTCCGGGATCCCGCTGGCCGCCGCGACCTCCGCGGCGGGCATCCAGCGGTCCGGAAGGTAGGCAGCGGTCGCGGCGATCCCGACCCGCGTCACTGCCGTGCGATGTCTCACGTCTCCTCCCGCGGCTCGAGGAGGCAGCTGATGATGCGCTCGATCTCGTCGAGCACGTGCTCCGAGACATCGGTCCGCTTGGCCCAGAGGATGTAACGCATCCCGATCAGCTCGCCGATCCCCATCAGCGCCCAGGCGAGGACCTCCGGGTCGCGTCGCTCCACCTCCCCGGCGTCCATCGCGCGCTCGAGCGCGGCGACGTAGCCCTCGGCGATCCGGTCGTAGTGGAACTTCAGCGTCTGTGGCGACGCGAACTCGGCCTGCCGGATGATCCGGTAGAGCGCGGGGTGCTCGGCGGTGAAGCGGAAGAACGCCCGGAAGCCCAGGAGCTCGGACTCGATCCGCGTGCCCCCCTGTTCCGCCGCCTCACTCATCGTGCGGCGAACGCGGTGGTTCAGGTCGCGGACGAGCTGGTCGAAGATCTCCGCCTTGCCCGCAAAGTAGAGATAGAAGGTGCCCTGCCCGACCCCGGCCGCCTCGGTGATCTTGACGATCGACGCATCGTTGTAGCCCAGTTCGGCAAACACCCGCTCAGCTGCCTCCAGCAGGCGGGCGCGGGTGCGCTGGCCCTTGGCTGCGAGCGGGCGCCCGTCGGTGCCGGTGAGAACGGTGTCGGTCATCGGACGGGCTCTCCCTGGAGCGAGGCGGCCAGCTCGTCCTTCAGAACCTTGTTCATCGCCGACCGAGGAAGCTCCTCGAGGAAGCGCACCTCGCGCGGGACCTTGTATCGCGCCAGCCGGTCGCCGCACCAGTCGCGGAGCTCCTCACTGGTGACCTCGGCGCGAGTGACCACGAAGGCGACGCCGCTCTCGCCCCAGCGCTCGTCCGGGACACCGACGACCGCCGCGTCGGCGACGGCCGGATGCTCGTGGAGCACGCTCTCGATCTCGGCCGGATAGACGTTCTCGCCGCCGGAGATGTACATGTCCTTCAGGCGCCCGCGAATCCGGTAGTTGCCCTCGTCGTCCTGCTCGGCTACGTCGCCCGTCCGGAGCCAGCCGTCGTCGAACACAGCGGTGGTCGCCGCCGAGTTCCGCCAATAGCCGGCGAAGACGTTGGGCCCCTGCACCTGGAGCTCACCTTGCGGCGAGAGCCTCACGTCGACGAACGGGTACGGCTTCCCGGCCCACCCCGCCTTCCGTACGGCGTCCTCGGGCGGGAGGCAGAGGACGTTGGGGGCCGCCTCCGTCAACCCGTACCCCTGGACGACCGCCACCCTCCGCTCCTGCCAGCGCCGGAGGAGAGGCTCGGGCATCGGCGCGCCGCCCACCACTGCGGAGCGAAGCGACGACAGATCGGCATCCTCGAAGGCGGGCTCCTCGGCCATGAACTGGTAGATCGCCGGGACTCCCATCATCGTGGTCACACGCTTGCGCTCGATCAGCTCGAGGCAGCGCGCCGCGTCGAACGTCCGCTCGAGGACGACGCGGGCACCCTTCCACCAGGCGAGGAGCGGCTGGACGTTCCAGCCGCCGCAGTGGAACTGCGGAAGCACCTGGAGCACGACGTCCTCGCCCCGGACGCCGGTCGCCAGGTCGAAGCTCAGGTTCGTCCAGAAGCAGTTCGCGTGCGTGAGTTGGGCGCCCTTCGGCCGGCCGGTGGTCCCAGACGTGTAGACGACGAGGAGCGTGTCGTCGTCGTCGACCGGCGCCTCGAGCGCGTCACGGTCGGCCTCGAGCTCGCCGAAAGCAACACGACGCGGCTTCGCGGCTCCTTCTGCGAGTACCTCGTCCGCCAGCGCAGCCTGCTCGCCGTCGACGATGAGCACCACCGGCTCGGCGTCGTCCAGCTGGAACGCGAGCTCTGGCGCGGCCAGCCGCCAGCTAAGGGGCACGAGGCCGAGCCCGGCCTTCGCGCACGCGAAGAAGACGACGACGTGTTCGCCGCTGTTCGCGGTCAGCGTCGCGACCAGGTCCCCGCGGCGCAGACCCGAGTCGAGCAGCGCGCCCGCGAGCCGTTCGGAGCGAGAATCCAGTTCGGCGTAGGTCGTCAGCTGATCGCGCTCGTCGATCGCCACGCGGTCCGGCGTGGTGCGAGCGCGGTCGCGAAGCCAGCGGCCGAGGGTCAGCGGGCCTTGGTTCACGCCAGGAACTCCTTGACGAGCCGCGTGAAGCGCTCCGGCTCCTCCCAGGAGAGAAGGTGACCGCAGCCCGGGAGCAGCTCGACGCGCGCATCGGGGATTCGCTCCGCGAGCAGGTCGGCGTTGCGCAGATCGATGACCGCGTCCTCCGTGCCGTGGATCACGAGCGTCGGCGCCGCGATCCCGCCCAACCGGTCGAGCGCGTCATGAGTCGCACCCGCCGTCGCCTGGGACTGCCAACCGCCAAGGTCGGGCGGGTTCGCGGTGCGGTAGGCCACGATCCGCCGCACGAGCTCCTCCGAGCTGCCGTCGCCAAGCCCATTCTCGACGAAGCGCCGCAGCGCCACGTTCGGCGGCAGCGTCGCGGCCTCCACCATGAGGGCCACGGTTTGCGGCGGCATCGGGAAGGAGATGCTGCCGCCGGGAGTGGTGCACGCGAGGACCAGGCGGTCGACGCGATCAGGGTGGGCAAGCGCGAGCTCCTGGGCGATCATGCCGCCGAGACTGGCGCCGACGACGTGCGCCCGGTCGAACCCGGCAGCGTCGAGGACCGCGCGGGCATCCTCGGCGAGCTCCGCGACGCTATACGGGCCCGGGGGGACGTCGCTCGCACCGAAGCCGCGGTTGTCGAACACTGCGACAGTGAAGTCCTCCGCCAGCGGCTCGAGCACCGGGCCCCAGCCGCGGCCGCCGTAGCCGAGACCCTGGATCAGGAGGAGCGGCGGCCCCTCTCCCAAGAGCTGGTAGGCGAGCTCGACCTCGCCGTTGCGCGCCCGGAGCATCGTGCTCACAACCGAGCCCCCCAAGGTCGAGCGTGTCGACCGGTCATTTCAGACGGCCGCACGGGCAGAGCCCGCACGGCCTGGAGGAGACACCGCAAGCGGCGTCTCATGCTTGTGCCTCCGCCTCGTCGGCGACGCCGCCGCGCGCGCCCTCGGGCCGCACGGCTTCGTCGAGCAGACGCAGCCCACGACGCCTGCCTCGCCGCCCGATGCCGGCGATCCCGCCCGGCAAGAAGAAGACGAGCAGGATGAAGAGCGTGCCGAGCACGAACAACGGCTCCGAGAGCGGCGTGCGGAAGATCGGGGGCAAGTCCTGCACCTGCTCCGAGCTCGCCAGGGCCGGCAGCCGCTGGTCGAGGAACGTGTAGAGGATGCCGCCGAGGAATGCGCCCCAACGCATGCCTGCGCCGCCGAGCACGACCATGATCAGCAGCGAGAGTGTCAGGTTCGGGGCCGCCACCTCGGGCGTCGCGCCGCCGATCAGAATCGCGTAGACCACTCCACCGGCAGTGGCGAGGAACGATGCGAGCACGAACGCGATCAGCTTGTACGAGAAGGGCCTGAGTCCGAGCACCTGCACGCGCAGCTCGTTCTCGCGGATCGCCTGCCACACCCGGCCCGGCGAGGACTCGGTTGCCCAGCGGACGATGAAGAAGACCGCGGCCGCGTAGCCGAGCGCCAGCCAGTAGAGGTTCTTCATGTTGAAGACGCCGACGAAGAAGTCGGGGAGTGGATCGACGTTCAGGAACACTCCCTCCTCCGCGCCCGTCAGACCGTCCGGGTTCTTCGCGACGATCACCGTCCCCGCCTGCGCGAAGGCGAGCGTCACCATCGCGAAGGCGATCCCGCCGACGCGGAGGCTGACCGCCCCGAGCACGAGCGGCGCGACCAGCCCGACCAGCGCGACGACGAGGAGCGTTTTCGCGAGCGACCACTCCCACTTGGTCAGGCCGATCGCTGTCAGGTACACGCCGAGCGCGAAGTACAGAGCGTGGCCGAACGAGAGCAGCCCCGTGTACCCAAAGAGCAGGTCGTAGCTCATCGCGAGGCCCCCGAAGAGGAGGCAGAGCGCGAGGATCTGGAGCGTCCCGGGGGTGTCGAGCGGCCCGTCGAAGACGCGCGGGATGTCGACGGAGAGTTGCGGCACGAGCGCGAGCAGCCCGAAGACCGCGATCGGCACGACGACCGACAGCGCGCGTCTCAAAGCGCTCCCTTCCCTGTCCAAACCTGTCGACCGGTCATTTCAGTGCGCCGCCACCGCCCCGGAGAGGCCGCCCGGCCGCACCAGCAGCACCGCGGCGAGCAGGAGGATCACGGCGAGGTCGCCGACGCCCGAAGAGGCGTAGTAGTTCGCGTACTGCTGGGTCAGGCCGACGATGACCGCCGCCGCCGCGGAGCCAACGATCGAGCCGAGGCCGCCGATCACGACGACGATGAACGCGTAGATCAGGAGGTGCGTGCCGCGGGCCGGGTCGATCCCGCCGAAGTAGACACCCGAGAGGATCCCCGCGAGCGCCGCGGCGAGCCCGCCGAGGAGGAAGACGAGGGTGAATGCCTTGCGCACGTCGATCCCGAGCGCCATCACCATCGCGCGGTTCTCGACCCCCGCGCGGACGATCAGCCCGTACCGCGTGTACCGGAAGAACGCGAGCAGCCCGACCAGCACGAGCACGGCGGCGGCGATCTCGACGAAGCGGTCGTTCGGGATCGACGCGCCGAAGACCCCGGTCGTCTCGGTCAGCCAGGTGGGCGTCAGGTACACCTGCTGCGTCTGCGTCCAGATGCCGGCGACGAGCGCGGTCAAGGCGAGGCCGAGCCCGACGGTGACGAGCACTTGCTCGATGTGCCGCTGGTATAGCGGACGGATCAGCACGAGCTCGGTGAGGATCGCGATCAGCCCGCCTACCGCGAGGCCGATCAGCGCCGCGATGATGAACCGCAGCGGGATCGAGCCGATGCCGCCGAGCTTCCCCTGCGCGTACCAGCTCGCGTACGCGCCGACCGTGATGAACGCGCCGTGGGCGAAGTTGAGCACGCCCATCAGCCCGTAGATCAGCGACAGGCCAGAGGCGATCAGGAAGTACATCGCGCCCAGGCCGAGCCCGGTGATGGTCAAGAGAATCCAAGTGCTCATGCGGCTGCGGCTCCCGAGACGCCGAGGTGCCGGTGAATCAGCTGCGGATCGTCGAGGAAGGCTTTTGCCGGGCCGGAGTGGACGACCCGCCCGACGTCGAGCACGACGACCTGGTCGGCGATGCGGCGGACGACGCCGAGGTTCTGCTCGACGAGAAGGACGGTGGTGATCTCGGCTGCCTTCTCGAGCGCCTTCGCGACCTCGGTGACGAGCAGCGGCGCGAGGCCCTTCGTCGGCTCGTCGATCAGCAGCAGCCGGTTCTCGTTCAGGAGCGCCCGGCCGATCGCGAGCATCTGCTGCTGGCCGCCGGACAAAGTCCCTGCCCGCTGCGCGCCCCGCTGACGCAGCTCGGGGAAGAGGTCGAAGACGAGGTCGTAGCGCGCCGAGCCGTTCCGTTCGGCCAGACGGAGGTTCTCCTCGACCGTCAGCGTCGCGAAGACGTCACGGTCCTCGGGCACGTAGCCGACGCCGCGCCGGACAATCCGGTCGGTGCGCTCACGGACGAGGTCGTCGCCGGATAGGGTCACGCGCCCCCTCCGCTCGGAGAGGCCCAGGATCGCCCGGATCGTCGTGGTCTTCCCGACGCCGTTCCGCCCGAGCAGCGCGGTCACGCCGCCTTCGGGGACGGCGAAGGAGACGCCTCTGAGGACGTGTGAGCCGCCCAGGAAAACATCGAGGCCCTCGACCTCGAGGAGATTCACAGCGCCTCCCCGACGTATGCGGTCTGGACGGTCTCGTTCGCCATTATGCGCTCCGGCGTGTCCAGGGCAAGCATCCGGCCGTGGTGCATCACTGCGATCCGCTCGGCCACCCCGGTGACGACCTCGATGTGGTGCTCGACCATCAGAACCGTCTTGCCCTCCTCCCGCTGGACGGACTGGATCAGGGCCACCAGGCCGGGCATGTCCTCGAGGCTGACGCCGGCCATCGGCTCGTCGAGCAGGATCACCCGCGGGTCGCCGGAGAGCAGCATCGCGAGCTCCAGCTTCCGCTTGTCGCCGTGGGAGAGTGAGCCGGCGAGCGCATTGCGCCGTTCGTCAAGCCCGACCCGTTTCAGGGCCCAGCGTGCGCGGTCGAGCGCTTCCCGCATCCAGGACGCCCGCCGCCAGATCCGCAGCGTCCCGCCGATGGCGGCCTCGGCGGCGAGCCGCGCGTTCTCGAGCACCGGCAGCAGCGGGAAGACGCTCGAGATCTGGAACGTGCGGCCGAGGCCGGCGCGCGTCCGGCGGAACGGCGGGTCGCTCGTGATCTCCCGTCCCTCGAGCTCGATCCGCCCGGAGGTCGGCCGGTAGAGGCCCGAGAGCAGGTTGAAGAGCGACGTCTTCCCCGCCCCGTTCGGGCCGATGATCCCGAGGAACTCGCCCTCCCAAACCTCGAGGTCGACATCGGCGACGATCGTGGCGCCGCCGATGTCGAGCCCGAGGTTGCGGGTGGCGAGGATGGGGAGCGCCTCGCCCAACGAAGGACTCCTAGTTCTTGAAGGGCGTGACCGGAGGGGTGACCTGCTTGAAGCCGAACGACTTGACCGGCACCGCGCGTGCCTTCCCGCGGACCGTGCGCAGCCGCACGTGGAACATCGGCTGCAACATCGCGTGGTCGGCCTTGCGGATCTGCTGCGCACCCTTCGGGCCGACGAACTTCCAGCCCTCGAGCGCCGTGATCATCCGGTTCACGTCGCTTCCGCCGCCTGCGGCGACGGCGCGGACGATCATCTGCGCGGCGACGAAGCCGTCAGGAGTGAAGATATCCGGAACCTGGTTCCGCTTCTTCATCGTCGCGCGGAGCCACGTGTTGATCTTCGTCTTCGGCGCCTCGGCGACGTAGTGCGACAGGAACTGGATCCCGGCGGGATAGGCGCCCCACGTGTTCCGTTCGGCGAGTCCGGTGGCGATCTTCGCCTTGTCGGCGCCCTGCTGGTCGAGGGCGCGCCACAGCGCCGGGCCGGTCGTTCCGGCCCACGCGACGAAGAGCAGCTCGGGGTTCGCCTGCTTTGCGCGTTGCGCGTACGGCGTGAAGTCCTGCGCCGAAAGCGGCACGAGGATCGAGCTCACCTGGTGGCCGCGGCCGCCGAGGTACGTGCGTACAGCGGCAACGTTGCCGTTCCCGAAGGCTGAGTCCTGCGCGAGGACGACGATCCTCCGCCCCGTCGTCCTTCCGAGGATCTCGCGCACGGCGAGCACGTCCTGGATGCTCTGCCGGCCCGAGCGGAAGGTGTAGCGGTTGATCCCGGTGACCGCGTCCGTCGCGGCCGGGCCGGAGATGAAGAGCACCCGGTTCTGCTCGGCGAGCGGAGCGATCTGGGGCGCGATGCCCGAAGACACGCTCCCGCCGATGATCTTGTAGCCGCGTCCGATCAGATCGCGCGCGGCCGAGACGGCCTTCGCAGGATCGTTGCTGTCGTCGACGGCGGTGATCTCGATCTTGTGCCCGTTGACCCGGTTCGTGCCCTTGGTCAGATAGCTGAGCCCGAGCCGGAGCCCCTGGATGTACTGCGCGCCGTAGGCCGACAGTAGGCCGGTCTTCCCGTAGACGATTCCGACCTTGACCGTGTGGCTTTCGGCCCGGGCCTGGCTCGACTCGACGGCGTAGCCGCCTACACCGGCCAGGACGGCGATCGCGACCCCCGCCGCGACAAGCCCTGCCCATCTCCGCTTCATGCCCTGCCTCCTTCAATCCTGTGAAGAAACCTGAGAGGAGATTCAGGTCTAACTTATGAGGGACTGAATGTCAAGGCGCGGCTTCCCGCAGACGGCCCGGCGTCGGAACGATACGTTCGCGGCTGCGTGCCGCGGACGCTTACCGAACGAGACCTCAACCGAGCCCTGCTCGCCCGCCAGCTGCTCCTCGAGCGCGTGCGCCTCCCTATTCCCCGCGCACTTGAACGAATGGGCGGTCTGCAGGCGCAGTACGCGCCGGCGATGTACATCGGGCTCTGGACGCGGATCGACAGTTTCGAGCGCGACGTGCTGACGCGTGCCCTCCAGCGGCGGTCCGTGATCCAGGGGACGCTCATGCGGGCGACGATCCACCTGGTCTCGAAGCGCGACTACTGGCCGTTCGTCGTAGCGATCCGCGATCCACGCCGGCGCTGGTGGGAGCGCGTGCATCCGAACCGGCCGCCTGACATGCGCGCGGCGGCGAAGCGTCTGCGTGGCTTTCTCGCCGACGGTCCGCGCCGCCGCAAGGAGATCGAGGAGTTCCTGGGGCGCGAGCGCGCACTGGGCGTCGGGGCCTATCTGGACCTCGTGCGCGTGCCGCCGTCGGGGACGTGGGAGCAGCGCCGCGCCGACCTCTATGCCTGCGCAGAGGACTGGGTCGGCCCCGAGCAGGTCTCCGCGGAGGAAGGGCTCGCCCTACTCGTTCGCCGTTACCTCGCCGCGTTCGGCCCGGCGCCGAAGACCGACATCGCCGACTGGGGCGGCATTCCGATGGGCGAGCTCAACGACACGCTCGGGAAGCTCGAGCTCCGGCGCTTCCGCGACGAAGCCGGCAAGGAGCTGCTCGACCTCCCCCGCGCCCCCCTGCCCGATCCCGACACGCCCGCGCCGCCCCGCTTCCTTCCGGTCTGGGATGCGACGTTGCTCGTCCACGCGCGCCGCACCGGGATCCTGCCGGAGGAGTACCGCGCTCGGATCTTCAACACCAGGACGCCGAACTCGTTCAACACATTCCTCGTCGACGGGCGGGTCGCCGGCGCCTGGCGACTCGAGCGCGGGAAGATCAAGCTCGAGCCGTTCGATCGGATCCCGCGTAGCGCGCGGCGCGAGCTCGACGAGGAGGCCCGGCGGCTTGCCGCCTTTCACGACTAGGGCTCTCAACCGCGCGACGCTCGCCCGTCAGCTCCTGCTCGACCGTTCGCGCCTGAGCGTGCCCAAGGCGGTGGAGCGCCTCTGCGCGGTGCAGGCGCAGTCGGTGCCGGAGGCATACCTCGGCCTGTGGTCACGCCTCGCGGGGTTTCGGAAGGCGAAGCTCACGCAGGCGCTCGAGCGGCGTCGCGTGATCCGGGCGACGCTCTTCCGAATGACCCTCCACTACGTCTCGGCGACGAACCACCCGGCGTTCGCGCAGCTCAACCACAGGCGCTGGCGCGAAGAGCTCCTGCGAAAGGAGATCCCACTCGACGAGCTCGTCGTGCGCATCGAGCGGCTCGCCGGCGCCGGGCCGTTCAGCTATGCCGACGCTAACAAGGTCACGCCGGAGCTCGAACCGAGGCCATTTCTGGTCCGCTGCGTCACCCCGCTTGTCCATGTGCCTCCGGCCGGAACGTGGGGACACACGCGCGTGCGCCTTATGACCGCGAAGCTTCCGTCGGTCGAGCCGGCCGAAGCGGCGGCGCTCCTCGTCCGCCGCTACCTCGGCGCCTTCGGGCCGGCGACTCGACAGGACCTCCTCGCCTTCTCCGGCCTCCGCGTGGCCGACGTCGAGCCTGGGCTCGAGGGCCTACGCCGGTTCGAGGACGAGCAGGGACGTGCGCTGCTCGATCTGCCGCGAGCGCCGAGGCCGGCGGCCGACACGCCGGCTCCCGTCCGGCTGCTCCCGCGATGGGACGCACTTCTCCTCTCGCACGCTGATCGAACTCGCGTGCTGCCGGAGGAGTACCGGTCGGCGGTGATCACGGGCGGCTGGGTCCACCCGACGTTCCTTGTCGACGGCGTGGTGGCCGGGCTCTGGCGGCACGAGGATGGGAAGGTGAAGACGGAGCCGTTCGCGCCGCTCCCGCGTTCCGCCCGCCGAGAGCTCGAGGACGAGGCCCGCCGACTAGCTTCCTTCCTGGCTTAGGCGGCGATAGAAGTCGGCGGCCCCACGAGGGATCGCGTCCGGGAGCCGTAGCTCGGCGCACACCTCGGCGATCTCGTCCATCTCTGGGGCCCAACGCCACGCGCGATCGGCGACGCGTGGGAGTCGGTCCTCCGGCACTCCCTCCTCCTCCAACCACCGCTCCACGCCGTAAGCCGCCGTGATCGCGTGAGCCTGCGCGGTGAGCGCGATGCCGATTTTGTTCCAGCCGCCGAACGCCATCTTCAGCGCCGACGCAGCGCCGATCCGCTCGCTGATCGGGATCGCCGTGACGCCGTCGCCGAACAGGCTGAACACATCGGCTGCTCCGTCGCCCGCCAGGTAGAGGTTGATCCCCTTGGCGGCGATGATCGAGCCGTCGACGACTCGCGGCCCGAGCTTGGCGATCCGGCGCATGCGCTCGGGCGAGATCGCGTTCGCCTCGACGAAGATCCCGTCGAAGCCGTAGTCGAAGACCTGCTCGGCCACTTCCTCGGCGATCGCGGGCGGACAGATCGAGAGCACCACCTCGCTCGACCGCACGAGCTCTTCCACGGACCCGACGTCGGTGAAGCCGGCGGCGCGACGCTTCGTCGCCTCGCTGCGGCCGTCGCTCGCCCAGAGCACGTCGCCTCGAACCGCGCTGCCGACCGCCGCCCCCATCTCGCCCGGGAAGAGCAGCCCGACTCGCACTACAGGCGTTCGATGCGCGAGCCGCCGAGGATGCGCCCGCCGCCGTCGTCGAAGCGCACCCAGGCCTTGCCCTTGCCGTCGTAGTCCGGCGACCAGACGACGATCGTCCCCTCCCGGTCGCCGACCCGGCAGCGGTCGGTGCCTTCCGGATCGACCCCGCGCCACACGCGGATGAACGGGTTTTCCTCCCATTCGCGGCCGATCGTCGTCTCGTCAGTGTGCCCCGGAAAGACACGCGTCTCGGGCGGCAGTTCCATCAACCGCAGCACCGACTCCCGCACCTGGTCGGGGTCGCCGCCGCCCACCGCGTCCTTGAAGAGGATGTCGCCGGAGAAGAGGACCTGCCCCCTGAAGAGGAAGGCGAGATGGTCGTCGGAGTGACCGGGGGTGCGAATTGCCTCGACCGTCATCCCGTGGAGCTCGAGTGGCCCCGTCACGACGTCGAGCCCGAGCTCGGCCTCGTGCTCGATGTGATCAGGATCGGCATGGGTACGGAGGATGTGAGTCGGCTGGACCTCCCAGCGCTTGGCGGCTTCGGTCAGCGGCAACATCGGCGCGCCGCTGTCGACGAACACCGCCCATGCGCCGTCTTCGTCGGCGACCAGGTAGGCGTTCGAGAGCCAGTCGGGATGCATGCTCCGCTCGATGCGCACCGGCGCATAGGCTATGCCCGAACACGACGAGGAGGGCGCATGGCCGGGCTGATGGAGAGATTTTCGCTGGTGATCAAGTCGAAGCTGAACAGGCTGCTCGACCGGGCGGAGGATCCGTCCGAGACGC
>JBOHAU010000229.1:0-18568 GCA_050698015.1 Gaiellaceae bacterium
CGCACGCCCGGGACGATCTCCGCGATCCGCCCGCTCAAGGACGGCGTCATCGCCGACTTCGACGTCACCGAGCAGATGCTGCGTCACTTCATCCAGAAGGTCCATCAGCACCGCTTCGCGCATCCGCGCGTCGTCGTCTGCGTCCCCTCGGGCGTGACCGGGGTCGAGAAACGCGCCGTCGAGGAGGCGACCCGGAACGCCGGCGCGCGCGACGCGTACCTGATCGAGGAGCCGATGGCAGCCGCGATCGGCGCCGGGCTTCCCGTCTCCGAGCCGACCGGGAATATGATCGTCGACGTCGGCGGCGGGACGACCGAGGTCGCCGTCATCTCGCTCGGAGGAATCGTCGTGTCGGTCAGCCTGCGCGTCGGCGGCGACGAGATGGACGAGGCGATCATCAGCCACACCAAGCGCGAGTACAAGCTGCTGATCGGCAACCAGACGGCCGAGGAGATCAAGCTCGAGGTTGGCTCGGCGTTCCGCATGAAGGAGGAAGTCCAGGCTGAGGTTCGCGGCCGCGACATGCTCACGGGGCTGCCGAAGACGGTGATCATCAGCTCCGAAGAAGTCCGCCACGCTCTCGAGGAGCCCGTCACGCAAATCGTCGACGCGATCAAGACGACTCTCGACAAGACCCCTCCCGAGCTGGCCGCGGACATCATGGACCGGGGCATCGTCCTCGCCGGCGGAGGCGCGCTCCTGACGGGGCTCGACGAGCGGCTGCGGCACGAGACGCAGATGCCGGTGCAGCTTGCCGAGTCGCCGCTCACCTGCGTTGCGGTCGGCTCCGGCCGGAGCCTCGAGCTGCTCGAAGTAATGCAGCGGACCTCGAAGAGCGCCAAGAGCCGCAACGGCTACCGTCGCTAACCCGAACCGGAAGGCTCTCCGTCCAGTCTCCTAAACTGATCTTCCGTGCCTCGTAACCGCTCAATGCGGCTGGCGGCACTGGGCTCAACGGTTCAGCAGGCCGCATCGCCGACGTATTCCTCGTCCCGCTCGGCGAGAGCCCGCGCGCTGCGCCGCCGGATCGTCGCCGGCGTCCTCGTCGCGCTCTCGCTCGCCCTGATCACGGGGTACTTCCGGGAGTCGGACAGCGGCGCCCTGCACGACGTCCAGGGCGTGGCGGCCAGCGCCCTCCGTCCGTTCCAGGTCGGGGCGGAGCGCGTCGCGCGGCCGTTCCAGGACGCCTACGGCTGGCTTGCGGGCTTCGTCCACGCGAAGTCCGAGAACGAGCGGCTGAAGGAGCAGCTCCGCCTGATGGAGCAGCAGTGGCTCCAGAACCAGACGGCTGCGCAGGAGAACCTCGAGCTGCGCAAGGCGCTCAAGTACAAGTCCGGCCCGACGTTCCCAAGCGGTTACGACCAGATCGGCGCGCAGGTCCTCTCGCACAAGCCGAACGAGTTCCAGCAGAAGCTGATGGTCTCGGTCGGGCGCAAGGACGGCGTCCGTGTGTACGACCCGGTCCTGGACGGCGACGGCTACCTCGTGGGTCACATCTCGAAGACGAGCCCGGGCACCGCGCAGGTGACGTTGCTCACCGACGGAGACTTCGCTGTGGCCGGCTTCGACGTCCGCACCCAAACACACGGGCTCGTCAAGCACGGCCAGGGCGCCGGCGAGGCGCTCATCCTCGATCTCGTCCCCAAGGACGAGCTCGTGCGGCGGAACGACCTGATCGTCACCGCCGGCCGCCGCTCCGGTGAGCTGGGCTCGCTCTACCCGAGGAACATCTACATCGGGATCGTCACGAGCGTCAACCAGTCCGACGTCGACATCTTCCAGACCGTGCAGGTCGAGCCGCTGGCGGACTTCTCGTCGCTGAGCTCGGTCTGGGTGCTGATCCCGAAGGAGCGCTAGCGGTTGCTCCCGGACGCTCTCAAGGTCGGAGGAGTCTTCTTCGTCGCCGTCGTCCTGCAGGCGGCGATCGTCTCCGCGGTCGAGCCGGGCGGCGGGAGCGCCGACCTCGTCCTCGTCACCTTGACCGCCGTGGCGCTCCTTCGCGGCGCGATCTTCGGCGCACTCGCCGGGTTCTACGCAGGCTTCCTCCTCGACGCCGCAAATCTCGAGACGCTCGGCCTCAGCTCGCTGCTCCTGACCCTGTCCGGCTACTGGATCGGCCGGTACGGCGAGACGACGGGCCGGGACCGCGCCCACGCGCCGTGGCTCGCGATCGCCGTGGTGACGGTGCTGTACGCATTCGGCACCCTCGCCATGCACTACCTGCTCGGCGACCCCGTCTCCGCCCGGTCGGGTCTCGTGGACGCCCTGCCGGCGCAGATCCTCCTCAACCTCGCTCTGACGTTCCCGGTGTACGCGCTCTGCCGCAGGATCTTCACGAGGCCCGGCGCCCGTCCCGCCGTGGAAGTGGAATTCGGCGTCCGCTAGATGGCCACGGTCACGCGCATCCCGCCCACCCGGACGCGCTTCCTTCCTCGCGACCCTCGCGTGGAGGGGCCGTACCGGATGACGCCTCAAATCGCCCTCCGGCTGGGGATTCTCGGAGCGGTCGTCCTCTTCGCTTTCGCGGTGCTGTTCTTCCGGCTCTGGGCGCTCCAGGTCCTTGCCGGCGAGCGGTACCTCGCCGCGGCTCAGAACAACCAGCTCAGGACGATCCGGGTCGAGGCACCGCGGGGACCGATCCTCGACCACCGAGGGCGGGTGATCGTGCGGAACAAGCTAGCGATGGTGGTGCAGGTCTGGCCTGCGAGCTTTCCACGCCATCAGCGGGCGCGGGTCTTCCGTCGGTTGAGCGCCGTCCTCGACGTTCCCGCCGCTGAGCTCCAGAGCACCTTCCGCCAGCAGCTGCGCGCCGACCCGCTCAAGCCGGTGACCCTCGCCGAGGACGTCTCGCGCGACGTCGTCATGTACTTGAACGAGCGCATCCGCGAGTTCCCGGGGCTGAACATCGTCCGGACCTACCTCCGCGACTACCCGCGCGGGGGCCTCGCTCCGCAGCTGATCGGCCACGTCGGAGCGGTCACCCCCGAGCAGGTTAAGAGCGGCCGCTACCGGCACGGCGATCGCGTCGGCCAGAGCGGGATCGAGTCGGCGTACGACCGGTACCTCCGCGGCCGCGCCGGGCTCGCCTCGATGCGGGTCGACTCGCTCGGCCGCCCGCGCGGCCGGCCCCGCTACAGCGAGGCGTGGCACGAAGGCCTCGCCCTGCGGCTCACGCTCGACGCCAAGCTGCAACGCGCTGCGGAGCTCGCCTTGAACCACGGAATCCAGGTCGCGCTCGACAACGACGCCTGGGCCGCGAACGGCGGAGCGATCGTCGCGCTCGATCCGCGAAACGGCGCGGTGCGTGCGATGGCCTCCTCGCCGACCTTCGACCCACGCCTGTACGTCGGGAAGCCGAATCCGAGCGCGCTCCGCCTGCTGCTCGACCAGGAGGCGGCCGAGGCGGCGAACTTCCCGGGGCTGAACCGCGCGATCGCGGGCCTCTATCCGCCGGGCTCGACGTGGAAGCCGGTGACCGCGCTCGCGGCGATGCGCGAACGGCTCGTTTCGGCCTACAGCCCGCTTCCGTGCACGGGCTCGATGGAGATCGACGGCACGACCTTCAAGAACTGGAACCCGTACGCGAACGAGTCGATGACGATGCCGACGGCGCTGGCGGCTTCGTGCGACACCTACTTCTACCAACTCGGCCTCAACTTCTACGGCCTGCCCGAGCAGCACGGCAGCCCGCTGCAGAAGTGGGCGTCGGCCTTCGGCTTCGGGAAGACGACCGGGCTCGACCTCGGTGGGGAAGAGGCCGGTCTGCTGCCGACGCCGCAGTGGCGACGAAAGACGTTCACCAGGGAGCGGTATCCGGAGACGTGGGAGGTCGACCAGCTCTGGAAGTCAGGCGACTCGGTGCAGCTGGCGATCGGCCAGAAGGACCTGCTTGTCACGCCGCTGCAGATGGCGCGGTTCTACGCGCTGATCGCAAACGGCGGCAAGCTCGTCACGCCGCACCTCGTCTCGCGGGTCGAGGACGCGGGGAACCGCGGCGCCGTCAGGGGAGTCTTCTCACCGCCGGCGCGTCCGGTCCACGTGCAACCCGACGAGCTCAGCGCCGTCCGAGACGGCCTGTACCTCGCAACGCATGCGAGCTACGGGACGTCGTCGGGCATCTTCAGCACCTTCCCGGTGAAGATCGCCGGCAAGACGGGAACGGCCGAGAAGGCGGTCGACGGCGTCATGCAGGATCAGGCCTGGTGGTGCGGGTACGGGCCGACCGACGCAACACCTGAGCTCGTCGTCTGCGCCTTGATCGAGAACGGCGGCCACGGCGGGACAGCAGCGGCCCCGGCGGCGCTGAAGGTGTTCGAGAGCTACTTCGGCAAGCGCGCGGGTGCCCAGACCTTCGTCCCTACCGACTGATGACTGACTACGCTGCACCCCTCGCTCCCCGAGTCCGGCGCCGCCGGGCGGAAGCCACAGGCGTCGTCGGCTTCATCAGGAGGCTCGACTGGGTCATGCTCGGCGCACTCGCCGGCCTGGTCGCCTTCGGGCTGTGGGCGATCGACGGCATCACCCGTCACGACGTGGCCGGCGACCCGGAGTACTACGTCGTCCGCCAGTCGATCTTCGCCTTCATCGGAGCGATCGGGCTTGTGGCCGCGCTCCTCGTCGATCCGGACTACTACCGCCGCTATCGGAAGGTGATCTACGCCCTGATGATCTTCCTGCTGTTGGTCGTCATGGCGCTCGGCGCGGACGTGCGCGGCTCGACGCGCTGGATCGACTTCGGCTTCTTCCGCTTCCAGCCCTCGGAGTTCGGGAAGCTGCTTCTGGCCCTGTTCCTCGCCGGAGTGCTCGCCGGACGGGGTCGCCGGGTCGGCGAGTGGCGCACGACGGCGGTCGTCGTCGGGCTCGCCGCGATTCCGACCCTGCTCGTCTTCGCGCAGCCCGACATCGGCACGGCGCTCGTCTACGGCTCGATCCTGGCCGCCGCCCTCTTCTTCGCAGGCACGCGCTGGCGCGATCTCGGCGTCCTGGCGCTGATCGCGGCCCTGCTCGGGACGACCGTGCTCTGGCTCGCACCGTCGTTGGGCGTTCCGATCCTCGAGCAGTATCAGCGCGACCGGATCACGGCGTTCCTGGACCCGAGCGAGAACCCGCAGGGCGCGGCCTACAACATCAACCAGTCGATCACCGCCGTCGGCGCGGGTGGCTCGACCGGGCGCGGCGTCGCAGGAGCAACCCAGACGAACCTCGACTACCTGCCCGAGCACCACACCGACTTCGTCTTCGCGTCGCTCGCCGAGCAGCGCGGGTTCGTCGGGGTCTCGATCCTCCTCCTGCTCTACCTGCTGCTGCTCTGGCGTGGGATCCGCGTGATCGCGACCGCGCGCGATCCGTTCTGCGCGACTGCGGCTGGAGCGATCGTCTTCGGCCTCCTGTTCCAGATCTTCGTCAACGTCGGCATGACGATCGGGATCGCTCCGATCACGGGGATTCCACTCCCGTTCGTCAGCGTCGGCGGCTCTGCGATGGTCACGAATCTGCTCGCGATCGGGGTTCTTCAGGCGATCGCAATTCGCCGTAGGTAGTCCGTCCGGTGCCGGTCCTAGCATCCGGCCATGGCGACGAAGCGTGATCCGCGCGAGCTGCTGCTGATCGAGGAGGCGGACGCGTGGTTCGAGTACCTGGCGGCTACGAGGAGCCAGTCTCCGACCCGCTATCTCGAGATCGAGCCGTGGGCCTGGGCCCGGCTCGCGCAACGGCTGCGGGCGATTCGGGCGAGGCGGGCCAAGCTGCGGCCCGCACGGGCGGCGTAGTGCGCTGCCCAGCAATACACGCTGGCGGCATTACTGGGCAGCGCACAGCCTCCTGCTAGCCTTGGAACAACGCTTATGCAGACCGTTTTGTCGCATTCAACGCAGCGCGCGACCCACCCGAACAGTGGTGGACAGGGGCGCGCGCGCGTCTACATGCATTCCAGAAAGGATTTCTCTTGCTTCAGTGGTTTCGGCGCCGAGCGCGCCCATCCGAGCCTGAGTCCGCCCCCGAGCGGACTGAGCCCGAACCCGAACAACCGGTAACGACCACACCCGCGGAAGCGGGCGATCCCACCCAAGCCAAGAAGCGTCGCCGTCGCGGAAGTCGCGGGGGTCGAAGCCGTCGCAAGCCCGGCGAGCGAACGGCGGATCGCGCCGAGGAGAAGCCGGCGCGCGCAGAGGAAAAGCCGCGTCGAGCGGAGCGCGAAGGCGGCCGCCAGGCACGCACCTCGCGCCGGCGAACCGCGACTCCGCGGGTGCTGCCGCCTCCTGCGAAACGCGAGCTCGTCGTCTCCGTCGACGTCGGCGAGCAGCGCGTCGCCGTGCTCGAGGACGACAAGGTCGCCGAGGTCTACCTCGAGCGGGACGAGAGCCGCTCGATCGCCGGGAACATCTACAAGGGCACCGTCGACAATGTCCTCCCGGGCATGGAAGCGGCGTTCGTCGAGATCGGGCTCGAGAAGAACGGCTTCCTCTACGTCGACGAGATCGTGACGCCCGAGCTCGAGGGCCGCAGGCACGGGCGAAAGATTCAAGACCTGCTGAGCCGCGGTGAAGAGCTGCTCGTGCAGGCCGTCAAGGACCCAATGAAGTCGAAGGGCGCGAGGCTGACGACCGAGATCTCGCTCCCCGGCCGCTTCGTCGTCTACGTGCCGAGCGGCGAAGGGACAGGCGTCTCGCGCCGTCTACCCGACGAGGAGCGAAGTCGGCTGCGCGACATCCTCAAGCAGGTCGCGCCGAAGAAGGGCGGCCTGATCGTCCGCACCGCCGCCGAAGGTGCCTCGGCCGAGGACATCGAGCGCGACATCCAGTTCCTCGAGCGCCTCTGGAAGACGATCCAGGAGCGCGCCGAACAGGTGTCCGCGCCGGCCCTCGTCTACCAGGAAGCCGAGCTGCCGCTGCGGGTGATCCGCGACCTCTTCACGAATGACTTCGAGCGCGCGGTCGTCGACCACGACCTCACGTTCAAGCGGATCGTCGGCTACCTGAAGAAAACCTCGCCGCACATGGCCGAGAAGGTCCAGAAGCACGCCGGGAAGGCGTCCCTCTTCGAGGAGCTCGGCGTCGCGGAGGAGATTCGCTCGACGCTCTCACGGCGGGTCGATCTGCCCTCCGGGGGCTATCTGATCTTCGACTATGCCGAGGCGTTCACGGTCATCGACGTGAACACCGGCCGGTTCGTCGGCTCGCGCTCCAAGAGCTCGGGACAGCGGCTCGAGGACACGATCACGAAGAACAACCTCGAGGCTGTCAAGGAAGTCGTGCGCCAGTTACGCCTCCGAGACATCGGCGGGATCATCGTCATCGACTTCATCGACATGGCGAACCCGAAGAATCGGGCGGCCGTCGAGGAAGCGCTGACGACCGAGCTCGAACGAGACCGGACGAAGACCTACGTCGTCGAGATCTCGCCGCTCGGCCTGGTCGAGATGACGCGACAGAACGTCGCCCACGGCCCGCGCGAGATCCTGACCAAGCGGTGTCCGACCTGCGCGGGAGACGGGATCGTCGTCTCGGAGGCGTCGGCGGCGGTCGAAGCGGAGCGGAAGCTTCGTGCTCTTGCGGGAGCGTCACGGACGGGAGCCTTCCGGGTCGAGCTCAACGCGCATGTCGCCTCGATCCTGATCGGGCCGGCAGCGGCGCGCCTGCGGGCGATCGAGGAGCGAACGAAGCGCCGGTTCTTCATCGTCGGCAAGGAGGGCGTCCCGGCCAACCACTTCAAGGAGCTCGAGCGCGGTCCTGTGGCGAAGCTCCAGCCCGAGGGTGGGCTGGGGGAGGAGCAGGAGCGTCAGGTCAAGCTCGTGGAGGTCGGATTGCACGACCCGAGTGCCGGGGTGGCGAAGCACGGCGAAACGCCGATCTACGTCGCCGGAGCCGCCGGGGTGGTCGGAAAGCGCGTCAAG
Source organism: Gaiellaceae bacterium (assembly GCA_050698015.1). Taxonomy (GTDB): domain Bacteria; phylum Actinomycetota; class Thermoleophilia; order Gaiellales; family Gaiellaceae; genus JACDAN01. The sequence goes on from JBOHAU010000229.1 coordinate 7,892, forward strand.
GTTCGAATCACGCGCGTCCTCGACGGCGTCGCGTACGCGGAGCTCGTCGGGGCGCCCGGTGCGGCGGCTGAGCCGCCGATCACCGCCGAGGCGCTCGCGGAGAAGCCCACCCGCGCCCGCCGCTCGCGCACGGCGAAGCCAAAGGCGAAGACTGCGGCCGAGCCCGTCGCCGAGGAGGAGGTTGCCGAGGAAGCGGTTGCCGAGGAGCCGGCGGCGGAGGAGGCGCCGGCGCCCGACGGGGAGCAGCCGAAGCGCAAGAAGACGCGACGCGGATCGCGCGGCGGCCGGAAGCGGAAGAAGAAGCCGACGGTTGCAGCCGCTGAGCCGAGCGAGAACGGCGAGCCCCCCGAAACTCCGGTCCTCATCCACGTCCCCGATCCGCAACTCGGTTCTGAAGCCGCCAACGGCGAGACAGCCGACGGCGCGGCGCGGAAGAAGAAGCGCACGCGGCGCGGAAGCCGTGGCGGCCGTCGCCGGAAGAAGCCTGCCGCGGCCCAAGCGGACACGGCTGAAGTCCAAGGCGCCGACTAGGCGACGCCGACCAGCAGATGGCGGCTTCGCCGGCATGGCCGGCAAAAACCGCTGGTAGACTGATCCGCCGCGCGGGTAAGGCCCGCGCTTTTCCATGGCCGGTTACGCGATCATCAAGCTCGGTGGCAAGCAGTACGTCGTCCGCGAGGGCGAGAAGCTGATCGTGGACCGGCTCGACGTCGACGAGAACAAGACGTTCAAGCCGGACGTGATCTTCGAGGGTGGGGACGGCAAGGCCGAGCTCTCGCCGAAGGGGCAGTCCGTGACCCTGAAAGTGCTCGCGCACGTCCAGGGCGAGAAGATCCGCATCGGCAAGTACCGCCGCCGAACGGGTTATCGCCGGCATACCGGCTACCGCAGCAAGCTGACGCAGGTCCAGGTCGAGTCGATCGGGGCGGCGAAGGCGGCCCCGCGCAAGACGTCTGCTACAAAGTCGACGACCGAGAAAGGATCGACCGCGGCGAAGCCGAAGGCTTCGACCCCGACGAAGAAGACTTAGAGATGGCACACAAAAAGGGACTTGGCTCTTCACGCAACGGCCGCGACTCGGAAGCGAAGCGGCTCGGCGTGAAGATCTACGACGGTCAGGACGTGCGCGCCGGGATGATCCTCGTGCGCCAGCGTGGGACGCGCTTCCGGCCCGGGCCCGGAGCGGGCCTCGGCCGCGACGACACGATCTTCGCGACGCGCGACGGGCGGGTGGAGTTTCGCCGCAGCGGCGACCGCCGCACGATCGTGGTCGGCGAGCTGCAGAGCTCGTAAGCCTGCGGCTCGATGTTCAACGACCGGGCCCGCGTTCGCGTGCAGGCCGGACGTGGGGGGCATGGCGCGCTGAGCTTTCGCCGTGAGAAGCACGTGCCCAAAGGCGGCCCCGACGGCGGAGACGGCGGGCGCGGAGGCGACGTGATCCTGGTCGCCGATCCGGATCTCCGGGATCTCGGAAAGTTCCAGGCGCCGCGGGTCTTCAAGGCGGCGGCCGGCGGCAGCGGCCGCGGCGCCGGGAAGCACGGCGCCGATGGCGCGGACGTCGAGCTGCGCGTCCCGGCCGGGACGCAGGTGTTCGACGAGGAGGAACGACTGATCGCCGACCTCGCGGTTCCCGGGTCTCACATCGTTGCGGCTCGTGGCGGCGCGGGCGGTCGCGGCAACCGGCGGTTCGCAACGTCGACACGCCAAGCCCCCCGCTTCGCGGAGGTGGGGACTCCGGGCGAGGAGGCGGAGCTCGAGCTGCGTCTCAAGCTTTTCGCGGACGCCGCGCTCGTCGGGATGCCGAACGCAGGGAAGTCCTCACTGCTTCGGCGAATCTCGAAGGCCAAGCCCAAGGTCGCCGACTATCCGTTCACGACGATCTCGCCCGTTCTCGGCACGGTCGACGCCCCCGACGGGCGGCAGCTGACCGTCGCCGACGTTCCCGGGCTGATCGAAGGAGCCAGCGAGGGGGTCGGCCTGGGGCACGAGTTTCTGGCGCATCTCGAGCGGGCCCGCCTGCTCGTGCACGTGATCGACGCAGCCGAGGATGATCCGGCCCAGCGTTTCGCGGCGATCGACCGCGAGCTCAGCGCCTACGGTGCCGGTCTCGACCGGCTGCCGCAGATCGTCGTCCTCAACAAGCTCGACATCGCGCCGGACGCGACGTTCGCGACGGACGACCCGCGGGTCCTGCGAGTCGTTCGCACGTCCGCCGCGACCGGAGCAGGGATCGACGACCTCAAGAACACGCTCTTCGAGCTCTGCCCCGCCGCACCCGAGCCGGAGATCACGGCGGACGACGGTCTTGTCGACTTCCTCGTCTATCGACCGCAGCCAGACACCCGGGGCGCCTATCGCATCTTTCGCACCGATCGTGGCTTTCGCGTCGTCGGGACGCCGCCGGACCGCGAGGCGCTGGAGGAGGCATTGCGGGCCGTGGGCGCCAAGACCGGCGCCGAGGTCGAGATCGGCGACGAGACGGTGATCCTCTGACGACCGCGATCCTCGGCGGCGCCTTCGACCCACCTCATCTCGGGCACGTGGCTCTGGCGGAGGGAGCGCTGCGCGAGCTGGGCGTCGACCACCTGCTCGTGCTCGTGACGGAGAGCCCGGGACACAAGCCGACCGTGCTCGACCCGCCAACACGGCTCGAGCTGGCGCGGCGTGCTTTCGGCGATCTGCCAGCGACCGAGGTCCGGCTGGACGATCACGCCTACACCGTCGATCTTCTCCGCGACGAGCCGTTCGAGGATGCCGTCTTCGTCATCGGCGCCGATCAATGGGCCGTTTTCGACACGTGGAAGGAACCGGAAGAGATCTTGCGCCTGATTCCCGTCGCCGTTGCCGCGCGTCCCGGGGAATCGGTACCGGCCGGCGACGTCCAGGTCTTCGAGATCGAGCAACTGCCGATTGCCTCGCGTGACGTTCGCGAGCGGATCGCCCGCGGCGAGCCGATCGACGACATCGTGCCGGCCGCCGTTGCGCGCGAGATCGAGCGTCGTGGGTTGTACGCCGGAGCCCCCGGCCCAGGCGCCTACTAGGCGGCGCCGACCAGAAGAGCACGGTCGGGCTTCGCCCGGCCGTGCGGCTAAAATGACCTCAGACAGACTGGAAAGGATTCGTTCCGACTGACCTCGCTCGAACAAGCTCGCCTCATCGCCGGCCTCGCCCAGGAGAAGCTGGCGGAGGACGTCGTCATCCTCGACCTGCGGCCGGTCTGCGCGTACACCGACTTCTTCGTGCTCTGTAGCGGCCGGAACCCGCGCCAGACGAAGGCGATCGCGGACGAGGTGCGCGAGCGGCTCAAGGCCGACCACAAGCTCCGGCCGCGCTCCGTGGAGGGCGCCCCCCAGGGGGATTGGATCCTGGCCGACTACCTCGACGTCGTCCTGCACGTCTTCACGCCGGAGACGAGGAAGTACTACGGGCTCGAGGAGCTCTGGGGCGACATGCCCTCGGTCGAGCTCGACGCCGCCACGGCCTAGTCGTCCGACTTCTTGCCTCTGGAGGTCGAAGGCGCGCGACGGCGTCAATGGGCTGACGATTTCGAGTTCGCGGCTACACTTGGACGGCACCAAGGGGCCATAGCTCAGTTGGGAGAGCGTCTGGATGGCATCCAGAAGGTCGCCGGTTCGAGCCCGGCTGGCTCCACTCTCTTCTCCGCCTCATGAACATCCGTCGCGCGACCAATGCGGACACCGGCGTCATGCGACGTTTGTGGGACGAGTTCACGGTCGAAGCGACCTTCGCGCCCTACCCCGGCAACCCGTTCCAGAGTGCGCTCGTCACCGACCACATCGCACTCCTCGCCGAGGAGGACGGCGCGCCTGTCGGGACCGTCTACGCAAACCTGGCCAGCCCGCACTTCGGCTTCGTCTTCGGCCTCTACACCATCCCGGCGGCGCGGGGCAAGGGTGTCGGGCGCGCGCTCATGCGCGAGATCGCGGCCGTCCTCCGCGACCAGGGGCGACGATACGTCCTCCTCAACGTCGACACCCCGAACGAGGACGCGCGGGCGTTCTACGAGCGGCTCGGTTTCACCGACGCGGCGCGCATGCTCCGCGCAGACGTCGAGGACCTCTTACACGACTAGATTCGGCAAGACGAGCTCGAAGCGAGCGCCGTGCGGCCTCGCGTCCCTGTACCGGAGCTCGCCAGCGTGCGCCTCGGCGTAGGAGTGCGCGATCGCCAGCCCCAGGCCGGTGCCGCCTGCGCGCCGCCTCGAGGGGTCACTGCGCGAGAAGCGTTCGAAGAGCTTGGGCACGAACTCCGACGGCACGCCTTCGCCGCGATCTTCGACCGCGAGCTGAAGCCCCCCGTTCTCGCTCCGCGCCGAGACGTGAATCGGGGCGCGCCCGTAGCGGAGCGCGTTTGTGACGAGGTTGGTGAGGATGCGGTCGAAGGCATCCGGATCGACGACCGCTTCCAGGTCGGCTGGCACTTCGACGCCGACCTCCCGCGCCCTGGCACCCGCGCTCATCGCGACGATCTCCTCCACGCGCTGGCGGACCGGAATCCGCCGCGGGTCGATCGCGACGGCGTGGGCGTCGAGGCGCGAGAGGTCGAGCAGCTGCTCGACGAGCGACTTGAGACCGGCCGCTTGGCTCCGGAGCATGGTCTCGAGGTCGGCGCGCTGGTCGGCTGCGATCAGATCGCCGCGTCTCTCGATCGTCTCGACGACTCCGTGAATGACGGCGACGGGTGTCCGAAGCTCGTGTGAGGCGAGGGCGATGAAGTTCATCTTCAGCTCGTCGGCCTCTTCGAGTGCCTGTCGCGCCGCCTGCTCCTGGCTGAACAGCCTCGCCCGGTCGAGCGCCAGCTCGGTCAGGGAGCCAAGCGTCTTCAGCGTCGCCACCTCCTCGTGTCCGAAGAACGGCGCGTGGCGACCCGTCCAGACGGTGAGCGACCCATCGGGGAGCTTGAGTTCGAGTACTTGGTCGTCGCCGTCCTCCCGCGTGTCGTGCGATCGATACGAGCCGACGATCTGACCGGACGCATTGCGGAGCTCGACCGCCCTGGCGCCGACCATGCCCAGCATCGGAGGCAGCACGCCCGAGGTCACCTCCTCCGGGCTTTTCGCCCGCATGAGGTCTTCGATCGCCTGGCGCGTTCGGGCAACCTCCGGCTGCCGCCACCGTTCTCGGAGCACGATCGGAGGCGCGACGCCGAGGATGAAGCCGATCCCGCTGAGAGAAGCGAGGATGCCGATCGCCAGCGACAAGGGCGAGTTCTCGCTGGCGCCGAGCCCGGCGAGCAAAAGCGCAGCCGTCAGCAGGGTCGCGGCAGAGGCGAGGAAACGCATCCGCCGCTGGGCCAGGCGAGGCTGCCGATTCCCGGCCCGCCAGAGTCGGACGGCCGCGATGATCGAGAGGATGCTCCAGTGGAACAAGAACGCCGCGAGGTACGCGACGAAGCCCGCCGACCACGCCTCGTCGTCTTCGGGGATCCGCGGGAGTGCGAACGACCAGGCGAGCAGGACGAGCGTCATCAGCCCGATGAACCGCTCGAGCCCCTGCGCCGCGCGTTCGAAGGCGGTCGTGAACTTGTAGAGGAGGTATGGGAAGAGAACGAGCAGCCCGAGCTCGACCTTGACGATCCAGTCGGTTTGCCAGCGTTCGGGCATCTGCCCGGCGAGGACGACCAGGCCGATCGCACCGAATGCGAGGGCGGCCCACAGTGCAGGACGGCCGCCACCCCTCCGCCATTGCAGATACGCGCCAATTGCCAGGATCGTGTAGAGCCCGGCGTTGACCCAATCGACTGTCTGTACCGCAGCAGACACTGGGCGGATATTCCCGTCTGAGTTTATGAGAACCTGTCCGCAGATGGCAGACTTTTCGAATCGTGGGCTTCCGCTTTCAACGTCGTAAACGTTGACGTGACGCGGGCGTTCACGGCCGCGTGCGTCCAGGTCGAACCGGCGGTGCTGGATCGCGACGCGACGCTCGAGAGACTCGAACGCGTCACCGCTGAGGCCGCGGGACAGGGCGCGACGCTCGTCGTCTTCCCGGAGGCGTTCGTCTCGGTCTATCCGTCGTCAGTCTGGGCCAAGGCGCTCGCGGGTTGGTCCTCCGCCGAAGCGAAGGCCGCGTTCGCCGCCGTCGCCCGCACCGCGTTGGCCATTCCTGGGCCGGACGCGGACAGGATCGGTGACGCGGCGCGGGACAACGGCGTCGTGCTGGCCGTCGGCGTGACCGAGGTCGAGCCGGACCGGCCGGGCACGCTCTACAACACGCTCCTTCTCTACGATTTGGACGGCACTCTTGCGCTGAAGCACCGGAAGCTCGTTCCGACGAACCACGAGCGGCTCGTGTGGGGACCGGGCGACGGGAACGGGCTTCACTCCGCGGCGACCGGCGTCGGCCGCGTCGGAGGTCTCATCTGCTGGGAGAACTACATGCCGCTGGCGCGGTTCGCGCTCTACGACTCCGGCCTCGAGGTCTACCTCGCGCCGACGGCGGACGACGGCGAGCACTGGCAGTCGACGCTCGTCCACATTGCGCGCGAGTCACGCGCGTACGTGATCAGCCCGTGCCACTTCCAGCGCGCGGCCGCGTATCCGGCCGATTTCCCGCTCCGAGGCGAGCTCGACGGCGTCGAGATCATCGGCCGAGGCGGGAGCGCGATTCTCGGCCCGGACGGTGCCTATCTGGCCGGTCCACTGTACGACGAGGAAGGGGTGCTGTACGCCGAGCTCGATCCGAACCGGCTCTTCGAGGAGCGCCAGCGCTTCGACCCGGTTGGGCATTACCACCGACCCGACGTCCTGAGCCTGACGGTTCGCGCCAACCCTCCTAGAATGCAGCGATGGTCGAGATCATCTTCCTGATGCTCGTCCTCAAGCTTCCGATCCTCTATCTGGTCGGAGTCGTCTACTGGGCGGTCAAGGCAGAGCCGCCGCCTCCGGAGCCGGCCTTTCTCCCCGCCCGCATCGAGGACGAGCCGCCGGCGGCGCCGCAGCGCTTCCGCCCGCGAGGACCGCGCCGTGCCGGGCCTGACCGGCGCAACCGCGCTCGCCGTGCTGCGAGACTTCCCGTTCGTTGAGCACCGTTCCTCCAGCCGCCCGGGAGCGTCCGGCCGAGATCGTCGCCGGCTTCCTGGCCGTGCTCGCGATCGTCGGCGGCTGCATCGCCGTCGTCGAGCGCCCGGTGCCGGTCGGCGTCGTCTCGATCCTGATTGCGTTTCTCGCTGCGGCCATGGCCGACCGCAACCAGCGCCTGGCCGCCGCCGGGCTGACCTTCGCCTCGCTCGGCTTCCTCGGCGGCATGATCGTCAGCGTCATCACCTCGCGGCCGCTCTGGTAGCCCGGCAGGGGGAGTCGCCCTTGCTAGAAAGAACAACACACCGTGCCTGAGGTCGACGGACTCAACACCGGGTACGCGCGGGCCCTGCTCGACGAGTACCTGGAGAACCCGGAGGGAGTTCCCTCCGAATGGCGTGCGCTCTTCGAGAGCGGGGAGAGCGACCTGCTCGCGCAGCATCCGGGGGTTGCGCGCCTGGTCGAGCTGCTGCGCGCTGCCGAGAACGGCCAGACGACGCCCGTAGTCGAGGCCCCTTCCGAGGTGCCCGCGGCGGCTGCTCCGGCACCGGCGTTCGACGAAACACTGATCGGAGCGGTCGCCGCTGCGACGGCGCTCGTGAAGGCCTACCGGACGCACGGCCACCTCGCGGCCCGCCTCGATCCCTTGGGCTCAGAGCCCGTAGGCGATCCCGCGCTCGAGCCCGAACGGATGATTCCGCCGCTGACCGAAGAGCTCCAGCGCCGAATTCCGGCGGCCCTTCTGCGCGTGTTCTTCCGCGGCGAAACGCTGGCCGACGTCCTCCCTCAGCTCCAGGAGACCTACGCGGGGACGGGCGCGTTCGAGATCGAGCACATCTCGGATCACCAGGAGCGCGTTTGGCTTCGGCAGGCGATCGAGACGGGCACCTACAGCACGCCGTTGACCGCGGACGAGAAGCGCCGCCTGCTCATCCGCCTGACCGAGGTCGAGGGCTTTGAGCGCTATCTCCGGCGCGCGTTCCTCGGCCAGAAGCAGTTCTCGATCGAGGGTCTCGACGCGCTCGTGCCCATGCTCGACAGCGCGATCGAGCTCGCGGCCGAGGACGGGGCGCACGAGGTCGTGATCGGGATGGCGCATCGCGGGCGGCTGAACGTCCTCGCGCATGTCCTCGGACGGCCCTACGAGACGATCTTGCGCGAGTTCGAGGGCGAGCGGACGCTGGACGCCCTGTCGGCCCAGCCTGCTGGATCGAGCGGTGACGTCAAGTACCACCTCGGTGCCGAGGGACGACGGAAGACACCTTCAGGTGACATCACGGTCTCGCTTGCTGCGAACCCGAGCCATCTCGAGGCCGTCGACCCCGTCGTCGAGGGTCTCGCCCGAAGCGAGCAAACGGACCGGTCGACGCGCGACGGCGCGCATGACGCCCGGATTGCGCTCCCGGTCCTGATCCACGGCGACGCGTCATTCCCTGGTCAGGGGGTCGTCGCCGAGACGCTGAACCTGGAAGGGCTCGGTGGCTACTCGACCGGGGGCACGCTCCACGTGATCGCGAACAACCAGGTGGGGTTCACGACCGACCCTGCGGACGGCCGCTCGACGCGCTACTCCAGCGATCTCGCCAAGGGCTTCGACGTCCCGATCATCCACGTGAACGCCGACGATCCCGAAGCCGCGGTCTCGTCGATCAGGCTCGCACTTGCCTTCCGCCGGCGCTTCGGCCACGACGTCGTGGTCGATCTCGTCGGCTATCGGCGCCATGGACACAACGAGGGCGACGAGCCCGCGTACACGCAGCCGTTGATGGTCGAGCGGATCCAGGAGCATCCGAGTGCCCGCGAGCAGTACGCGGCGAAGCTCGCCGAAGCAGGCGTGGTCACCCAGGCGGACGCGGATGCTCTCGTGGCCGATGTCGAGAGCGCGCTGCGCCGGGCGCACGAGACACTCAAGGCGTCCTTCGGCGTGCCGGCTGCTCCACCCAGAGAGGGAACACCGCGGACGAACGGCTCCGACGTGATCACGGCGGTGGAACCGGACCTCTTGCGCGAGCTGAACCAAGAGCTGCTCACCGGGCCGGAGCATTTCAACGTCCATCCGAAGCTCGAGCGACAGCTGGCCCGCCGGTTTGCGACGATCGACGAGGGCGGGATCGACTGGGGCCAGGCCGAGGGGCTCGCCTTCGCGAGTCTGCTCGTCGAGGGGATCCCGATTCGGCTGACCGGCCAGGACACCGAGCGCGGGACGTTCTCCCACCGGCACCTCGTGCTGCACGACCCGGAGACGGGCGAGCAGTACACGCCGATGAAGAACCTCCCCGACGCTCAGGCGTCTTTCGAGGTCTACAACTCGCCGCTCTCGGAGTACGCCGCGCTCGGCTTCGAGTACGGCTACTCGGTCGGCGCTCCCGAGACGCTCGTCGTCTGGGAGGCGCAGTTCGGCGACTTCGTCAACGGCGCACAGATCGTCGTCGACCAGTTCCTGGTCTCCGGCCTCTCGAAGTGGGGACAGACGTCTCGACTGACGCTGCTTCTGCCGCATGGCTACGAGGGCAACGGGCCCGAGCATTCGAGCGCGCGGCTCGAGCGGTTCCTTCAGCTCGCGGCTCAGGAAAACATTCGGATCGCGAACCCGAGCACGTCGTCGCAGTACTTCCACCTGCTCCGTAGGCAGGCGCTCGATCCGAACGCGAGGCCGCTGATCGTGATGACCCCGAAAGGCCTCCTTCGCCTGCGCGAGGCGGCGGGGACGCTGGACGAGCTCACGGGCGGGCGTTTCGAGCCCGTTCTCCACGACAACGTGGATCGCGAGCAGGTCCGGCGGCTCGTGCTCAGCACCGGCAAGGTCTACTACGACATCGCCGGCCACGAGGAGCGGGCCAAGCGGCCCGAGATCGCTGTCGCCAGGATCGAACAGCTCTATCCGTTCCCCGTCGAGCCGGCCGCGCGCCTCGTCGCCTCGTACCCCACCCTCGACGAGGTCGTCTGGGCCCAGGAGGAACCGCAGAACATGGGCGCCTGGCGGGCGATCCGGCACCGCCTCGAGGAGGCGATCGGCGGCCGGGTCCCGCTTCGCTACGTCGGCCGCCCCTGGCGGGCGAGCCCGAGCGAGGGCTACCCGACGGCGCACCTGCAGGAGCAGGAGCGCATCGTCAAGGAAGTCCTAAGCCCGGCCTGACCGTCGGGCGTCGCGGGCGCGCTTCGTCTCGCGCGCGAGCGTGCGCGCCACGGTCGGTGCGTGCTTCCGCACCTGGCCGTAGATCTGTTGGCGCTGCTGCTTCGGGATTCGCCGCCAGACGTCCCAGGCGGTAAGCAGCACGCCCCACATTCCGGGGCGAGCAAGAAGATATCGGGCGCGAGGCACCCGGGCAGCTTAGTCGTCCTTGTCCTTGTCCTTCTTGTTGCCTTTGCCCTTCTTGCCATCGTCCTCGGGGAGGTCGTCCATGTCGTCCGCGCCGTCGACCTCCTCGTCGCCCTTGTCCTTCTTGTCCTTCTTGTCCTTCTTCGGCTTCTTCGGCTTCTTCGGCTTCTTGGCTTTCTTCGACTTCCGGCTGCCCTCGTCGTCTTCGTCGACTGCGGGTGGGCCGGCAACGACCTCCGGCGGCGCAGGCTCGGCCGGCGGCGTCGGAGCCGGAGGAGGCGGAGGAGGGGGTGCCGGCGGCGACGGCTGAGGCTCAGGC
>JBOHAU010000230.1:0-7356 GCA_050698015.1 Gaiellaceae bacterium
GCCCGAGCATCGCCGCCTCCGCCTCGATCCCGCCCACTCCCCAGCCGAGCACGCCGAGGCCGTTGATCATCGTCGTGTGGGAGTCGGTGCCGAGCAGGGTATCCGGGAACGCCTGGCCGTTCCGCGACTCGACCACCCGGCCCAGGAACTCGAGGTTGACCTGGTGGACGATCCCCGTGCCGGGCGGGACAACCTTGAGGTCGTCGAACGCCTGCTGGCCCCAGCGGAGGAAGGCGTAGCGCTCACGGTTCCGCTCGTACTCACGGTCGATGTTCACGTTGATCGCCATCCGGTTTGCGAAGGCGTCGACCTGGACCGAGTGGTCGATCACGAGCTCTGACGGCAGCTGCGGATTCGTCTTCGAGGCGTCGCCGGTGAGCACGTGCATCGCATGCCGCATGGCGGCGAGGTCGACGATCGCAGGCACGCCGGTGAAGTCCTGGTGGATCACGCGGGCCGGCGTGAAGGCGATCTCGCGTGACGGCTCGTCGTTCGCCGACCACTGCGCGACCGCCTCGACGCTCTCCGGCATCGCCGTCCGGAGCACGTTCTCGAGCAGGATCTTCAGCGTGTACGGAAGCCGCTCGATGTCGTATTGGGCCTGCAGCGGCTCCAGGCGGAAGATCTCGTAGCGCTCGCCGCCGACCTCGAGCGTCGAGCGCGCTCCGAACGCGTCGGCCATGCAGTCGATTCTATGGACAGCTACGCCGCGTCGAGAGCGCGCGGAAGCTCTTGCGCGACAGCGCCAGGCTGGACCTCGGTCTCAGTCTCCACGGCGCGCTCGAGCTTGGCGTCGAAACGGTCGAGCCGCTTCTCCGCCTCGGCGAACTTCGACTGCGCGTTGCCGATGTGCTTGCCGACCACCTGGAAGTCGTCGCGGAAGCGGTCGAAGTCGCCCTGCAGCTGTGCGACGTAGGCCATCACCTCGTGCGCCCGCTGCTCGATCTGCATCCCCTTGAGGCCGAGCGCGATCACCTGGAGCTGTGACGTGAACGTCGTCGGTGAGACAGGGAAGACCCGCTTCTCGTGCGCGTACTGCAGCAGCGACCCCGTCTTGCCGCACACGAGCTCGTAGTAGACCCCCTCGGACGGCAGGTACATCAGCGCGAAGTCGTAGGTGCCTTCGTCGGGCCGGATGTACTTCGACGCGATCGCGTCGACGTGGAGCTTGAGATCCCGCGCGAAGGCCTTCTCGTAGAGCGTCCTGTCGCCGTCCGTCTCCGCGTCGGCGAGCCGCTCGAAGTTGTCGAGCGGGAACTTCGCATCGACCGGGACGAGCCGCTCGACCCGGATCACGGCGTCGACGCGCTCACCGGTCTTGAACCCGTACTGGAGCTCGTACGCGTCCGGCGGCAGGCGGTCCCGCAGGAGGTTGCCGAGCAGGAGCTCTCCGAAGCCACCGCGCGCCTTCGGCGGCCGCAGCGCTTGCTCCAGCTTCTTGAGGTCGTTCGCCCGCGCAAGGATCTCGGCGTTCGCCTGGCCGAGCTGGCCGAGCTGCTGGTGGATCGCGCTCGTCGTTTTCGTCGCCGTCTCGAGCCGGCGATCCATGGTCGCCGTCATTGCCTCCAGGCGCCGGTCGACCTCGGCGTTCCGGTCCGCGAGCTGCTGCGCGGCGTTCGCCTGAAGCGCGTGGAGCTCCGCGCGAAGAACGCGCAGCACACGGACTCCCGCGAACGCGGCCGCGCCTGCGAGCAGGACCAGGAGAACAGTGGTCACGATCATGGACCGATAAACGGTAGGGAGGGGATCGGACAGCAGGGAGGCGGCTCGAGCGCCGCCTCCCTGCCCGACAGTTACGGCTGGTCGCGCTCGGCGCGGTGCTCGGCGGCTTCGGTGCGCGCTTCCTGCGCCATGTCCTCGGCGCTGTCGGCGCGGGACTCCGCCATGCCTTCCGCCTCTTGATGCATGCCTTCGCGACGCATCTCGGGGTCGTCGGCCATGTCGCCGGCCGCCTTCTTGCCTCTTCCGAGCAGTCTGTCGAGGAAACCGGTCATCTCTCTCCTCCTTGGTTTGCGGCACCGAGTATGGGGCATCGGTGACCGTCTCGCTACCATTGGCGCGCTTTGCCTGGAAAAGCCAAGACTCCAGCACCTCCGAAGCGCCCCGTCCAGGCGCCGAAGGTCCGGACGACGCCTCGGGACCCGGGGCGCAACCGGACGATCCTGCTTGCCGTTGCGGGCTCGGCAGTGCTGGTGATCGCGGCCGTGCTGGGCTTCCTCCTGCTCGGAGGAAGCGACGACGATGGGGGCGCAGCCACCGGCGTCGCCGCGGAGTTCAGGGCCCTCGGCGGGAGCTTCGAGACGCTGTCGGCCACGCCGAACCTCCACTACAAGGGCCAGCAGGTGCGCCACGTGCCCGCCCTACCGCCGGGGTTCAAGTACAACTCGAACCCACCGTCCAGCGGGATCCACACCGACGCGACCATCATCTGGGGCATCTACGACCAGCCGGTGCCGGCGATCACGACGGTGCACAACCTCGAGCACGGCGGCGTCGTGATTCGGTACGGGCCGGACGTTCCCGCGGCGGAGATCGAGAAGCTCCGCGAGTTCTATCTCGACGACCCGAACGGGATGATCGTCGCGCCGATGCCCGGGCTCGGTGACACGATCGCGCTCACCGCGTGGACCTACGATCTCGGTCGGCGGCAAGACCGGACGTACGAGGGCGAGGGCCGGATCGCCAAGGTTGCGCGGTTCGACGAGGACGCGTTCAGGTCGTTCGTCGACAACTTTCGCGGCAAGGGCCCGGAATCCGAGGCCTTCCCGGTCTCGGAGCTGGAGCCCGGCGGGCCCTAGCCTTCTACCGCGCTACCCTTCCCCGAGCCGGGGTGGCGAAACTGGTCATACGCGCCTGACTTAAAATCAGGTGTCCCCCTTGGGGGCGTGCGGGTTCGACTCCCGCCCCCGGCATGCTTCTTCTTCTTGCACTCGTCGCCGCGATCTTCTGGCTCCCGTCGCCGTGGGGGGTCGTCGCCGTAGCCGCAGCCGCCGTTTGGGAGGTCTTGGAGATCACCCTGTTCGTCTGGTACTCGCGGCGGCGGCGGGTGATGACCGGCGCGGAGGCGCTGCCGGGATCGACCGCTGTCGTCGTCGAGGCGTGCCGGCCCCTGGGCAGCGTCCGCCTGGCGGGCGAGCTCTGGCGGGCTCGCTGTGAGGAGGGCGCGGATCCCGGAGAGACGGTCGTCGTCGAGGCGCTCGGGCCCGACCTGACGCTGATCGTGCGGCGCGACGGCCGTATCTAGACTCCTGCCGTGGCCAAGCTCGACGAGACCTCGGTCGAGCAGCTCGCGCTCGAGTGGGACACGCCTCTTTTCCGGATGGCGCTCGGTCAGTTCGAGCAGGCGCTCGAGCATGCAGACGTGCCGGATTTTGTGTCCGAGCGACTCCGCGTTCCGGAGCGGTCGACGATCGTCGGAGTCCCGATTCGCCGCGACGACGGCGCGTTCACGGTCTTCCCGGGCTACCGCGTGCAGCACTCCACGGTGCTCGGCCCGACCAAGGGCGGCCTGCGCTACGACCCCCATGTCGACCTCGGCGAATGCGCGGCGCTCGCGATGTGGATGACCTGGAAGTGCGCGCTGCTCCAGCTGCCCTACGGCGGAGCGAAGGGCGGCGTGCGCTGCAACCCGCGCGAGCTCTCGGGCGACGAGCTCCAGCGGTTGACGCGACGACTGACGATCGAACTGCTCCCCGTGATCGGGCCCGAGGAAGACATCCCTGCTCCGGACATGGCCACAAACGAGCAGACGATGGCCTGGATCATGGACACCTACTCGATGCAGGTCGGCCACGCCGTCCCGGAGATCGTGACCGGCAAGCCGATCACGATCGGCGGCTCGGTCTTCCGGCGGGAGGCGACCGGCGCGGGCGTGGTGATGGTGATCGAACGGGCCTGTGAGCGGCTGGAGTGGCACCTCGACGGACAGCGCTGCATCGTCCAAGGCTTCGGGAACGTCGGCAGTGTCGCGGCGCGCGAGCTCGTCGCTCGGGGCGCCATGGTCACCGGCGTCTCGGACATCTCGGGCGGGGTGTTCAACGAGCGGGGGCTCGATCTCGATGACGTCTCCGAGTGGATCGTGAGCAACGGGTCGCTGGCGGGCTATCCGGACGGGGAGCACGTGTCCAACCCGGAGCTCCTCGAGCTCCCGTGCGACATCCTCGTCCTCGCTGCGCTCGAGGACCAGGTGTCCGGAGAGAACGCCGGCCGGATCGAGGCGAAGATGATCGCCGAGGGAGCCAACGGGCCGACGTCGATCGAGGCCGACGCGATCCTGGCGGACCGCGGGATCCATGTGCTCCCGGACATCCTCACGAACGCCGGCGGCGTGACCGTCTCCTACTTCGAGTGGGTCCAGGATCTGGGCCGGCTGTTCTGGACGCGCGACGAGACCCGCCAGAAGCTCGCCGAGAAGCTCGGTGACGCCTTCGACCGGGTCTGGCAGCTGTCCGGGCAGCTCGACCTCACGCCGAGGCGCGCGGCCATGGTCGCCGCGATCCGCGAGGTTGCCGGGGCGCTGACAGCCCGCGGCCTCTACCCGTGACTCTCGTTCGCGAAGCGATGGTCGTCGAACCGCCGGCGCTTGAGGTCGAGGCGACGGCGCAAGACGCGGGCGAGCTGCTCGCGAACCCGGACGTCCGCGCGGTGTTCGTGTGCGACGACCACCGCCTGGTCGGCGTCGTCACGCGGAAGACGCTCGTGCGCGAGGTCGTCGCACAGGGCCGCGACCCGCGGGCGACGCGGCTCGGCGAGATCGCCGAAGCGCCGCACTACACGGTCGAGGCCGAGACTCCGGCCGACGAGGCCTTCCGGTTCATGGAGGAGCAGGACGCCGAGCGCGTGCCCGTCGTCGAGGACGGCCGGCTCGTCGGCGTGCTCTCGCGCGTAGTGCTCCAGCGACGGCTAGCCGAGGACGAGCCGCCGCTGGAGGAAATCGATTAAGCCTGCGCGGGGACGGACGCCTCGGCCATGGCCTCGAAGTTCTCGAACAACCTCGACTCACCCATCTCTTCACGGATGCCGACGAGGACCGGCTTGATGCGGTTCCACAGCGGCTCGATCAGGAGCCAGTCGAACAGGAGTTCCTCGCTGATCAGCTTGTGCTTCCAGAGCGTGCCGATCGTCTCGTAGTAGCCCGCTGCCGTCATCAGTCGGTCGAATCCGGTCGAGCCCGGCGGATATTTCTTATTGAACTCGTCGTGGTCGGACACGAACTCGTCGCTCCAGACCCACGAGCTGGCTTCGCGCACGCCTGATTCCGCGAAGAGCGTCGCGAGCTGAACGAGGAGCTGCGCGTCTTCGCGCGTCGGCTCCGCCATACCTACCTCCTTACTCGCTTGGCCGCAATCTCTCACGTGCGGCGAGGAACGTCCAGTGGGAGAGCCTCAGGACCTGCAGTTGCCTAGCAGCACGTATAGGCGCCGGGTGGGGCGGCCCCCTCGGCCGGGGCCGGCAAGGTCGCCGCTTCGTGCGCCGCGCCGTGGAGGATGTCGCGCTCGCTGACCTCGAGCTCGATGCCGAACCGGTCGAGGACCTGCTCGACGAGGACTGCCCCGCCGACGATCACGGGCGCGCGCTTGGGATGGAGGCCCGGAAGACGAGTACGTTCGTCGAGCGGCAGCGCGGCGAGGCGCTCGCGCTGGGCGCGCACGGAGTCGAGCGTCAGCCGGTGGCCGTGGGTTCCGAGGCCTTCCGGCTGGTCGAGCCCCAGGTCGAGCGCCGCCAGGGTCGTGATCGTGCCCGCCACTCCGACCGCCTGATCGGCCACTGGCCGCGCGGGGAGGACCGCTCTGACGTGGTCGGCGGCTCCCGTGAGCTCCTCCTCGGTCGGCGGGTCGGAGTGCAGGAACCGCTCGGTGAGGCGCACCGAGCCGATGTCGACGCTCTCGCGAGATCGAATCTCGCCCTCCTCGCCGACGACGAACTCCGTCGACCCGCCGCCCGGGTCGATCACGAGCGTCGAGCCGATCCGCCCGTCCGCCGCGCCGCGGAAGGTGAGCTCGGCCTCCTCGTCCCCGGAGAGGAGCCGCGTGACGAAGCCGTAGCTCCATTCGATCTCGCCGAGGAACGCTTCGCCGTTCTCGGCGTCGCGTACCGCGCTCGTTGCCACGAGGAGGACCCGCTCCGCGCCGAGCTGCTCGGCTTCGCGCCGGTAGTCCGTGAGCACGTTGCGCACCCGGGTGATGGGGACAGGTAGGAGCCGCCGGCGGGCGTCGACACCCTCGCCGAGGCGCGTTATCTCCGTGCGCTTGGAGACCTCCTCGAGCTCGCCGTTCTCGACGTCGGCGACGAGGAGGCGCGTCGTATTGGTGCCCTGGTCGATGGCGGCCACGCGCATGGCACCGGCTACCCTAGACCCATGTTCCTGTTCCGAGACAAGACAGAGATGGTCGAGTCGCGCGACGCGCTTGCGGGCCGCGAGGAGACGATGGTCGTCCCGGACCAGCACTACGTGCTCGGGCCGCCGATCACGCCCCCGTTCCCGGCTGGGTTCGAGCGCGCGGTGTTCGGCCTGGGTTGCTTCTGGGGCGCCGAGCGCGTCTTCTGGCAGGCGCCGGGCGTCTACACAACGGCGGTGGGCTACGCGGGCGGCTATACGCCGAACGCGACCTACGAGGAGGTCTGCGGCGGGCGGACCGGCCACGCCGAAGTGGTGCTGGCCGTCTACGACCCCGCGAAGACGAGCTACGAGGAGATGCTCCGGCTCTTCTGGGAGAACCACGATCCCACGCAGGGGATGCGGCAGGGGAACGATGTCGGGACGCAGTACCGGTCGACGATCTACTGGGAGGACGAGGCGCAGCGGGCGACCGCCGAGCGATCCCGTGAGGCGTACCAGCGCGAGCTGCGCGACGCCGGTTACGGAGAGGTCACGACCGAGATCGCGCAGGCGGGCCCGTTCTACTACGCCGAGCCGTACCACCAGCAGTACCTCGCGAAGAACCCGAACGGCTACTGCGGGCTGGGCGGGACCGGCGTCAGCTGCCCCGTCGGGCTTGTAACAACCGAGTCCTAGAGGCGCCTAGGCGCCGACTTGGCGGCGCCGACTAGAAAAGCCGTGCCGGCTTCGCCGGCGCGGCGCTATAATTGCGCCTAGCGACGCGGGGTGGAGCAGTCAGGTAGCTCGCCGGGCTCATAACCCGGAGGTCGCAGGTTCAAATCCTGCCCCCGCTACTGCAAAGGCCCTGCTAAGCGGGGCCTTTTGTTTACAAGACAGGCGCGGCGACGCTGATTTTATACCCCTTTTTATACCCATTGCGAAAGTTAGACGCGCCGAAGTCTGCCGCTTTCGGGGCTTGCGGTTGTCGCCGCAGGCGACGGATTAGCGTCGCCGTCGCCGGGTAGTCGGGCGGCTGA
>JBOHAU010000231.1:0-8676 GCA_050698015.1 Gaiellaceae bacterium
CGCCTGGGCTGCGGCCCTCGGCGCCGAGGCGCGATTCGTAGGCAAGTGGGGAGCGGACGCGGCGGGAGAGGTCGCCCAGGCCGACCTACTCCGACGAGCCGTGGACGTCCTCGGGCCGCCTCCCACCGGACGGAACGGCGTCGTGGTCTCGCTGGTCGAGCTCGACGGGAGCCGGACGATGATCTCGGACCGCGGCGTCGCGCCGGAGCTCGCACCAGACGAGCTTCGAGAGGGGTGGTTCGACCGAGCGGACTGGCTCCATCTCTCCGGCTATTCGCTGATGCGGGAGCCGATCGGAGCCGCGGCAGAGCGCGCCGTCGAGCTCGCTCGCTCGCGCGGGGCAAAGATCAGCGTCGACCTCTCCTCCGTGAACGTGATCCGCGAGTTCGGCGCGCAGGAGCTCGCCGAGCGGTTCGTCCGGATCCGCCCCGACGTCGTCTTCGGGAACGAGGCCGAGCACGCCGAGCTGCCGGTCCCGAGCGACGTCCGCGTCGTCAAGCGAGGCCCTGCGGGAGCGACGTTCGACGACCGCGACCTGCCGCCGGTCCCGGGCGAGGTCGTCGACACCACGGGTGCAGGCGATGCCCTGGCCGCCGGCTATCTCGTCGGCGGGCCCGAGCTCGCGATGGAGGCTGCAGCGCGGTGCGTGGCCAACCTCGGGACGATGCCTTGATCCGCGTCTCCGAGGAGGTGCGGGACGCTTCCGCGGTGGTTGCACTCGAGACCACCCTCGTGGCCCACGGGTTCCCTCCCGGCGAGGGCGTGGCGGTGGCCCTCGAAAGCGAGCGCCGTGTCCGTGCAGCAGGCGCCGTGCCCGCCACGATCGGCGTCCTCGAGGGCGAGATCAGGGTCGGGCTGACCGCAGCCGACCTGGAGCGCTTCACTGCGGGGGCCCGCAAGCTCGGCCCGCGTGACCTCGCCGCCTGCGTCGCGACGGGGGAGACGGGCGCGACGACGGTCGGCGGGACGCTGGCGGTGTGCCGCCACGCCGGGATCCGCTTCATGGGCACCGGCGGAATCGGCGGCGTTCACCGCGGCCCGCGACTGGATATCTCCGCCGACCTGATCGAGCTGTCCCGAACACCTGTGGTGGTCGTCAGCTCGGGGGTGAAGTCTCTGCTCGACGTCGAGGCGACCGCGGAGCTCCTGGAGACGCTGTCCGTTCCTGTCCTCGGCTGGCGTACGGACACGATGCCGCGCTTCTACGACGCGGCCGGGGGACCGCCGGTGACGCAGCGCGTGGACTCCGCCGAAGAAGTCGTGCGCATCGCGCGAGCCCACTGGGACCTGGTCGGCTGCGGCCTCGTGGTCGGAAACCCGCCGCCGCGGAGCATCGACGTCGAGACGCTGATCGATTCGGCGCTCGACGAGGCCGTTGACCTGGGAACGTCGGGGCAGGGCCTGACGCCGTTCGTCCTCGGTCGGCTGCACGAAGAGAGTGGCGGCCAGACGCTCGAGCTGAACCGCGAGCTGATCGCCGCCAATGCGCAGCTGGCGGCCGAGCTGGCGGTGGCCGCCGCATGAGCCGCGAGCTCCGGTTCGACTTCCCGGGCCTGAAGGTCGGGATCGCCGAGTACGACGAGGGCCCGACCGGCTGCACCGTTTTCCACCTACCCCCGGGAGGCGCTGCCTGCTCGGTCGACATCCGCGGCGGCTCACCCGGAACGATCGGCAACTACGAGTGGACGCACGCGGTCTGCTTCGCGGGCGGCTCGTTGTACGGGCTCGAGGCGGCGTGCGGGGTAGCAGTGGAGCTGATGGCGATGCGCGGCTACACCGTCGGCTGGACGGACGTGGAGCTCGTCCTCGGCGCAATCGTCTACGACTTCGGCCGGCGGGAGAATGCGATCTATCCGGACGCGGAGCTCGGGCGTCAGGCCCTCCGAGCAGCGGAGGAAGGCGTGTTCCCGCTGGGTCGCCGCGGCGCGGGGCGCTCGGTCACGGTGGGGAAGACGTTCGGGCTCGAAGGCGGTGAGTTCTCCGGCCAGGGCGGCGCGTACCGCCAGATCGGCCCGACAAAGCTCGCCGTCTTCACCGTCGTGAATGCTTTCGGCGCGATCGTCGACCGCGGCGGTCACGTCGTCCGCGGCCACTACGACGCCGAGCGCGACACGAGAATGCACCTGGTCGAGGGCCTCGAGGAGCAGCTCCCGCAGGCTGCACCCGGAAACACGACGCTCACGCTGGTGATTACGAACCAGCAGCTGACCCGTCGCGAGCTCCGCCAGCTCGGCGTCCAGGTGCATGCGTCGATGGGACGGGCGATCCAGCCGTTCCACGCGCTCGTAGACGGAGACGTCCTCTACACCGTCTCGACGAACGAGGTCGAGAGCCCCGAGGTCTCGAGCATGAGCCTCGGGGTCCTGGCCTCCGAGCTCGCCTGGGACGCGGTGCTCAGCTGCGTGGATCCCTAGGGGCTGGCCGTCCACGCAGACGACTCTCCAACACCTCCGGTCCACTGGACGCAGACGGCACACGCCATCTTCCCGCGGAAGGTGCGGGTCGCCTAGCGACGGCTCCGCGTCCTCAGCCAGTAGCGGATGAAGTAGACGGGCACGGCGATGCCCAGCGCGAGGAACGTTGCGATCCCCCACGCTGTTGCGTGTCGGTTCCCGTGCTTCTCGGCATGCGCGAAGACGCCCATCGACACGGCTGCCGAGATGACCAGGACGACGAGGAACTGGCCGAAGCTGAGCTCGTACAAGCGAGAGCTACGTCACTGCGTCACGGAATTGAGGAACTCGTCGATCGAAAGCGCGCTCAGCGTCTGGAACTTCGCACTCCCGCGAGCTCCCAGGGCCACGGAAACTCTTGCGATCGTCGCGTTGTCCGGCGCCTCGACGACGTTGACGAAGTCGAACGGGCCCAGCGTCGCCCACTGGTGCAGCACCTTGGCGCCGAGCTCCTCGATGTCCCGGTTGACCTCCCGCAGCCGGTCGGGGTTCGATTTCAGCGTCTGGACGCCCTGCGCCGTCAGGTTCGACAGCAGGATGTAGGTCGGCATGCGCGGCTCCTTTCGTTTCTCGCGCGCGTGACTCTAGGGCACTACCTCCCACGGCGCGGGCGTGGCGTCGTCAGGCCTTCGCGCACGGGCGCCGCTCTGGCGACCTGGTCGTCGTAGAGCAAGGCGGCGGCGAACAGCAGCAGCGGTGAGAGGAGCAGGATCGCGATGAACGCGGCGACGCCCGACGCCGTCTCGCTGAACTGCACGAGCAGGAACTGAAGCACCCCGGCGCTGACGAGGACGACGATCGCAGCCGCGGCCAGCGAGCCGAGGGCGTGGACATAGTCCGCCCGGGCCAGCTGCAACGCGCGTCGGAGCGCCGCCGCCAGCCCGAGGCGCTCGACGACGGCAACCGGGACGGCGAGACCGAAGAGGGCGAACCACGCGAGTGCCGGCAGAAACAGCAGCGTCGCGAGGAAGGGAACGGGCAGGAGCACGAGGAGGCCGGCGACGAACGCGACCACCAGGCTGCGCGCCGGCGGCCGGCTGTCCGCAGCGAGCACGGACGCGCCCACGTACGACAGGCTGACGGCCGGAGCGCCGAGGGCGAGTGCAAGCGTGAGCTCCGCCGCACGGGAAGTCGTGGAATCCGAGGCCGCGGCGAGCGCGAGCCCGGCGAGGGTCGGCGGCACGCCGATCAGGAGGGCGATCCAGATCCGACGTCCGTAGAGCCGCATCGATTCGGCAACCAGCTGGCCTGCCGTTCGTTCCGCCGGCGGTGCGGGCGGCGGCAATCCTTTCTGAGCGCGATCTCCCATGTGGCAACGCTAACTGGGAAGTCCCCCAAAGCGCCTTCTTCCGCCACGATGGGGCGTTCCCTAGACTCGTCCGCGTGGCGTACAGCGTGATCAGCCCCGACGACGTCGACTGGGGGACGCGTCCCTCGGAGCCGGGAGAGGCGCGGCGTCACGTCGCGGGACTCACCGAGCTCGCCGGGCTGGAGCATTCCCGGGGAAGCCTCTGGCGCTACGAGCCGGGTGCGAAGGGCCGGCGACACAGAGAACCAGTCCAGGAAGAGACGTTCGTGGTCGTTCGGGGGACGCTGACGATGTACCTCGGCGACCCGCCGGAGCGGCATCAGATCGACCAAGGCGGCGTCGCCCACGTCGACGCGGGCACGCCGCTGCAGAGCGTGAACGAGACCGATTCGGAGCTCCTGGTCTTCGTCTATGGCGCGCCGCCGGACCGCGAGCGCGGCGAGATCCTGGACTCGGCGGTCTAGGCCGGCGCCGGCTCGGCGGCGCCGGCTTTCACGAACGAGAGCTCGCCTGCGTCGCCCACGTCCACGCGGACCGTGTCGCCCTCGGCGAACTCGCCCGCGAGCAGCCTGAGGGCCAGCGGGTTCTCGACGAGCCGCTGGATCGCACGCTTGAGCGGGCGGGCGCCGTAGGTCGGATCCCAGCCGGCCTCGACGAGCTGCTCCTTCGCGGCGCCCGTGAGCTCGAGCCCGAGGCCGCGCTCGGCCATCCGCTCCCGGAGGCGGCGCAGCTGCAGCTCGACGATGTCGGCGAGCTGCTCCTTCGAGAGCGCGTGGAACTCGACCACCTCGTCGATGCGGTTCAGGAACTCGGGCCGGAAGACCTCGCGCATTGCGTCGACCGAGCGCAGGTTCGAGGTCATGATGATCACGGTGTTGCGGAAGTCGACCGTCCGTCCCTGGCCGTCGGTCAGGCGCCCGTCGTCAAGGATCTGGAGGAGCACGTCGAAGACCTCCATGTGCGCCTTCTCGATCTCGTCGAGGAGGACGACGGCGTACGGCCGGCGCCGCACCGCCTCGGTCAGCTGGCCGCCCTCTTCGAAGCCGACGTAGCCGGGCGGCGCGCCCACGAGCCGCGCGACGGTGTGACGCTCCTGGTACTCGGACATGTCGAGGCGGACCATGGCGCGCTCGTCGTCGAACATGAACTCGGCGAGGGCGCGGGCGAGCTCGGTCTTGCCGACGCCGGTCGGGCCGAGGAAGACGAAGGAGCCGATCGGGCGGTTCGGGTCCTGCAGGCCTGAGCGCGCACGGCGGAGCGCGTTCGCCACGGCTGAGACCGCCTCGTCCTGGCCGACAACCCGCTCGTGGAGCCGCTCCTCCATGTGGATCAGCTTCTCGGTCTCGCCCTCGAGCAGCTTGTCGACCGGGATCCCGGTCCAGCGTGCGACCACGGCGGCGACGTCGTCCTCGTCGACCTCCTCTTTGACCATCGGGTTCTCGACGACGGCGCCGTCGCGCTCCGCCAGCTCCTTCTCGAGCTGCGGCAGCTCGCCATAGCGGATCTCGGCGACGCGCTGGAGATCGCCGCCGCGCTCGGCACGCTCCGCCTCGTGGCGCAGCTCCTCGATGCGGGCCATCACTTCCTTGACCCGCTCGAGCGCCTCCTTCTCGGTCGCCCAGCGGGCGGCAAGCTCGTTCCGCCGCTCCTGCGCCTCCGCGAGCTCACGTTCGACGGGCTCGCGGACGTCCTTCGACTCCTTCCCCATCGCGGCGAGCTCGATCTCGAGCTGGCGCACGCGACGCTCGGCCTCGTCGAGCTCGATCGGCGAGGAGTCGATCTCCATCCGCAGTCGCGACGCCGCCTCGTCGACGAGGTCGATCGCCTTGTCCGGCAGCTGGCGGTCCGAGATGTAGCGGTCGGAGAGCACCGCCGCTGCGACAAGCGCGGCGTCGCGGATCCGGACGCCGTGGTGCGCCTCATAGCGCTCCTTCAGGCCGCGGAGGATCGCGATCGTGTCGGCGACGGACGGCTCGCCGACGAAGACCGGTTGGAAGCGCCGCTCGAGCGCCGCGTCCTTCTCGACGTGCTTGCGGTATTCGTCGAGCGTCGTCGCGCCGATCGCGCGCAGCTCGCCGCGCGCCAGCATCGGCTTGAGCATGTTCGCGGCGTCGACGGCGCCCTCGGCGGCGCCGGCGCCGACGATCGTGTGCAGCTCGTCGATGAAGAGGATGATCTGGCCCTCGGCGTTGCGGATCTCCGTCAGGACGGCCTTCAGCCGCTCCTCGAACTCGCCGCGGTACTTCGAGCCGGCGAGCAGCGCGCCGATGTCGAGCGCCCAGACCCGCTTGCCCTTCAACCCCTCGGGGACGTCCCCGGCGACGACCCGCTGGGCGAGCCCCTCGGCGATCGCCGTCTTCCCGACGCCCGGGTCGCCGATCAGCACCGGGTTGTTCTTCGTGCGGCGCGAGAGGACCTGGATCACGCGTCTGATCTCCTCGTCGCGCCCGATCACGGGGTCGAGCTTTCCCTGCTCCGCCAGCTCGGTGAGGTCGCGACCGAACTTCTCGAGCGCCTGGTAGGTGCCCTCGGGGTCCTGGCTCGTCACACGCTGGCCGCCGCGGACCTGCTGAAGCTTCTCGAGCAGCTGGTCACGCGGGACGACGTCGAGGGCGAGGAGCAGGTGCTCGGTGGAGACGTACTCGTCCTCGAGCTGCCGTGCCTCGTCGAATGCCTGGTCGAGGACGCGCGAGAACGCGGCGGAGACGCGCGGCTGCTGCGCGCCGCCCTCGACGGCGGGCTTGCCGCGCAGCGTGGTCTCGGCCTCGGCACGTAACGCCCCCCGCATCCGGGACGAGCTGCTGCGGCAGCTCCTGGTCGAGGAGCGCGAGCAGGAGATGCTCCGGGTAGATCTCCGGATTGCCCATCCGGCGTGCGAGCTCCTGCGCCGCGCCGACCGCCTCCTGGGATTTGATCGTCAGCTTGTTGAAATCCATCAGTGAGGCCTCCGCGTGGGGAGCCTAGGCTCCTCCCAGAGCACAACCTCACGCTTGTACTGTCGCTCGATGTCACGCATGCGCTCACGCAGCTCGCGCTCCATCCGCACCATCCGCCGCTGCATCCGGTTGAGCTGATCCTCGAGGCCGAGCACCATCTCGACGCCGGCGAGGTTGAGGCCGTAGTCGGTCGTCAGCCGCTGGATCAGGCGCAGGCGCGCGAGATCCTCCTCCGAGTACAGCCGCGTGTTGCCAGACGTGCGCTTCGGCCGCACGAGCCCCTTCGATTCGTAGATCCGCAGCGTCTGCGGATGCACGCCGACGAGCTCGGCGGCGATGCTGATCATGTACCGGCCCTTGTCGTCCATCAGCCTGCCTTCTTCAGCTGCTCGTAGAGCTCGCGCTGCTTCTTGTTCAGCTTCTTCGGCACCTCGAGCTTGAGGCGGGCGAGCACGTCGCCCTTCCCGCCCTTCAGCTTCGGCGCCCCCCGGCCCTTGATCCGCAGCAGTTTTCCGTGCTCCGAGCCGGCCGGAACTTTCATCGAGACGGCGCCGTCCGGGGTCGGAACGTCGACGTCGGTCCCAAGGGCCGCATCGGCCAGTGACACCGGCACCTCGACGACGAGATCCGCTCCGCGCCGCTCGTAGATCGGGGACTCGGCGACCCGGGTGACGACGTGAAGGTCGCCGGGCGGCCCGCCGTGCAGTCCGGCCTCACCCTTGCCCTTCAGCTTGATCCGCGTGCCGTCGCGGACGCCGGCCGGGATCTTCACCGAGTAGCGTCTCGTCCGGCGCTCGCGCCCCGTGCCGCGACAGCGCGGACAGGGGTCCTCGATCACGGTCCCGTTGCCGCGACAGCGCGGGCAGGGCTGGGAGAGCGCGAAGAGCCCCTGGCTCTCGGAGACCACGCCCCGGCCGCGGCACTCGGGACAGACCTTCGGCGACGTCCCGGGCTTGGCACCCGAGCCGCCGCAGTCGCCGCACGCGGTCTCGACGTCGACCGGAATCTTGGTCTCGATTCCTTGCAGCGAGTCCGCGAAGGAGAGGTTGACCGCGACCTCGAGATCGGCGCCTCGCTCGGCGCGCGCCTGCTGGCGGGCGCCACGCCCGCGGCCGAAGAGGCCGCCGAAGAGGTCGCCCAGGTCGCCGACGTTGAAGGCCTCCTCGAAGTTGAATCCGCGGGGGTCGAAGCCGGGGCGCCCGTCGGGCGAGCCGAACTGGTCGTACTGCTTGCGCTTGGTCGGATCGGAGAGCACGTCATAGGCGTGCTGGACCTCCTTGAACCGCTCCTCGGCGGCCGCGTCGCCCGGGTTTCGGTCCGGGTGGTACTGTCGCGCGAGCTTGCGGTAGGCCTTCTTGATCTCGTCGGCCGACGCGCCCTTGGAGACTCCAAGGGCGCCGTAGAGGTCCTTAGTCGCCGCCACGCTGCGCGTCCTAGTTACGGCGCCTTCGGCGCACTAGCAATCACCACGCGCGCCGGGCGGATCACCCGGTCGCCGAGCCGGTAGCCCTTCTGCAGGACCTCGATGACGGCGCCCTCCTCCGCCTCCGAGGGCTGCGAGAGCAACGCCTCGTGGACGTGAGGGTCGAACTTGCCCTCAGTCGGGACCTCCTCGAGGCCTTCCTTGCGCAGCACGTCGGCGAAGGAGCGCGTGACGAGCGCCACGCCTTCCTCGAGCTTGGCCTCCTCGTGGGCCTCGGCCGCCTCCAGAGCCCGCTCGAGGTCGTCCAGTACCGGCAGGAGCTCCTTCACGAGCCGCTCGTGGGCGCGCGCGATCAGGTTCTCCTGGTCACGCGCGGCCCGCTTGCGGTAGTTCTCGAAGTCGGCGGCGACGCGCCGTAGGTCGTTCAGATACTCGTCGCGCTTGCCGACGGCTTCGGCCAGGCGCGCCTCGGTCTCCTCGAGCTTGCGCTCGAATGCCCCGATGAGCTCCTGGAGCTCGCCGATGCGTTCGTGAAGCTCCGGCTTGGTCGGAACG
>JBOHAU010000232.1:0-3099 GCA_050698015.1 Gaiellaceae bacterium
CAGAGCGGCGCGCTCGGCCTCGCCCTCCTCGAGAAGGCGCAGGAGCGGGGGATCGGGCTTTCGGCGTTCGTGTCGATCGGAAACAAAGCAGACGTCTCGTCCAACGACCTGCTCGAGTACTGGGAGGACGATCCCGAGACCGGTCTGGTCGCCCTGTACCTCGAGTCGTTCGGGAACCCGAGGCGATTTGGGCGCATCGCCCGACGCGTCGCGCGCAAGAAGCCGATCCTGGCCATGAAGAGCGGGACGACCGCGACGGGCGCCCGCGCCGCCAGCTCGCACACCGCCGCGCTCGCGGGATCCGAGACCGCCGTCGACGCGCTTTTCCACCAGGCCGGTGTGATCCGCGCAGACACGCTCGAAGAGCTGATCGACGCGGCCGCGCTCCTCTCCGGCCAGCCGCTTCCGGCGGGCAACCGGGTCGCCGTGCTCACGAATGCCGGCGGTCTCGGCATCCTCTGTGCCGACGCCTGCGACGCGGCGGGGCTCGAACTCCCGAGCCTCGCGCCGGAGACCGAAGCGGCTCTCCACGAGGTGCTCCCGGCCGAGGCGAGCGTCGCGAATCCGGTGGACATGCTCGGCTCGGCAACCGGAGACACATACGAGCGCGTCCTTCCCATCATCCTCGCCGATCCGGGCATCGACGCCGCGATCGTGCTGTTCGTGCCGCCGGTCGTAGCGGGCGCGGACGAAGTGGCGGCTGCGGTCGGGCGCGTCGTGGGCCGGAGGGAGGGAAAGCCGGTGCTCGCGTCGCTCATCGCAGCTGCCGAGGTGCCCACGATCCCGGGGGTCACGAACTTCGCGTATCCGGAGTCGGCCGCCCGCGCCCTAGGGCTGGGGGCGGCCCGCGCCGAATGGCTTCGCCGTCCGGCGGGCTCGGTGCCGTCGCTCGACGGCGTGGACGTTTCCAGAGCCCGTGCGATCGTCACCGAGGCGCTTGTCGAGACCGAGGAGGCTTGGCTCGATCCGCGACAAACCCGCGAGCTGCTCGATGCCTACGGCGTTCCAGTCGTCCCGGAGCGCTTGGCCGCGACACCCGACGAGGCGGCGGCAGCCGCTGCCGAGCTCGGGTTCCCCGCGGTGGTCAAGAGCTCGGAGCCGGGTGCGCACAAGACGGAGATCGGGGGAGTCGCCCTGAATCTCGCCGACGCGGAAGAGGTTCGAGCGGCGGCTGCCCGGATCGGCGGTCCCGTGCTCGTCCAGCCGATGCTGGCAGGAAGTGCCGAGCTCCTTGCCGGCGTCGTCCAGGATCCCGTGTTCGGGCCGCTCGTCGCATTCGGCCCCGGCGGGGTCTTCGCCGAGCTGATCGGCCAAGCCGGTTTCAGGATCGCGCCCCTCACCGATGCCGATGCTCATGAGCTCGTCACGACAGGGAAGACGGGGGCGCTCGTTCGGGGTTTCCGCGGGAAGCCGGCGGCGGACGAGCCCGCGCTCGTCGATCTCGTTCACCGCCTCTCCCGCCTCGGCGACGACCTGCACGAAGTCGTGGAGCTGGACCTCAACCCCGTGATCGCCTCACCGGACGGCTGCGTCGCCGTCGATGCGCGGGTCCGTGTCCAGCGCGGCGCGGCGGCCTTTCGAACGAAGACCTGGTAGCGGCTTTTCCGCAGCGTTGTTCCGCGCCGGCCCCGATTCCAGCGCGCGCGGCCAGAGCGAGCATCAGGGGGAGAAGGAGGTGCAAGATGATCGACTTCACCAGCGGCCCCACCTGGTTTCTCTACGGGCTCGGCGTGACGGTCCTTCTGTGCGTGCTGATGGTCGTGTTCGTGTTCTTTGCCGACAAGGCCCAGCACCGATGACCGTCGAGGCGCCGGCCGGAATCGAGGTCTTCGACCGAGTTCTCTGCGGCGTGGACGAGTCTCCGGAGGCCCTGGAGGCGGCACGCCAGGCGTCCCGCCTTCGATCGGCTGACGGTCTGCTTCGCCTGGCATCGGTCGCCGACCTGGACGTCGCTGTCCACGCCGGCTTCGCCATGAGTCACGTGCTGGGCGAGCTGGACGCATCTGCCCGCGAAGCTCTGCACCAGGCCATCGATGCCGCGCATCCCGACAGTACGCATCTCATGGCCGGCGATCCGGCTTCGACCTTGCTGGACGCCATCGAGCGATTCGACGCGACGCTTGTCGCGGTCGGTCCCCATGGACACAGCCGCGCGGTCGGCATCGCGCTCGGAGCCGTCTCGACGTCGCTGCTTCACGAAGCGCCCTGTTCCGTCCTGCTTGCGCGGCGGCCACGCGGCGGGCCATTCCCCGCGAGCATCCTCGTTGGAGTCGACGGCTCGGAGCAGTCGCTGGCGGCGGCGCGAGTCGCGCAATCCGTCGCCGAGCGGTTCGGTTCCGAGCTCACCATCGCCGTGGCAACTGGAGGCAAGCTGGTCGATCTCGAGCCGGTCTGGGAGCTCACTCCGTACTTCGTCAGAGACCCCGGCCGGCCGGTCGAGGCGCTTGTCGGCCTCGCCGCGACGTTCGACCTGCTCGTCGTCGGGAGCCGAGGGTTGCACGGCGTCGCTGCGCTCGGAAGCGTCAGCGAACGGGTCGCCCACCGAGCGCCATGTTCGGTGCTCGTCGTTCGCCAACCTGCTCCATCGATCTGAGGAGGTTCACCATGCAGACTCAGAGTGAGACCAAGCCCGCCCGGCGCACCTACACAGCGTTCAGCCGCGTCGTCGTCGGCATCGACTCCTCTCCCGAGTCGCTGGAGGCCACGAGACAGGCGGCAGCGCTTGCCGAGGGGCCGATTTCCCTCGTAGCTGCCTACGACCTCTCGTCCGGACTGGTCGGTGGAGTTGCACCCGCTGTTCCGGCGTACCTCGATGACCGTCCTTTGCACGACATCGCGGCCGAGTCGCTCGTCCAGGCCCAGAAGGAGATCGCAGATGCTGAGACGAGCACGGAGATCTGGCGAGGCCGCCCCTGGGAGGCTCTCCTGCGGACCGTCGAAAGCGTCGAGGCGACGCTGCTGGCCGTTGGATCCCACGGGACCGGCCGCGCTCTCGGCATCGTCATCGGCTCCACCGCGACCGAGGTGATCCACAAGGCGCCGTGCTCGGTGCTCGTGGCGCGGACCGCTTTCAAGTTTCCGAGCCGGATCGTGGTGGGC
>JBOHAU010000233.1:0-6546 GCA_050698015.1 Gaiellaceae bacterium
GAGCCGGCCGGGCCCGACCGCGATGGCGGCGACCAGGCCGGCGCCGAGCGCGAGCCAGGCTCCACGGCCGAACGTGAAGTAGAGCGTCGCGGTCAGCATCGGCCCGGTCGCGGCCGCGAGGCCGGCCGCACTCGTCCGCGAGGCGCGCGCGGCGAACTCGACCGCGAGCAGGAGGCCGATTACCGCCAGGATCGCCATTCCGTTCGCGTAGCCGATCGGCTCGGCGAGGCGCAGGCCGCCCTCGACGGTTGCGAGCCCGGACGCAGCGAGCAGCGTGACCGCCCCGAGCACTCCGGTGAGCAGCGCCGGCCCGGGGCGTGCGAGAACGAAGAGCGAGGCGGCGCCGACGTAGAGGAGCGTGCGCTGGACGTCGAGGATCGACGCAGACAGATGGCTCGACCACAGGATCGAGGCGGCAGCCCAGGCGGCGAGCCCTGCCAGCGCGGCGACGAGCACGAGCGCCGCCGGCCGCGGTCGCCCGACGCCACGTGCGATCAGGATCGCCAGCACGGCGAAGACGGCCACGCTGCTCCAACCCCAGGCCGGCGGCGCATACCCTCCCCCGTCGAAGCCGAGGGCGGCCACGATGGCGAACGCGCCCGCGGCGGTGAGCGCCTCGCGGGTCATCGGCGACGGAGGGTCGTCGCGGCGACGAGACCGAAAGCGAGCGTCGGCACGATCGTGAGGAAGCGGTAGACGAGCACGGCGGCCACCACGCCGACGTTGTTCCCCCCGAACCCGACCAGCGCACCGGTGAGGCCGAGCTCGACCACGCCGATGCCTCCGGGAGTGATCGGAACCGAGCCGAGAATGCGCGCTAGCGACCAGGCGGCGAACGCCTCGACGACCGACACTTCCGACCCGGGCACGCCACACGCCCGCAGCGACAGCAACAGGAGCAGGAAGACAGTGAGCGTCCCCGCGTAGGACGTCAGCGTGAGGACATGCCAGCGGCGTCGGAGGAGGTCGACCGCGTCCCGGCGGAAACGTTCGAAGCTCGTGCCGCCCCAGAGCACCGCCTCCCGCCGGAGCCGCCGCCGGATCGCGTTGACGACACGGGCGGTCAGTTCACCAGTCTCCATCGCAGTCCGGTCGCTGGCGAGCACGGCAGCGAGGGCGGCGATCGCAACGGCCAGCACCGCGACCCCGACGATCGCCGCCGTTACGAGCACGGGGGAGTTTCCGCCGGTGACCGAGAGCAGCGCGACGGCGATAACCGGATACGAGAGGTTCACGAACTGGTTCCAGAGGCTGACGACCGTGACGGCCCGCGCGATCCCCCGGCTCGCGAAGCCCCAGCGGCGGAGGACGCCGTACGCTCCGGCGATCCCGACGGCGGCCCCGGCCGGCAGGACGATCGAGAGCGCCGTCGACACCTGGGTCATGGCCAGAGCCGAGCGAAACCGTAGGCCGGGGAGAGCGACCATCCAGGGCGGCGCGAAGGTCAGCAGGTTGAGGATCGTCGCGGCGCCCAACACAGCGAGCCACTGCCACGACAGCTCCTTGACGACGCCCCAGACGTCGCGGTAGTCCGCGATCTGCGGCAGGAGGTACGCGAACGTGACGCCCGCGAAGAGGACACCGAACGCCGCGACGGCGAGCCGGCGCTTCCCGACGCGGAAGCTCAGACGCGCAGCGCCCAGATTCCGATCGGGACCTCGATCAGACCGAGCGCCAAGACGAGCCGCCAGAACGGCGCGTGGCGGTTGTCAAAGGCGCCGACGATCTTCAGGAGCATCTCGCGGCGAGTGTACTCAGGCGGGCTAACGGCGGATGTCGAAGCCCGTGCGTTGGTTCTTTATCGCCGAGAAGAGCAGCCACGCGACGAGCACGACGAGCACCACCGAGGCCCAGGCGAACCCGACCTCGATCATGAACCAGAGCAGCAAAACGAAGGTCGTGCTCACGATGGCGAAACCGAGAACGGCGCCCGCCCACATGAGCCGCCAGAGCCACATCCCGGGCCTAGTCGCGGTTGCCGAAGAAAACGAGCGCGTAGTAGAGCAGCAGCGAGAGCGCCGCCAGCGCGCCGGCGACGTAGGTCAGCGCCGCGGCGTTCAGGACCTTCTGCACGCCCTCGTTCTCGCCGGCGCTGACGAGCCCGAGCTCGCGCAGCTGTCCACCTGCCCGGCGCGACGCGTTGAACTCCACCGGCAGCGTGACGATGTGGAAGGCGACGGCGACCGCGTAGAGGATCAGCGCGAGCGCGACGAGGTTCAGCGCCCCCAGCACGGCGCCGAGGAGCAGCAGCCAGATCCACGCGTTCGACGCGAAAGCGACGGCGGGGTAGATCGCCGAGCGGATCTTCAGCGGCGCGTAGCCGCGCGCGTCCTGGAGCGCATGTCCGGTCTCGTGGGCGGCGACGGCCGTCGCGGCGACCGTGGACGGGCGGTACACGGGCTCCGAGAGGAAGAGCGCCTTCTTCCGCGGGTCGTAGTGGTCCGAGAGCGCGCCGCCGGGCGACGCCTCCACGGGCACGTCCTGCAGGCCGTTGCGGTCGAGGATCTCGCGGGCGACCTGGGCGCCGTTGAGGCCGCTCGAGACCTCGACGCCCGAGTACTTCGCAAACGTCCGTTTGAGCCAGGCCTGAACAGCAAGCCCGATGAGAAGCGGCGGGATCATGAACGCCAGATAGAGCGCGAAGTCACCCATCGGACGCGATCCTAGTTGAAGCCAGGAGTGGGGCGAGGGCTTCGAGCCGGGCGAAGAGCGCGTCGGTGCGCGTTCGGTCCTCGTCCAGCTGGGTCATCAGATTGACGCCGAGGTAGAAGGTGACGAAAGCGTAGGCCAGCTCGCGTCGTGGGATCAGCTCGGGTAGTCCGAGCCAGGCGAAGCCCTTGTCGAGTGCGTCCTCGCAGAGCTCGATCCAGGGCTCCATCCTCGTGACCAGCGCAGGCTTCAGCTCGGGACGCGCCGCGCTACCCGCCACCATCTGGGCGACGACCGTCATGTGGCCGCGCTCCCGATCCTCGGCGTAGAGCCGCGCCACCGCGGAGACGAGCTCGTCGACGGAAGTCGCCTCCTCGATCGCGTTCCGGTAACGCTTCAACCGCTCCTCGCTCGTATGGTCGAGCGCGGCGAGGAGTAGCCCGTCGAGATTGCCGAAGTGGTAGAAGATCAGCGCCTGGTTGAACTCGCCCGCGCGTGCGATCGCACGCGAGGTGGCGCCGGTGAAACCGTCGGTCTTCAGGGTCTCGAGCGCCGCCTCGACGATCTGCCGCCTCGTCGCCTCCACGCGCGTGGAGCCCGACGTTCGCCAAGGGAGCGCGTGGCTCGCGATCGTCGCGTTCGTCATGGTCGGCAGGCGCGCCGCCGGCCCGCCTTGGTGGCCCGTTTTGGCGCCGATCCCGGAACTCAACGTCAGGACCTACGTTCGCGTGGACGGCATCCCGGCCGTCTGGTTTCTCAGCCTCGATGCATCGAGCACCTTCTTCGCGACGATTGGACGCCTGCTCTACGGCATGCGCTACCACGTCTCCGAGATGCGGGCGACCGAAGTGGACGGTCGCATGCTGTACAAGAGCGTCCGCTCGGGAGCCGCGTTCGAGGCGACGTACGCTCCGGCTGGCCCGCCCGCGAACGCCGAGGAAGGCTCGCTCGAGCACTTCCTCGTCGAGCGCTACCGACTCTTCTCCGAACGGCGAGGCCGGTTGATGACCGCGGTCGTCGCCCACGAGCCCTGGCC
This sequence comes from Gaiellaceae bacterium, assembly GCA_050698015.1. Classification (GTDB taxonomy): domain Bacteria; phylum Actinomycetota; class Thermoleophilia; order Gaiellales; family Gaiellaceae; genus JACDAN01. The sequence continues at coordinate 3,686 of JBOHAU010000233.1, forward strand.
TCTCCAGCCCGCGGAGGCGCGGATCGACGTGAACGAGATGGCCCCGCCGGGCTTGGAGTTCCGAGGCGAGCCGATCGTGCATTTCTGCCGGTCGGTCTCGGCTGTGATCTCGGCACCTTCGGTCGCAGGTAGCGTGACGGGCGATGAAACGGGTCGTGGCGGTCGTCGGCCTCCTCGCTGCGCTCGCGCTTGGCGCCGCATCGGGTCCCGAGGCCGCGCCGAGCTGCCGGCCGACGCCGGCTGACGCGCTCGGGCCCTTCTACGAGCCCGGTGCGCCGGTGCGGTCGAAGATCGGCACCGGCTACCTCCTGACGGGCCGCGTCCTCGCGGCGCGCACGTGCCGGCCGATCGCCCGTGCGCGGATCGAGCTCTGGCTCGCGAACGCCGACGGCGAGTACGACGACGCGCACCGCGCGACGGTCATCGCGGGCCGCCGCGGTGGCTATCGCTTCGCGAGCAACAAGCCGCCGTCTTACAGCTCTCGGCCGGCGCACATCCACCTTCGCGTGAGCGCTCGCGGCTTCCGCACCCTGGTGACTCAGCACTACCCCCGGGCGACCCGTTCCAGCGCGGTCTTCAACCTCGTGCTCGTCAAGCGTTAGACACCCGCCGCCGACTAAACGACTAGCCTGCGCCGCGGCGATGCCGTCGCGCCGCACGATCGTCGAGACCGATCCGACTGTCGAGAACCTCTCGCGGATCGACCACATCGTCGTTCTGATGCTCGAGAACCGGTCGTTCGACCACATGCTCGGCTACCTCAAGCTCGAGGCCGGACTTCCCGTCGACGGCCTCGAGGCGTCGATGTCGAACAGCCATGCCGGCAAGACGTACCGCGTCCACCATCTGAACAGCACGAAGCTGACGGCCGAGCAGGACCCGGGCCACAGCGGCGCGGACGTCGAGGAGCAGCTTGCGAACCGAAACGGCGGCTTCGTGGCCAACTACGCGAAGCACAACCCGAAAGATCCGAATCGTGGGACGGTGATGGGGTACTACAACGGCACCGACCTTCCGGTCTACGACCAGCTCGCGCGTGAGTACGCCGTGTGCGACCGCTGGTTCTGCTCGGTGCCGGGGGCAACCTGGCCGAACCGGCTCTATGCCGTCTGTGGCCGCGCGGCGAGGAGCAAGGACAACCGGCGGCGGCCGCTCTACGCGGTGCCGTCGTTCGTCCGGCACCTCGACCGGGCGAAGGTCTCGTGGCGCTGGTACGCCCACGAGTACGTCGCGACGCTTCGGCTGACCGACGACCGGTACCGCTTCAGCCTCGCGACGCGGAACTTCCGCTATTTCAATCGGCGCACGGCCGCGCTCGGCCGGAGCTTCCTCGAGCACGCGGCGTCAGGTGACCTCCCGTCGGTCTCGTGGATCGACCCGAACTTCGTCGATTTCGACCTGCTCGGCCCGGCCGGGTCGAACGACGACCATCCTCCCTCCGACGTGAAGGCGGGCCAGCAGCTCGTGCTCGCGCTGTACGCGGCGCTCGCGAGCAGCCCGACCTGGTCGAAGACGCTGCTCGTCGTCACCTACGACGAGCACGGCGGCTTCTTCGACCATGTCCCGCCGCCGGCGGCGAAGGACTCGAGCTCCGCCTTCCGCTCGTACGGGCCGCGCGTCCCCGCGCTCGTCGTTTCGCCGTGGATCCCGCGCGGGACGGTCTCGAGCGAGCTCTACGACCACACCTCGATCATCAAGACGATCCTGCTGCGCTTCTGCCGCCGCGCGGACGGCTCGATTCCGAACATGGGTGTCCGCGTCGCGAATGCGAACCACCTCGGGGCCCTGCTGACCCTCCGCACTGCCCGTCCGGCGCCGAGACCTCCCGCGCTGCGGCCGCTGATCAAGCTGACGTCGCAATGGCAGAGCGACGAGCTCGAGGACAAGCTCCTCACGCAGGCCAAGGGCCGACCGCCGCGCGAGGTCGAGCTCAACGAGCTGCAGGAGGGTTACTTGAAGGCGAAGGACAAGCTCCGCCGCGAAGGGGTGCCCGCCGGAATGCCCTGACGCGTTCGTCAGGCGCGCGTGGCGGTCACCGACGACCCGCTAGCCCGCCGGTCGGAGGCCCAGGCGGCGACGGCGGTACGCGAGCGCTCGATCAGGCGCTCCTGCTTCTCCTCGGGCTCCTCGGTCCGGATGATCTCGACGATCAGCTCGTCGAACTCGGGGCTCTCGGCGTACTCGATCATCGTCTCCTCGAGGTGGGGAAGCGCCTCCGCACAGAACTCCTCGAACTCGTCCGTCTGCAGGTAGGCGTCCGCGAGCGCCCGGTAACGCTCGAGCTTCTCCTCGTACGGCAACTCGGTATCGCCAATCTCGAAGTAGTCGCGCGTCCGTTGGTAGACGCCGACCTTGCGGTCGGCAGCCGTGCAGAAGAGGCACCACGCGGCGAGCGCCTGAATCGCCCACGGAAAGTAGTAGTGGAGGCTGACGAGCGCCATGTCGGGCGAGGCGTTGGCGTAGTCGATCGGGTGCGCCTGGCCCTCCTTCACGATCACCTCGCAGGAGTTGAGCTCCCAGCGGAAGAACGCGTTCACGATCCAGCCGATCGTCTCGACCTCCCGCATGAGCTCGGGCGAGAGGAAGTCGTCGCCGACGATGTAGCGATAGTGCCCGTCGGCCGAGGGGTCGTATTGCATCACCTTCGTCTGCGGGCCGATCGAGAGGCTACGGGTGAAGACGTCGAAGTCGTCCACGGCCGCCTGGAGGTGCATCAGTCGCTCGCCGGACTCGTCGTAGCTTCGGTGAAGCTCCTCGCTCGACTCGATCCGGGTGACGCCGACCCACATGCCGCCGTCGAACGGCTTCATGTAGAGCGGATAGCCGACCTGTTCCGCCACGTAGTCGAGATCGAACTCGGG
>JBOHAU010000234.1:0-4761 GCA_050698015.1 Gaiellaceae bacterium
CTACGTGGTCGGCGGCACCGGTCAGTTCGACGGCGCGACCGGGCAGGTCACGTGCAACTTCGTGCTCAGCGACACCGGCGACCTCACGGACAACCAGCTCGGGATGGTCTTCCTCGGCAAGGAGGCCGTCACGCGGCCTGCATGACCGACGGGTGGAGGAGCGGCACGGCGCCTTCCCACCCGCTCCGGAGCACTTCGACCAGGGACGGCGGTGTGATGACGAGGCCGCGCGCCGGCAGCGGCCTGCGCCCGTCGTAGCCCGCCGGCGTCCAGCGCCGTAAGCCGCCGTCGAAGACGAGCCACGGTTCGTGCTCGACGAGCACGAACGCGCCGTCGGGCAAGCCGCCGACCGCCGCTTCGTGGAGCCGCTGGGTGCGGCCGTCCACTCGCTCCGTATGAAGCTGCGCGTCGATCGCGTCCGCCCCGACCGCGCCGGGATGGATCGCGCTCCAGAGCTCGCCGAAGCGCACGTAGTCCTCGCGGCGGCACCGCGCGCACGGGCGGTGCCCGGCCGCGAACGCCGTGGCCCCGTCCAGGAAGAACCGCTCGGTGAACTTCCCCCGCTGCATCAGCGAGTCGCGATGCCAGCCGCGGAACTCGAGCCGGCACGCGATCCAGCGCCTCGTCGCCCACCGCCGGTGGATCCGTCCCTCGTCGTCGTGCAGGCAGCCGCGATTTCCGTAGACGAGCCCGCGCGCTGGGTGCGCAATCAGCTCGTTGCGCGGAGTGACTCGGTTGCGACGGGGCATCCGAAGAGAAGAACACCAAGGCGGGCGGTGATGTGAGACGACCTAGTGGCACAATCGAGCCATGGCGGAGCCGACCGTCGACCGGGAGGAGCTCGAGGCCGCGATCGCGGCCCGGAAGGAGCTCGGCCCAGAGCTGGAGCCCGCTGTGATCGACTCGTTCGTCGAGCGGATCGAGAAGAGCCTCGTCAAGCGGGACGAGCAGCGCGAGAAGGCGCTCAAGCGCAAGCGGGATCATCAGAAGGAGCTCGTGCTAGGCGCGATGGGGACCTCCATCCCGCTGATGCTGATCGCCGCGATCTTCACCGGCCTCGCAGGGGTGATCGCCGTCTGCGTGGCGATCGCGGTGGTAGCGATCGTCTCCGCGCGCCAGTCCTAGCCCGTTTAGGGTTCCGGCCGCACAGCCGCCAACGGAGGAGGTCTCGCGATGCTCGGACACCGACGCACAGGGGCGATCTGGGCCGCGCTGGCGCTCACCGTCCTGCTCGCAGCCGCCGTACTCGCCCCGGCCGCCACCGCCAAGAAGGGGAAGGGCCACAAGGGCGCGCCGACGCTCGAGTTTCGCGGCCAGGCGATCATCCCGACCGGGACGACCTTCATGGGCACGACGGTCGGCGGCCTGTCGTCGATCTCGTACGCGGGCGGCAAGTCCTTCTACGTCATCTCCGACGACCAGGCCAACGCGCGCTTCTACAAGCTGCGCGCCCGGATCTCCGACGGCGAGCTGGCGGGCGACGACATCACGTTCACATCCGTCACGACGCTGAAGCAGCCGGACGGGACGCCGTACCCGACCGCCAGCCTCGACCCCGAGGGGTTCACGCTCACGAAGCACAACCGGAAGGCGGTCATCACCTCAGAAGGCTTTGCAAACCGGCTCATCAACCCGTGGATCCGCGTCTACCGGCTCGACGGCACCTACGTCCGTGACGTTCCGGTCCCGGCGGAGTTCAACCCGAACGCGGCCGGCACCCAGGGAGTCCGCCTGAACCTCGGCTTCGAGGCGGCAGCGACGCGCGGCAAGCACCTCTACACCGGCACGGAGAACGCACTCGTCCAGGACGGGCCGCTGGCGACGCTCGCCGCGGGAAGCCCCGTGCGCATCCTCGAGTACGACCTGAAGCGGAACACGCTCCGGCGCGAGTGGCGGTACTACCAGACCGATCCGATCGCGGAGCCGTTCACCGGCTTCGGCGTCAACGGGCTGGTCGAGGTGCTGCCGCTCGGCAACCGGCGTCTGCTCACGATGGAGCGGTCGTTCTCCGTCGGCGCGCCGGACACGGGGAACACGATCAAGCTCTTCGTCACCGAACTGAGGAAGGACGGAACAACGAGCAAGACGCTGCTCTTGAATCTCGACACGCTCGGCATTCCGCTCGACAACATGGAGGGCATGGCGTTCGGCCCGCGGCTCCGCGGGGGGAAGCGCACGCTGCTGCTCGTCAGCGACAACAACTTCGCTGCGGCGCAGTTCACGCAGTTCCTGCTCTTCGCCGTGGGCTCAGGCCACGACCACAACGATGACGACGACGACTAGCTAGGGACGTTGCTCGCCGGGGGGCGTGACGCCCGTCTCGGGCTCGTCCTCCGGCGGCACGGCGTCCGGCGTGTTCTCCCCGTAGGGATCCTCGGCGAAGGGATCCAGGCCGGCCTCGATCATCGCCTTCCGTGCGTCCTTCTTCTCCTGCTTCCGTGCGCGCTTTTCGGCCCGCTCGCGTTCACGGATCATCTTCCCGAAGGTCTGTCGCTTCTTCGCCATCAATCACCAGAGTAGTCGTCGGAGCGGAGGGCCTGCGGCGTAACTAGCCCTGGCGGAGGGCACCGAGCCAGGCCCTGGGGAGACGGCGGCGCGCTGTTCTGAGCACCTCCTTGAGCGCTGCGGGGGCCTCCTCGCCGTGGATCCCGGTCCCGTGGCCGCAGAGGATGTGCCTCGGCTCGTAGCGGCCGAGCGTCTTCGGCGGCCTGAAGCGGAGCAGCGGGTGGACGCCGAGCTGCTCGCCCGGAACCCGGAAGTAGCTGACGGTGCCGAGCGCATCGGCGACGACGAGGGCGCGCAGCTCCGGGATCCACGCCGCGACCTCCTTCCAGAAGCGCGAGCGCGCGACCGGGATGATCTCGAGCGGTGACGCGACGATCCCCTGCACGGGCACCGCGTAGTGCGGAACGCCGAGCGTGGAGGCCACCTCGGCGCAGTCGCGGGCGTGGCGGTCGAGCAGCTGCACGACGCCTGCCGGCTCTCCGAGCTCCGCGATCCGCTCGAGCGCAGGCTGCCACAGCGCGGGATCGAAGATCCACACCTCGCCGCGGCTCTTGAGCGCGTGCGAGTTGCGGCCGAGCTTCTCCTTCGCGATCCAGCCGAAGCCTTGCTCGAGCTCGTCGCAGAACTCGAAGCTCTCCGGATCAGGGCTTGCCGGAATCCGGCTCAGGACCCGTTCCGTGTAGCTCCTGCGCTCGGGGTCGAAGTGCGAGGCGGCGGCCTCGCCGTACGGACGCGACACCCTGCGGGCGTAGGCGGCGAAGCCCTCGTCGCGGAGCGGCTGCCAGTCCTCGCGGTAGGGCACCTTCACGTGCCGGTCGGACATGGTGCGGGCCGAGGTCACGAAAGCCATCCCGATGCCCTGCGAGACCTCGAGCAGCGAGCGGTCCTCGGCGGCAGCTGTCCGGCGCAAGCCGTCGTAGAGGCGGCCTAGCTGCTCCTGCGACGGGAGGTCGGTCGCCCCGTCGTGCAGCTCCCTGAGCGACGTCCTCAGCTCGGCGAGCTCGACCGGCGGGATGTCGATCAGTCGGGCCGTACGGCCTGATGTCCCCTCGAGGATCTCGAGCAGGTCGTCGACCGACGAGACGTCGACGTCGTCCCGGATCACGCCGGAGGCCTTGAGGTCGTCTGTGAGCGCGTGCAGGTAGACCCTGGAGCCGTGGGTGATGTCGGCCACCCCCGCGAGGAGCCAGAGCGGCGAGAAGCCGAACGCAGCGATCGAGCCGAGCTCGACGATGTTGCCGGCGCCCTTGCGGATCGCGAGCTGCTTCGGCGGCGGCGCGTTGGGATCCGGGGTGGTCGGGGTGAGCGGCTCGACGGCTCCGACCCCCTCGATCAGGATCCGGAGCAGGTTCTTCGCGCTCGCCTCGTAGAGCCGGGAACGCCGCGCGAGCCGGGGGAGCAGGAGCTGCGCGGTCTCATGGACGGTCCCGCCGAGGATCGCCGCCGTCGAGCGGACGAGCCGCTCGGGCAGCGAGGCAGCGAAGAACGTGAGCCTCCGGCGCAGCGTCATGGAGCGGTATCTTCGTCGAGGAACCGCCGAAGCTCCGCGTGCAGGGCGTCCGGCGCCTCCAGCATCGGGACATGGCCGCAGCGGTCGAGGACGACGAGGCGAGAGTCGGGCAGCTCGGCGCTGAAGATCGCTCCCAGCGTCGGCGGCAGCAGCCTGTCGTCCGCGCCCCAGACGATGAGCGTCGGCGCCTGGACGCGGTGAAGCGTCGACACGATGTCGGAGCCGAGGAGGTCGCTGCCGACCTGCCAGAGGCGCATCGGGCCGACGCGGTAGGCGTCGCGGGCGAGGAACACGAGGCGAGGCGGCGAGCGCAGGACCGAGCGGGCTAGCGGGAGAGCGAATGCTCGGCGCGCGTGGGTCGAGAAGATTCCGGCTGGCGCGATCAGCGCGAGCCGTCGGACAAGGTCCGGCCGCTCGGCGGCGAGCGCCAGTGCGACGGTGCCGCCCATCGAGTGGCCGACCACGGTCGCGCCCTCCAGTCCGTGCTCTTCCTGCCACTCGCCGAGCCAGGACGCCGCCTCGCGATAGCGGAAGCCCGGCAGGCGGACGACGTGCACGTCGTGGTCAGGCTCGAGCGCGGCGACCGTCGGGCGCCACCAGTCCGTCGAGGCTGTGATCCCGTGGACGAGCACCACAGGCGGGCCGGCGCTCACCTGAACAGGTCGCGGTCCGGCGGCATCACCAGCTCGCGGGCGCTTCCGTCGCCGTCGAGCTCGAGCCCCCGGACGATCGCGGCCGGGATCCCA
>JBOHAU010000235.1:0-23193 GCA_050698015.1 Gaiellaceae bacterium
CTCCGGCAACACGCGGATCAACGGCAGGCGCATGGACATGACCCGGATCGACGAGGTCGTCGTGGCGGGCAGCACCGAGCTCTGGGAGGTCCACAACGCCGCGGGCACGCCACACAGCTTCCACGTCCACGGCGTGAGCTTCCGGGTGCTCGAGTACGCCGGCGAGGCGCCGCCGCCGCACCTGCGCGGCCCGAAGGACACGGTCTACGTCCCGCCGGGAGAGACCGTCCGGCTCGTGGTGCGCTTCGGCGAGTACAGCGACCCCGAGCTGCCCTACATGTTCCACTGCCACATCCTCCAGCACGAGGATCGCGGGATGATGGGCCAGTTCGTCGTCGTCGAGCCAGGGGAGGCGCCGTGACCACGTCCCAGCAGCCGAGGATCGTGCGCCTCGAGCCGGGGGACGAGCAGCTCGTGCGCGCCGGCGCCGACCTCTTCGACGCCGAGCCCACCGAGGTGTGGAGCGCGAGGTTCCTGGCGAGCGAGGGCCATCACCTGCTGTTCGCGCTCGCGGCGGGGCGCCCGGTCGGGTTCGTCAGCGGCGTCGAGACGACGCATCCGGACAAGGGCACGGAGATGTTCCTCTACGAGCTCGCCGTCGACGCGCCCGCTCGGCGGCGGGGGATCGGCCGCGCGCTCGTCGAGGCCCTTGCGGCGTTGGCCCGAGAACGCGGCTGCCACGGCATGTTCGTCTTCGCCGACGAAGACAACGTCGCGGCGCTGGCGACCTACCGCCGCGCCGGTGCACACGAGGCCTCACGGCCGGTGATGCTCGAATGGGACTTCCGCGGAGCCGACCTCCACGACGACCGCCCGAAGCCGTAGGATCCCCACGGTGAGCTTCGACGACTGGATGCTCGCGCTCCACGTGCTCAGCGCGTTCGCGCTCGTCGCCGGGATCATCTTCTTCTGGGTTCTGGTCGTCGAGGTGCGGCGAACGGACACGCCTGAGGGAACGCTTCGCCTGGGACCGCTGTCGCGGATCGCCGAGGCCGCGGTGGGCATCGGGATGGGCGGCACGATCATCCTCGGGATCTGGCTCGCGTTCTCCGTCGGCGGCTACGACATCTGGGACTGGTGGATCATCGCCGCGCTCGTGCTGTGGGCGGTTGCCGCAGAGCTCGGACGGCGGACCAGCGCTGCCTACGTCGAGGGCGTGAAGAAGGCCCAGGAGCTCCAGGCGGCCGGACAGACAGGGCCGAATGCCGAGCTCTTGGCAGTCAACCGGACGTCGACTGGGCTTCTCATGCAGACCCTCGTCTCGATCGTCGTGCTGATGATCATCCTCGACATGGTCTGGAAGCCCGGAGCATGAACGTCCTCGCCGCAGTCCGGCCGGACGAATGGAACTTCCCGCTCCTGGTGCACGTCTTCGGAGCGATGGTCCTCGTCGGCGGTCTCGTCACCGGCGCCAGCGCGCTCGCCTACGCGAGAGGCGACACGAGGCTTCTCCGACTCGGGTACTGGTCGCTCCTGGCCCTCTCGTTGCCGGGTTGGCTCGTGATGCGGATCGGCGCCCAATGGATCTACACGAAAGAGGGCTGGGACGACCTGCCCGAGGACGCGGAGCCGGGATGGCTCGGCGTCGGGAACGTGAGCGCGGATGCGGGCGGCCTGATCCTGGCGGTGTCGCTGATCGTCGGCGGCATCGGGGTCTACCGGCTGCGGGACGGCAAGGGCTCCGGCCTGTTGCGCGCGACGCTGATCCTCTCGCTCATTCTCCTGCTCGTCTACGTCGTCGCCATCTGGGCGATGGCCGGCAAGCCGGACTAGCGGGTGCGTTTCGCCACCGCCGACGAAGCGTCGCTCGAGACGTTTCTCTCGGCCTCCGAAGAATCTCCCTACCAGGAGGAGCTGCGCGAGTACGCGGAGACGCTCCTCCAGCGAGGGTCGACGAGGCTCGAGTGGTGCCTGGTCGGCCTCGAGGACGGAGAACCCGCGGCGCGGGCTGCCCTCTGGGCGCTGCCCGGCCACTCGGTTCCAACCGACATCGTGCTGATCGCCGCGGACTGGGACGACGACGAGCTGTCGAGCGGACACGAGCTGCTGCCAGAGGTGCACGAGCTGGCGCGGAGCCTGGGGGCGAAAGCTCTGAGCCATCACGTCGACAGCCCTCCGGGAACGCCACAGTGGCAGGAGAACGAGGACGCGCGGATCCGGCTGCTCGTCGAGTCCGGCTACGAGCTCCTTCGGGACGGATTGCGATGGACGTACTCGGGCGAGCCTGGGGCGCAGAAGCAGTCGCTCGTCTTTCGGGCGCTGCCGGACGTCGGAGAGGACGCCTTCGTCGAAGCGATCGCGTCAACGTACGAGGGAACGCGCGACTCGTGGATCAACCAGACGGTCGACGAGCACGGGGCGATCGGTGCGGCGCGCGCCGACTTCGACGAGTACCGGCAGATGGAGCACGTGCCGGAGTGGTGGGAGCTTGGCTACACGGCCGACGGCGAGCTCGCGGGCGTGATCATGGCGGCAAGGAACCCGACCACGGCGGTCGTCGCCTATGTCGGCGTCGTACCGGAGCAGCGAGGCCGTGGCCTCGCCGCTGAGCTCGTCCGTCGGGGCACCGAGCAGCTGCTGGCGAGCGGGCTCACCACGATCGGAGGCGACTGCGATCGGGACAACGTCGCCATGGTGAAGGCCTTTCGTCGTGCCGGCTACGAAGAGATCGCCCGGCGGTGGTCGTACCGGCGGACCCTCTCGTAGATCGCGTGACATCCTTCGCGTGCGTCATTGCAAGACCTGACCCGCACGCCGGGATCGAAACAACGATTCAGCGCCGGAGCCGGGCTTTGCCCGGCGGGAGGCTCACAAACGCAAAGAAGGCTGGAAGGAGCAGTCGCTCGGCCGGCTCAGTCCACGCGAGAACGGGAGCGCCCGCCGCAAGGAGGGGGTCCGCGGGGGAACCAGGTGGTTCCGCCGCGTCAGTACTCGTCGTGGCGCCGCCACCAATCGTACGGCGGGCCTTGGGGCCACCCTGCAGGTGAGTCCTCCCACTCCTCCTGCCGGCCGAGCGGCGTCAGGTCGAGCAGCGTCCACACCGGACCGAGCGCTTCGACGCCGCGGCTATTCGTGAAGTACGTGCGGTAGACGTCGTCCCCGTCCCGAAGAAAGACGCTGAGGCCGAACGTCTCGCCGTCCTGATACACGCCTGCCTGTGGCCTCTCGGGCGAGACACCGAAGTCGACGTTGAAGTCGCTGTCGACAGCGGAGTACCAGGGGATGTTCCACCCCATCCGTTCGCGGTACGGGTCGATCTTGGCCAACGGCGCGCGAGACACGAGCGCGAAGGACGTGTTCCGGGCCTGCAGGTGGGCGAGGTGACCGACCTGGTCGACGAACATCGAGCACCCATTGCAGCCCGCATCCTGGTTCGGTCCGAACATGAAGTGGTAGACGATCAGCTGGCGACGGCCCTCGAAGAGGTCGAGCAGCGTCGCCTTGCCGTCACGGCCTTCGAGCACGTACTCCTTCTCGATCGGCACCATCGGCTGCCGACGCCGCTCGGCGGCCAGGGCGTCTCGCGCCCGAGTGGCGTCCTTCTCCTTGGCAAGCAGCTGATCGTTTGCCTCCTGCCACTCTTGTTCAGAGACGATGCGAGGGAGCTCCATCAGGCCGGCGGGACATTCTGGTTGCGGCGGAGGATGTTCTCCGGGTCGTACCGCCGCTTCAGCGCGCGGAGCCGCTCGAAGGCCTCGTCGCCGAAGGCGGCGCGCACCCGCTCGATCGGCTCGTCGCCTTGCATGTAGTTGACGTAGCCACCGCCGCTGAACGACCAGGGCTCGAGCGCGGCAGCCGTCTCACGCGCCCAGGCGATGTACTCGTCGTCGAGCGCGGGGTCCTGCCACTCGGCCATAGCGCTGACGTTGAAGGCCGCCTGGCGCCAGCCGACCACGGCATCGTCGCCGTCGAGATCCTTCGGCGCGCCGTGTAGCGATTCGATCAGGATCCCACCCGGCGACCGGCCCATCGCAACCACGCGGTCGAGGAGCGCGTCGATCAGCTCATCCGGAAGCTCGCGCACGAAGTGGCCCTTCCAGTAGTGGCGACTGACGCCGAACGGCGAGTCGAAGATCCGTTGCTGGTCTATGAACGCGTGGGCGCGCAGGCCGTCGTCGAGGACCCCCGGGGTGAAGCGCAAGTCCCTTAGCTGCCTGGGATCCGCCTCCGAGCCCGTGTAGCAGGGGAAGACGCCAAGCGTCGGTGTGAGCGACTCGTCCACGCCGAGCCCCGCCTGAAGACTCAGCTCGCTCGGCGAGCTCGCGGCGAGGTCGCGGAAGCGGCGGAAGGTGTCGCGCACTCCCTTTCCGCCGAACGTGAGCCGACCGCCAACGACGCTGTCGAGCTCGTGCAGGCGGAAGTCCAGTCGCGTCACGACGCCGAAGTTGCCGCCGCCGCCGCGCAGGGCCCAGAGCAGGTCGGCGTTCTCGTTCGCGCCCGCCTGGACCACGTCCCCATCCGGGGTAACGAGCTCGGCCCCGATGAAGCTGTCGCACGTCAAGCCGTGCTGCGCGGTCAGGTGGCCGATGCCGCCACCGAGCGTAAGTCCCGCAACGCCCGTCGAACCGACGACGCCGCCGGGTGTGACGAGGCCGAACGCCTGGGTCGCGGCGTCGAAGTCGAGCCACGTGGCGCCGCCGTCGGCACGAGCGACCTGCGTGTCGGCGTCGACCTCGACCGAGCGCATCTGCGAGAGGTCGATCACGATCCCGTCGTCGACGACGCAGTGGCCGGCCGGGTTGTGCCCGCCGCCGCGGACTGCAACCTCCAGCCCGTTCGAGCGCGCGAAGGCGAGCGCGGCGGCGACGTCGGCCGCGCTCACACAACGCGCAATCACCGCCGGCCGGCGATCGATCAGCGCGTTGAACGGGCGACGAGCGGCGTCGTACTCGGCGTCCCGGGGCTCAATGACCGGACCGACGAGCGAGCGCCTGAGGTCCTGCAGGCCGTCAGTCGTACTCATCGTGTCGGCGCGGCCACCCCTCGGGATCCGCGCCGCGCCCCTTCGGCGAGCGATCGAGGAGCTGCCAGGTGGCGTTCAGGACATCCGTACCGCGGTCGTAGGTCGAGTACGTGTGGTAGACGACGCCGTCCTCGAGCGCGAACGAGCTCAGCCCGTGGAGCTCTGTCTCACGCAGGTCGACGTCGGCGTACTTGGGGTTTCCGAAGTTGAAGCCCTTGCCGATTCGCCGCCCTTCCTCGGTGAAGACGGCGAAGTCGAGATTGAAGTCGCTGTCGCCGTACGAGACCCACGGGAAGCTCCAGTCCATGTGCCGCTTGTACGCGTTCAGATTCGCCAGCGGCGCCTTGGAGACGGCGACGAACGTCACGTCGTGGTGCGGAAGGTGGACGGCGGCACCGTCCAGGCTGTCGGCCGTGTACGAGCAGCCGACGCAGCCCACCTCCGGCCAACCCTCGACCGACGGGCCGAACATGAAGTGGTAGACCAGGAGCTGCGAGCGGCCGTCGAAGAGCTCGGCCAGCGTCTTCGTCCCTTCGTTTGTGTCGAAGGTGTACTCCTTTTCGACGGCCACCCACGGCAGCGCCTCGCGCTCGCGGGCAAGCTCGTCGCTGCGGCGGGTGAGCGCCTTCTCTCGCTCGAGCAGCTCGATCCGGGCCGCGAGCCACTCCTCACTGCTGCCGACCTTCACATCTCCATCCCCATCGACGGCTCGGTCAGGCCGGGAACGCTGCCCGGTGAGACCGCGACCCAGATTCCGAAGACGATCAAAGCGAGTCCCACGACCCCGGCGAGACGCATCCCCCGCGGGAGCACCTTCTCGGTGAAGATCACGGCGGCGACGACCGCCATCCAGAGGAGGCTCATCACGCCGAGCGCGAACAGCGCTCCCATGAGCCCGAAGCAGCAGCCGACGCAGTCGACGCCGTAGGCCAGACCGCTGCGGCCGCCGAACGTTCGACAGCGGGCGAGAAAGCGCCGCTTCAGCGGGGTCAGCTCGTAGAGGCCGGCCGCGGCGAGCACGCCACCCGCGAGGTAGGGGCCGCCCTCGTCCCACGCGATCCAACCGGTGTCGAACGAGGTCACGAGCCAGAACAGCGCATATGCGAGCAGGCCGTAGACCGTCCACACCGCCAGGTACCCGACCGCAAACGACAGCGTCGGCAGGGCGCGCGCGAGCCGACCTGCTGCCGGCACGGCGGACGGCAGCATCATCGCGGCCATCATCGTCACCCAGATTCCGAGGTACCAGCCGAGCCCGCCGAGGTCGGTGCCGGGGCCCTCGTCCATGCCCTGCATTCGCTCGGCCGTGACCGCCCAGGCGACGGCTGCCAATGCGAGAAGCAGGATCAGCGCGCGGCTCTGGGAGGCGAGAATCACTCGTACTCGTCGTGTCGGCGAATCCAGAACTCCGGCGGATCGCCCTCGTTCCGTCCCTCCGGCGCTCGGTCGAGCCACTGGTAGTAGCCCATCAGGACGTCGAGACCGCGGGCGTAGGCCGAGTAGGTGTGGTAGACGGCCCCGTCCGAGAGCGCGAAGGCGCTCATGCCCGGCGCCTCCTCCATGTATCCCGCCGGGTCGGTCCCGGTCGCTTCCGCCTGCTCGACGATTGGGGGGAAGTCGGCCTCGATGATCGGCTGCATCGTCGGGAAGCTCCGGAAGTTGTACTCGCCGCCGTCACGCTGCTGTTCCTCGGTGAACGAGACCCCGAAGTCGAAGTTGAAGTCGCTTCTCGCCGACGAGACCCAGGGGAACGTCCAGCCCATCCGGCTTCTGTACGCGAGCAGCTTGTCGAGGGGCGCACGCGAACAGGCGAGGAAGGTCACGTCGTGCTGGTTCAGGTGAACCCTGATGCCGTCGTATGTGTCCGCGTTCGACGAGCACGTCGGGCAGCCCGCGACGTAGGACGGGCCGAACATGAAGTGATAGACGAGGAGCTGCGAGCGGCCGTCAAAGAGCTCCGCGAGGGTCTTCGTTCCCTCCTCGCTGTCGAACTCGTACTCCTTCTCGACCGGCACCCAGGGCAGCTCCTGGCGCTTCTGTGCGAGCTCATCGGCGGCGCGGGTCAGTTCCTTCTCACGCTCGAGCAGCTCCGTCCGCGCCGCGAGCCATTCCTCCCGTGTGCCGGTCTTCATTCGTACTCGTCGCGGCGGGTGGCGCGAAACTCGTCCACCCGCCCTTTAGGGGTCCGGTCGAGGAGCTGCGAGTAGTAAGGCACCACAAAGTCGTGGTCGGGGGCGCTACGCGAGTAGGTGTGATAGACGACACCGTCCTCGACGGCGAACGCGTACCAGCTCGGGTTCTCTCTCAATCCGTGTTCCAGGTCGGTTCCGACGTTCTTGGCCCAGTCCCGGAGCCAGTCGTCAGGATCCTTGACCGCCGCCTGGATCTCCTCGACTCCCGCGGCTTGCTCCTCTGTCAGCGCGAGGCTGAAGTCAAACGCGAAGTCGCTCTCGCACGTCGAGACATACGGGAACTGCCAGCCCATGCGCTGCTTGTAGGCCTTGAGCTTCTCGATCGGCGCCCGCGAGAAGCAGACCAGCGTGACGTCGCGGTGGTTCAGGTGGACCAGCGCGGCGTCGAGATGGTCGGCGAGGTTCGAGCACCCTGGACAGGCCGCCTCGTAGGTCGGCCCGAACATGATGTTGTAGGCAAGCAGCTGCGAGCGGCCTTCGAAGAGCTCCGCGAACGTCTTCGTCCCCTCCTCGGTCGCGAAGGTGTAGTCCTTCTCGACCGGGACCCAGGGAAGCTCGCGCCGCTTGCTTGCGAGCTCTTCGCTCTGCTGCGCATGCTCATTCTCGAGCTCGAGCAGCTCGTTGCGCGCCGCCTCCCATTCCTCGTGTGTTCCGACCTTCTCGGGCATCAGCCGGCCACCACCGGGTGGTCGTAATAGCGCCGGACGCTCGATCCGATCCGGGAGACGTCCGTGCCGTAGATGTGGATCGAGATCGCGGTGTCGTCGCCGGCGTTTCGGACCCGGTGGATGTCTCCGGGCGGCGCGAAACCGCTGATGTCGCCGGTCTCGTTCGTCTTGGTCCCGGCTTCGACGAGGCACACCTGTTCCTCGTCGAGCAGGAACAGCTCTTCGTGCTCGATTCCCTGGATCACTCCAAAGACGCACCACGTCACGTGGTCGTGAATCGCGGTCACCTGGCCGGGACGCCACACGAGCGCGACGACCGAGAACGATCCGTCAGGCTCGGCGTGGAGCGGGTAGCTGCGATGGCCGTCGGGGTGGCCGATTCGCTGCTCGGCGGTCAGCACGTCGGGCGACGGCAGATGCCGCTCGAGCTCAGCGGCGACGAGCTGAGCAGTTTCCTGCCAGTCCGCATGCTTGTTCACGACGCCGCGGACGGCAGCGACCAGCTCGCCGAGGCTCGTCGAAGGAAGTGTTCGCGCGTATCCGGCCATCAGTACTCGGACTCTGCCATGGCCGGCGCGCCGACGCCCTCGGGCGCATGCTCGTCTTGGGCCGGGGCGGCGCGGGTGCGCAGGAAGATCCCGCCGATCGCAGCAGCGGCGACCGCGAAGAGCGCTCCGACGAGGAACGCGGCGTGATAGCCGCCCGTCAGCGCCTCGAGCGGCGGTTCGCCTGAGGCTTCCAGCGTCTCGGTGCGCGAGGCGGCCAGGCTCGCGAGCACCGCGAGCCCTAGTGCTCCACCCATCATGAACGCGGTGTTGACGATCCCGGACGCGAGGCCGGCCTCGCTCGGCTGGACATCGCTCATCGCCGCGAACAGCACCGGGTTGAAGGCGATGCCGGCCCCGATGCCGAGGAAGATCATGCTCGGGAGCACGTCGACGACAAAGTTGCCGTCCACCGGGGCGCGCGCGAAGAGGAGCAGTCCGAGCGCCGCGAACCCGAGCCCCACCGCCAGCGGCAGCCTGACGCCGAAGCGCATGACCAACGCTGCCGAGACGCCGACCGAGAGCACTCCCATGATCAGGTTGCCGGGGAGGAAGGCGAGCCCGACTTCGAGCGGGCTGTAACCCAGGACCAGCTGCAGGTAGAGCGCCGAGAGGAAGAACCACGCGAACATCGCGGCGGCCCAGAGGACGCCGACGATGCTGGAGACCGACAGGTTGCGAAGGCGGAAGAGGCCGAGCGGCATCAGCGGCGAGGGGATGCGCGCCTCGATTGCGATGAAGATTCCGAACAGCGCCGCGGCGACACCGAGCAAACCGAGCGTGCGCAGGGTCACCCACCCGACCTCGTTTCCGTTCACGATCGCGTAGACGGCGATCATCAGGGATGCGGTGACCGTGATCGCGCCGCCGACGTCGAGGCGCTGCGCGGCAACCTCGGCCCGCGCCGCCGGAATCAGCCGCAGCGAAAGCACGACCACCGCGACGCCGATCGGCACGTTGACGAGGAAGATCCAGTGCCAGTCGAGCACGTCCGTGAGGATTCCGCCGAGCAGGACGCCGAGCGAGCCTCCCCCGGATGCAACGAAGCCGAAGATTCCCATCGCCTTCGCGCGCTCCGCCGGCTCGGTGAAGAGCATCATCATCAGCGACAGCGCGACGGCGGAGACGATTGCGCCTCCAAGCCCCTGCACGGCCCGCGCCACGACCAGCATCTCCTGCGAGGTCGCGAGCCCGCAGGCCAGCGAGGCGGCGGTGAAGAGAGCGATGCCGATCAGGAAGAGCCGCCGGTGGCCGAAGAGGTCGCCCAGGCGGCCTCCGAGGAGGAGAAAGCCACCGAAGACGATCAGGTACGCGTTGACGACCCAGGCGAGCGAGCTCTCGGTGAAGCCGAGATCCTCGCGGATCGACGGCAGCGCGACGCCGACGATCGTCACATCAAGCACGATCATCAGGTCGCCCAGACACAGGACGACGAGGGCGAGCCAGCGGTTGCGGCCTTCGATGCTCATGTCAGGTAAGACCGGCCTCCCCCGCGAAACTCATCGGTCGACTTGCGGCGTGAGACGGCAAGCAGTAAAGCAGGCCCGTCACCGGGGTTGTGGAGGGCGCGGAGCGGTAGGTCTGCGAGCCAGAAAATGTCCCCACGCTCCAAGCAACGGCGCTCGCCGTCGACACATTCCAGCTCGATCTCGCCCCGGGCGAGCGCCACGAGCGAGTCGCGCCACTCGGCGGCGTGGTAGATCCGATGCCCTCCGGCCTCCACCTCGACCGCCCGGAGCTCGAATCCAGGCGGAGCTTCCATCAGAGAGTCTGCGGGAGACCGAGCGCGTCCACCAAGGGCTCGAGCGGGAAGGCGACGATCTCGGCGACGCCGTCTTCCTCGACCCGGAGCACGTCGAGCATGAGGGGCCGGAATGCCGACTCGCCGGGACGCCGCCGGTAGACGGCGACGGCGGGCTGCCGGTTCGCCCGCGTCAGCACGCACCTGAGCTCCCCTGACGACGGATCGCCGAAACCGCCCTCGACCCAGGAGGCGACGATCTCCTCCGCCCCGCTCCACCACTGCGGATTCGGTGGCATCGCGCACAACGCGTCCTGACGCAGGACGTTGATCATCGCGCCGACGTCGCCGCGGTCGGCCGCTTCCATGTAACGCTGGAGCAGCCGCCGCTCCGACTTACTGGGGTCGGAATCGCGCGCCCATTCGAGGCGATGCCGTGGCAGGTGCTGCTTCAAGGTCGCACGGGCACGCTGAAGTGCGCTGTTCACCGCGGCGACGCTCAGCTGTAAGAGCTCGGCGCTCTCGGCGGCCGACCAGCCAAGCACGTCACGGGAAATCAGGACTGCGCGCTGCTTCGGTGGGAGCAGCTGGATCGCCGCGATGAAGGCGAGCTCGATCGTCTCCCTGGCAACGACCTCGCTGTCGGGCTCGTCGTCGGGCGACGCGACGCCGTCGAGCAGCTCGTCGGGGTAGGGCTGCAGCCAAGGCACCTCCGCAGTAGCGGGCGCCTTCCGGTGCACCGCCACCGGGGGCCGCCGGTCGAGCGTGTCGAGGCAGGCGTTCGTGGCGATCCGGTAGAGCCAGGCGCGGAACGACGAACGGCCCTGGAAGCTCTCGCGATTCCGCCAGGCGCGCAAGAACGTCTCCTGCACGACGTCCTCGGAGTCCTCGAGCGAGCCCAGCATGCGGTAGCAGTGCACTTGGAGCTCGCGGCGGTGCGGCTCGACAAGCGCCGCGAACGCCGACTCGTCACCGCCTTGCGCGGCGACGATAACCGGGTCCTTCGCCAACTGGCTCACCTACCTATGACGGGAGCCGCGCGGAAAACTCATCGCCCGCCGATGAGTTTCTCCCGCGAGAACGGTCTTTCTTCCACTATGGGTGCGCCCGCGCCTCCAACCGTCACCCTGGCCATTCATGGCCCGATCGCCCCGGACGATCTTCCCGGGCTGCGCGACCGCGTGTACACGGCGATGATCGAGAGCGGTGCCGACGTCCTGCTCTGCGACGTTCGGGGCGTCGAGCCGGACGCGGGGACGGTCGATGCCCTCTGCCGGCTGCAACTGGCCGCCCGCAGCCACCGCTGCACCGTTCGGCTGCTCCATGCCTCCGACGAGCTGCTCGAGCTCGTCGCCTTCATGGGACTGACGGACGTCCTTCCCGGCTAAGACTCGAGGCGTGGCGGCAAGCCGAAGAGCGGGAAGAGCGAGTCGGTGTCGAGGAAGAACGTGAGCTCGACGATCCCTCCGTCGGCGACCTCCAGGACCTGAAGCGCCCACGGCTCGTAACCGCCCGCCTCGCTCGGCTTGTACTGCCCGAACGCCGGCGAGCCGTTCGCCGACGTCGTCGGGATCACACGCGAGCCGCGACACCCGATTCCCGGCCCCAGCCACCACGTGAAGATGTCCTCCCTGCCTTGCAGCCAGAGATCGAACGGCGGCATCGACTGCACGGCGTCTTCCTTGATCAGCGAGGTGAGCGCGTCCATGTCGTAGGCCTCGAAGGCCTTGACGTAGCGGGCGAGCAGTTCAGTGTCCACCTCGTCGACCGGTTGCGTCGGGTCGATTTCCGCCCCTTCGAGCGTAGCCCGCGCGCGCTGGAGCGCGCTGTTGACCGACGCAACGCTCGTCTCGAGCAGCTCGGCGACCTCGCTCGCCTTCCAGCGCAGCACCTCGCAGAGGATCAGCACCGCCCGCTGCCGAGCCGGGAGGTGCTGGAGCGCAGCGACGAATGCAAGCCGGATCGTCTCGCGCGACACAGCGATCTCCTCCGGGTCGGCCGTCGGCATGGGCTGGATCCAGGTGACCTCGGGAAGTGTGTTCAGGTTCGCCTCGACGGGCTCCCGCGCGGGCCCGAGATCCATGGGCCGGGCGCGCCGTTCCCGCCCACTCAGCATGTCCAGGCAGACGTTGGTCGCGATCCGATAGAGCCACGAGCGCAACGCCGCGCGACCCTCGAAACTCTCGTAGCCGCGCCATGCGCGCAGGAAGGTCTCCTGTACGGCGTCCTCCGCCTCGAACGGCGAAGCGAGCATCCGGTAGCAGTAGGCGGTGAGCTCCGACCGGTGCTCTTCCAGCCGGAACTCGAGCTCCTGAGCGGTTGCCGCTTCGGTCATCCGCGACACGTTACACATGGGCATCAGAGGCACGATCGGGTCGGGCACCGCCGTCGAGCACCGGCTTCGGGCAAGCTAAGGGCGTGGCTGAACTTCCGGCAATCAGCCGCGACGAGCTCCGGCGGAAGATCGACCACGGCGAGCAGCTCGTGCTCGTCGATGCCCTCGCGCCGATGTCGTTCGCGCATTCGCACCTCCCCGGCGCGATCAACCTCCCGCCCGAGTGGGTCGACGACCGCGGCCCGGCGCGAATCCCCGATCGGAACGCAGAGATCGTCGTCTACTGCGCGAGCGAGACGTGCGACAGCTCGGTCCAGGTCGGCGAGCGGCTCTTCGAGCTCGGCTACCCGAACGTCCTCCATTACGTCGAGGGCAAGAAGGGCTGGGTTGAAGCCGGCCTCCCGGTCGAGGGCGGCGGCGTGAGGCTGAAAGGCTCCTGAGGATCGGCCCCGGCTCAGGCTTCCAGTCTGAGCACTTCGTCGGCGCCCGGGTCAGCGCGCTCCGAGAGGCGCACGACGACGTGTTCGCCTTCGCGGATGGGGAGCGAGGGGAAGTCGTTGGGACGTTCTTCCGTCACGAGCGTTGCGCGGACCGGCCCGAGCTTGCGCTCGAGGCGCTCGACGTCGCCATCCGTTACGGGCTCCGAGAACTGATGGATCGAGGCCACCAGTCGCCCTCCTGGGTCGAGAGAAAAGCCTTCCTCGCGCCGCGGCGGGCGCAGCAACAGCACGTTCTCGGAGTCGATCATCGTCGCGTTTGCCGCCTTGCGGTGCTGCGCCCATACGGGCCCCCCGTAGAACGCCGCCAGCGCGTGGGCGCGTTGAGACATGTCCGGAAATGCCCGGAGCCAGACGAACCGGTCCGGATCGTCGAGATCCCGGAACCATCCGAGCACCGTCATCCCGACGGCTTCCTGCCCCTCGGCGAGCGCGCGGTCGAAGAGCTCGGCCAAGACGTCCCACTGCCCGGAGCGAAGCGTGTACTGCCTCAGCTCGACGATCACTCGTCCCCGCGCTCCTGGAGGTACGCCAGGACCGCGAGCACGCGCCGGTGGTCGGTGTCCGACGGCGGTAGACGGAGCTTCATGAGGATGCTCGCGATGTGCTTCTCGACCGCCCCGACGCTGAGGACGAGTGCCTCGGCGATGGCGGCATTCGACCGGCCCTCGGCCATCAGGCCGAGCACCTCGAGCTCGCGGGGCGTCAGATGCTGGAGCGGGCCGCGCCTCCGCGCCGAGAACAGCTGCGCGACGACCTCGGGATCGAGTGCGGTGCCGCCCTCCGCCACCCGCCGGACCGCGTCGACGAAGTCGGCGACGTCCATGATCCGGTCCTTGAGCAGATAGCCGACGCCGCCCTTGCCGTCTGAGAGCAGCTCGGTCGCGTAGGTGAGCTCGACGTACTGCGAGACGACGAGGATCGCCGTCTCCGGAGCCCGCTCCCGCAGCTCGAGGGCAGCGCGCACCCCCTCGTCGCGAAAGCTCGGCGGCAGCCGGATGTCGACGATGGCGATGTCCGGCTGTTCGAGCGTCACCGCATGGACGAGCGCGTCGCCGTCGCTCACCGCGGCGACGACGTCGAGCCCGTTGTCCCTGAGCAGGCGGGTGAGACCGTCGCGCAGGAGCGCGAGATCCTCGGCGATCACGACCCGCACGGCAACTCCACAGTCACGGTCGTCGGCCCGCCGGCAGGGCTCTGCACGCGGAGCGTCCCGTCGAGCGCTTCTGCGCGCTGCCTGAGCCCGGTCAAGCCGGGCCCGGACGGATCCGCTCCGCCCGCGCCGTCGTCGACGACCTCGGCGACGAGGGCGTCCTGACCGGACGCGATCCGGATCGCGATTCGGTCGGCGTCCGCATGCTTGATCGCGTTCGCGAGCGCCTCGGCGACGGTGAAGTAGGCGGCGGTCTCGACGGCCGAGTCATACCGGCTCTCATCGAGGTCGACCGACAGCGTGACGGGCATCGGCGTGCGGGCGATGAGCGCTGCGACGGCCGGCTCGATCCCGCGATCAGTGAGGATTGGCGGGCGAATCCCCCGCGCGAGGTCGCGCAGCTCCTCGAGCGCCTCACCGGCTCCCTGCCGGGCCTCGGCGAGGAGGACCCGCACCGCTTCGGGGTCGTTGTCCAGTGCCTGCTCGGCCCGGCCGAGGCTCATGCCGAGCGCGACCAGGCGGGCCTGGGCGCCGTCGTGAAGGTCCCGCTCGATCCGACGAAGCTCGGTCTCCTGGACGTCGACCGCGCCGGCTCGTGTTTGCTCGAGCCGCCGGATCCGGTGCTCGCGCTGCCCGTAGACGCCCGCCGCGCTGAGCGCGGCGAGCAGTGTGAGACTGAGCGCCACCCAGATCGGCCAAAAGTACCCGTTGGTCGTGACCGCCCAGACGCCGACGAGGAAGCCAACGAGCACCACCGAGGTCCCGATCTGGATCGCTAGTGCCCGGCTGCCGAGCGCATACCGCGCAGGCTCGGGGCGCTCGAGGACGAGGACGATCCATCCGAAGCCGCCCACGACCAGCGAGAGCGAGAGCAGCGGCCAGATCGGCCAGAAGTAGCCGTCCGGCGTCGTCAGCCACCAGATCGCGATCAGCCCGAACGCGAGCGTGGTCGCGACCAGGGACGTGATCGTCAGCGCCCGCCGGCGTAGAGCGCTCAGCTCGACCTGTGAGCGGGCGGGCCGGCCGGCTTCGTCGGCGAGCAGCCGCCCGGCGACCCAGCGCGAGAGCCGCGCGAACGGTCGGAGGAGGTAGACGCCGAGGATGAGCACGGCAAGACCCGCGGGCAGCGCCAGCAGGGCCTCGCCGAGGGTATCCACCGACATCCCGAAGAGATCCGTTCCACCCGCTGCCTCGTAGTAGAGCGGGATCGTCGCCGTCTGGACACCGAGGCTGAAGGGCGTCAGCGCGGCGATCGCGATCAGCCAAGCGAGGAGCAGGTGCGCCTGCTGCTTCCAGAAGGCCTGATCCCGGAGGACGGCGAAACCGCGGGCCCAGAAGCCCACGGCCTCCGTCTCCGTCCGCGGCCTGACGGTCGAGCCGAGCAGCTCCCTCGCCAGGGTGGCCTCGGCGCCGGCGAGAGCGCCGACGCCGAGCCTGAAACCGATGAGGACCGGAACGACCAGCGGCGTGATCGCGAACACGATCGCTGTCGTCCAGCCCGCGATCAGCAAGGCGAGGCCGACCGAACCGATGACCGCCGTGGCGATGAAGTAGAGGAGCGCCCGGTAGGTCTGCGGATCGACGAATGGTCGCAGCAACTGCTTCATCTCATCACCTCCGATGCGGGCCTCGTCGGGGTCCCCTCGAGCCTGATTCGGGGCAACCAGACGAGCCAACGTGGGAGGTACCAATTCCAATCCCCGAGCAGCTTCATCGTCGCCGGTAGCAGCACGGCCCGGACGATCGTCGCGTCGATCAGAACCGCCACAGCGAGCCCGACGCCGAACTGCTTCATCATGATCAGCGACAGCGTCCCGAAGATCGAGAACACGAACACCATCACGATCGCGGCGCTCGTCACGACACCGGCGGTGGTCTTGATCCCGTGGGCGATCGCGTCCTCGGTCTTCATCCCGCCGTCGTAGGCCTCACGGATGCGGCTCAGGATGAAGACGTGGTAGTCCATCGAAAGCCCGAACAGGATCACGAAAAGGAACACGGGCAGCCAGGCCATCACGCCTCCGGTGTAGTCGAAGCCGAGGAGGTCCTTGGCCCAGCCGTGCTGGAAGACGAGCACCAGCACGCCGAACGCGGCGGCGACCGACAGCAGGTTGAGCACGATCGCCTTGACCGCGATCACGATCGACCTGAAGGCGACGAGCAGCAAGATGAACGCGAACGCCAGGACGAACGCGAAGACCAGCGGCGCCTTGTCGCGCATCGCGTCGCCGAAGTCCTTCGAGATCGCCGTCGAGCCCGTGACGCCTGCCTCGACACCGTCGAGTGAGCCGACCGTTTCCGGAACGATCTCCTCGCGGAGCTCCGAGACCGCGGCGTAGGACGCGTCGTCGCTACCTGAGCCCTCGATCGGGAGCTCGATCCGCGCGACAGTCCGCGCCTCGTTGACCTCGACCGTGACCGGCTTGTGGACGCGCCCGCTTTGGAGCGCCCTGGCGCGCAGGTTCTCCATCTCCGCCCGTACCTCGGGCGCGTCGATCGACGGTGCCCGGACCACGACTGCCGCCGGATCCGCCTCCCCCGGGAAGGCTTTCTGGAGCCGGTCGTAGACCTGAACGGCCTCGAGGTCCTTCGGGAGCGCCTCGGCGCCCGGCACCACGGTCTTCATTCCGAGCGCAGGCAGCGCCAGCGCGACCAGGATGCCGGCCGAGAGGACGACCGAGACGACCGGCCGCCGCAGGACGCGGTCGAGGATCCAGCCCCAACCGCGACCGCCACCCGGCCGCTGGAGGCGGAAGAGAAGGGGCACGCGGGCCTTGTTGACCCGATCGCCCAGCCGCGACAGGAGCGCCGGAAGGACGGTCAGCGAGCCGAGGACCGCGATCGCCACGACCAGGATCGTCGCCATGGCGAAGGAGCCGAACGTCTTGTCGCCGGTCAGGAACATGCCGGCCATGGCGACCATCACCGTCAGGCCGGAGACGAGCACGGCGCGACCGGACGTCGCGGCGGCGGCCTCCAGCGAGGCGCTCTCACTGCGGCCCGCGGCCCGTTCCTCCCGCTCACGCTTCAAATAGAAGAGCGAGTAGTCGACGCCCACCGCCAGGCCGATCAGCAGCACCACGGCGCTGATGTTGTCGTCCACCGGCCAGATCTGGCTCGGGATCGCGAGCAAGCCCATCGTCGCGATCACGCCGGTGAGGGCGAGCAGCAGGGGGATGCCCGCGGCGACGAGCGCGCCGAAGGCGATGATCAGGATCACGATCGTCACGGGCAGCGACAGCAGCCCGGCCCGCTCGAGATCCTTAGCGACCGAGTCGCCGATTCCCTTCTCCGCCGAAGCATCGCCGAACACGCCGATGGAGAGGCCGGGATGAGCCGCTTTGGCCTCGTCGACGGCGGCGAGTACCGGATCGATCTTGTCGACCGCCTTTTCGGGATCGCCGCGAATGTCGAAGCGGACGATCGCCGAGTGGTCATCGGCCGAGGTCTGGCCGGCGTTGGTCTCGTCGAGCGGGCTGCGGAGATTCGCGACGGCGCCGATTGCGGAGAGCCGCTCGGTGACGTCGTCCACAGCCTCTTCGAACGCCGGGCTACCGGTGGTGAGCGTGTCGCTCTGGATCAACACGGTTTCCCCGGCGGGCTGCTTGAAGTTCTCGTCGAGGATCTTCGCCATCCGCCCGGACTCACCGGGAATGCCGTCGTTGTCCCCGAGCTGTTTGGTGCCGACTACCGCGCCCAGGACAACGGCAACGAGGACGAAGGCGAGCCACCCGAAGGTGGCGGTTTTCCAGTGCGCGGCGCTCCAACGGCCCGCGCGGGCTGCGAGATTGAGCCTCATGGGTGCGTCCTTTCGCTTGTGTGTGGGGTCAGGTCTTGCATTGCAAGTCGCGGTTCCGGCCAGCGACCTCGCTGTGACGCAATGCAAGACCTGACCCACTCAGGCTCGCTGCGCGGCCAGGGCTGGACAATGGCGGCCCCCGGTGTTCGGAGCTGGGGGTAGCCATACTCGCCTCGGATGGGCAGGCGCGAAGGCGACGGGGTCGTGCTAGCCGTACGCGACGAGGGCGAAGGCACGCCGGTGCTTCTGCTGCACGGCTTCCCGGACCCGTCGAACCTGTGGCGCAACCAGATCCCGGCGCTCGGGGGTGCCAGTCTGCCTGCGATCGCCCTCGGCGTGACGACAGCCGCGGCGCTACGTGGTTTCCTTTAGCCCATGGCGCCCGCCAAGGACACTCTCGTCTTCATCCCCGCCTGGAACGAAGCGGAGAACCTGCCCGGCGTGCTGACGGAGCTCAAAGGCGAGATTCCCGCGACCGACGT
Source organism: Gaiellaceae bacterium (assembly GCA_050698015.1). GTDB lineage: Bacteria > Actinomycetota > Thermoleophilia > Gaiellales > Gaiellaceae > JACDAN01. Next base: position 18,376 of record JBOHAU010000235.1, read on the forward strand.
CCTCGTGATCGACGACGGGTCGACGGACCGAACGGCGGAGGTCGCGCGGGAGCACGGCGCCGAGGTGCTCTCGTTCGAGGAGAACCGCGGCCTGCGCGCCGCGATCGCTGCGGGATACGGCTACGCAGCCGAGAAGGGCTACGCCTATTGCGGCCGGGTCGACGCCGACGGCCAGCACCCAGTCGTGGAGCTCGCGAAGCTCCTGGAGCTCGTGCGCAGTGGCAAGTGCGACGTCGCCGTCGGGTCACGGTTCGCGACCCCGGGTGGCAACGGTTTCTCCCGCGAGCGCTACGACACCGGCGCCGTCCGGCGGCTCGGCACGGGCCTGCTCCGGCGGTCGATCGAGGTCGTCCTCGACCGGCCCTTCCACGATGCGACGAGTGGGATGTACGCCGTCAACGCCAAGGCGATGCCCATCCTCGCGCGCCCTTACTCCAGCGGCGCCCCGGAGGTCGAGGCGGTCCTGCGCCTGCACGAGGAGGGGTTGCGGGTCGACGAGGTTCCCGTCGAGATGCGCGAGCGCGCCAGCGGCGAGTCGAAGCTGCAGGGGAAGAAGGCGCTGGTGCTGGTCCTGACCGTGGCCGGGACGCTGATCACGGCCGAGTATCTGCGGCGGCGAAAGCCGTGACGCCGGACCTGATCGCCGTGCTCGGCTACTCCAGGCGGCGCGATCGAGACCTCCACCCGGTCTGCGCACATCGGCTCGCCCATGCCCAGTCTCTGGCGTCACCGGCGGCGACGGTGATTCTCTCCGGAGAGGCCGAGCTGATGCGCGGCGCGTGGGCCGGGCCGGACGTCGTGCTCGTCTGCGACTCCGACGCACGTTCGACCGCCGACAACGCGAGGAACGTGGCGGCGGCGGCACGCGAGCTCGGCGCGAAGGAGCTCGTCGTCGTCACGTCGCGCTGGCACCGGCTGCGGGCGGGCATCCTGTTCAAGGCGGCGCTGCGCGGAAGCGGGATTCGGCTTCGGATCGCGACGACGCCCGGCCCGCGCCCATTCCCGCTCATCGTGCGGGAGTGGGCCTGCCTCGCGTTACTTCCGTTCCAGCTGGCGCGACTGCGCGGCTAGGTGAGGTGCCGGACCGGGCACCCGGCATCGCCCTACGTCGTCGAACGTGACCGTCCCCGAAGTGGCCACTCCGTCGGTGCAAGAGCGTTCAGAACGACACGTACCTGAGCGACGCCGGCGCACGCCCCGTCCACTCTTGATCCGCTCAGCCCGCTCGCACGGAGGAGCCTCGTGAGGAAACCAGAGGTTCCCCCACGCTCTCGTATCCTCTGGCGATGGAGCTCTCGGGACGTGACGAGCTCGTGCTCCTCGCCTTGCTCGCCGCCGTCGCAGGTCTGACCGCGCTCGCCCCGACGCTCCGCGTTCCGTATCCAATCCTGCTCGTGCTCGGCGGTCTCGCGCTGGGATTCATTCCCGGCGTCCCGGAGTTGACGCTGCCTCCGGAGCTCGTGCTCGTCGGGATCCTGCCGCCGCTCCTGTACTCCGCGGCATTCTTCACGGGCCTGCGCGAGCTCCGGGCGAACCTGCGGCAGATCTCGCTGCTCGCGGTCGGCCTCGTTGTGGCCACGATGCTCGGCGTCGCGGCGGTCGCCCACGCCGCCACGGACCTGAGCTGGGCCGCCTGCTTCGTCCTCGGGGCCATCGTCTCGCCGACCGACCCCATCGCGGCAACGGCGATCGCCCGGCGGTTCGGCGTCCCGCGGAAAATCGTCTCGGTCGTGGAGGGCGAAAGCCTCGTCAACGACGCCACGGCCCTCGTCCTCTACGGCTCAGCGGTCACCGCGGTCGTCACGGGAAGCTTCTCGATCTGGGGCGCGGGGTTCGACTTCACGATGAGCGTGGTCGGCGGGATCGCCGTTGGCCTCGCCGTTGGGTGGGTCGTCGCGCTCGTGCGGATCCGGCTCGACAACATCCCCGCCGAGATCCTCATCGCCCTCCTCTGCGGCTACCTCGCGTTTATACCCGCCCAGGCACTCGGGGTCTCCGGCGTTCTCGCCGCCGTCACGATCGGCGTCTACCTGGGCTGGCGCGCTCCGGAACTGTCGACGCCGCCCATGAGGATCCAGGCGCGGGCGGTGTTCGAAACGCTCGTCTTCGTCGTCAACGCGCTCCTCTTCACGCTGATCGGGCTGCAGCTGAATCCGATCCTCGGCGCGCTCGACAACGAATCCACGCAGAGCCTGATCGTCGACGCGTCTTTGGTGGCCGCGGCCGTGATCCTCGTCCGCCTCGCGTGGGTCTTCGTCGTCGGCCCCCGCGACTATCCAGCCGCGATCGGCTGGATGGGGATGCGCGGCGCCGTCACCCTCGCGGCGGCGCTAGCGCTCCCGATGGAGACCGACGCGGGAGCGCCGTTCCCCGGTCGGGAGCTGATCATCTTCCTGGCGTTCGCGGTCATCCTGACGACGCTCCTCGGGCAGGGCTTGACGCTGCCCGCGCTGATCAAGCGCCTGCACCTCGAAGACGACGGTCTCGAACGAAAGGAGGACACGAAGGCACGCATCCGCGCAGCGGAGGCTGCGTTGGAACGCCTGGAGGAGCTGCTCGACGAAGATTGGGTGCGGCCCGAGACGGCGGACCGTCTCCGCGGCCTCTACACCTTCCGGCGCTCACGGTTCGAAGCCCGGCTCGACGGCGAAGAAGACGGCGCGATCGAGCAGCAGTCGGCGGACTTCCAGCGCCTTCGGCGCGAGCTGCTCGAAGCCGAGCGGGCTGCCGTCGTCGGCCTGCGGCGCGACGGACGCATCAGCGACGATGTCATGCGGCGGGTCGAACGCGACCTCGATCTCGAGGATTCTCGGCTCGAGATCTAGCCTTCCGGGCGCTCACACTTTCGTAACCACTTTGCGCGAGTATCCTCGCCGTACGACCAGCGACCTAAGGGGGAACCATGAAGAAGGTCGTCTTGACGTCGTCAATTCTCGTGATTGCGCTCTTGGCCGTACTCGTGGCCTCGACCGCATTCGCCCACGACGACAACGGCAAGGGGGGCAAGGCGAGACTGAACGGCTGGGAAGAGGTGCCGTCGATCTCCACGACCGGCAAGGGCTCCTTCCGGGCCCGGGTCCGGTCCGACGGGATCCATTACGTGCTCAGGTACGAGGGTCTCGAAACTCCCGCCCTGTTTGCCCACATCCACTTCGCCGACAAGGACGTGAACGGCGGCGTCATCGCGTTCCTTTGTGGAGGCGGCGACAAGCCACCGTGCCCGGCCAGCGCAGGGACGGTCGAAGGCGTCATCGACGCGGCCGACGTGGTCGGCCCGGCCGCCCAGGGGATCGAGCCTGGATCGCTCACCGAGGCACTCCGGGCACTTCGCCGAGGCCTCGTATACGCGAACGTCCACTCGCAGAGGTGGACCGGCGGCGAGATTCGCGGCCAGGTCGGAAACAACGGCCATCACCGCAAGAACGGCGATCGTAAGTAGGCGTTAACGGACGACGGGGCGGGATCGCTCCCGCCCCGTCCGTCGGTTAGACCAGCGCCGGCTCCTGGTCGAGCAGCTGCTCGAGGCGCTTCATGCCGCTGGCCTCGAGCTGGCGAATCCGCTCGCGCGTCAGTCCGAGCTCGCGGCCGATCTGCTCGAGACTCCGCTGCTCGCCTCGGCTCTCTCCGAGGCCAAACCGCAGCTCGAGCACCCTGCGCTCGCGCGCGTCGAGCGAGCCGAGCGCCTGGCGCAGGCGCTGGTGCTCGAACGAGGTGTCCGCCAGCTCGACCGGATCGTCGGCGTCGGTGTCGGCGAACAGGTCCCCGAACTCGGCGTCGCCCTCTCCGATCGCCTGGTTGAGCGAGACCGAGGCCTCGACTGCATGCAGCGCCTCCTCGGCATGCTCCAGCTTCAGCTGGGCCGCCTCGGCCAGCTCCTCGGTCGAAGGCGCACGGCCTTCGGCCGCCTCAAGCCGCTGGCGCGCCCGGCGCAGCTTCTGGCGCCGCTCCTGGACGTGCACCGGCACGCGGATCGTCGCGGACTGGTTCGCGACCGCCCGCTGACAGGCCTGGCGGATCCACCACGTCGCGTAGGTCGAGAACTTGAAGCCCTTGCGCCAGTCGAACTTCTCGACCGCGCGGTTCAGGCCGATGACGCCGTCCTGGATCAGGTCCAGGAGCGGTACGCCGTGTCCCTGGTAGCGCTTCGCCAGCGAGACGACCAGGCGCAGGTTGGCGTTCACCATCTGCTCCTTCGCCGCGCGGTCGCCGCGCTCGATCCGCTTCGCGAGCGCCACTTCCTGGTCGGCGGTCAGCAGGTCGTACTGGCCGATGCCGTTCAGGAACAGCTGCAGGCTGTCGGTCGTGGTCGGCGCCGAAGGCGTTAGATCCAGCTCCGCGGCCCCCACCTCCTCGTCGTGTACCTCCTCGATCTCGACGTCCGCCTCGTCCAGGACAGCCCGGAGCGCGGCGAGGGTCTCCTCGTCGAGCTCGAACTCCTGCCGGAGCGCGTCGATTTCGTCCGCACGCACGAAGCCGCGCTCCTGCGCATGCTGAAGGAAAGCGGCAAGCGCCGCATCTAGATCTAGGGCATCCCTACCCAGGGCAAACTCAGTCAACTGCATCACTTCTCCGAAGGTCGTTCAGGTTCTGGGCGCACAGCTACTTCACCGCACCACGCGCCGCCTCGATCAGTAATAACGCGTTCTCCCACGTTTTTCTTCCTTCCAAACGGAACCTTTACGAGTGACCTGAACGGGGGACGCTGCAGCACGTGGAGGCTCCTACAGTCCGCACGGAGGAACCATGCGGCAGAGTGAAGCACTCGCGTTCGAATTCGAACAGCAGCCGGCCCGGCAGGAGTTCGGCACGGGCCTGCGC
>JBOHAU010000236.1:0-19388 GCA_050698015.1 Gaiellaceae bacterium
GCGAGGCCAACGAGGTCGCCGGCTCGCGCCTCCCTGGCGTTCTCGCGTGCGCTGCTGCGCTGGGAGAGCGCGTAGACGAGGACACCGGCCAGCAAGGCAACGGCCGCGAGCGACGCGCCCGACGCGACCAGGAGCCGGCGCTGGCGCTGACTCGCTTCGCTTCGCTCCTGCTCGACGCGGCGGTCGGCTTCGTGGCGCGTCCGCCACGCGAGCACGGCGTCGGCGAGGACGTCGTGGAAGATCTCGTACTGCGCGCCTGCAGAGCCGTTCTCCCCGGCTCGAACGATCCGCTCGCGCGCCAGCCGCTCGAGGACGCGCTGGGCCTCAGCCTCGTCAACCGCTGCGTAGCGCGCGAGGTCCCCGGCACGATGCGCGATCTTCGTGCCCGACGGCGTGACGAGGTGGTTGTACATCGCCGCGGCCGCGTCCTTTTCGCCCGGCGAGAGCGCCGCCATGGCGTGCTCGAGGTGGTCCTCGACGATCCGTGACGCACCGCCGAGCTCGCGCAGCGTCTCGAGCCGAAGCCGCGTGGAGCCCCGTTCAGTCTCGACGTCCCACAGGCGCTCGAGCACGAGCTGGAGGTAGGGAGCTTCAATCCTCCCACGCTCCGCCGGGCTCTCGTCGGCTCCGCCCCGGCCGACATCGCCGAGTTGGATCCGCCCGGCCTCGACGGAGTCGAGGATCTCTTCGACGAGCTCATCCTCCGCCTCCATGGCCTCCTCAGCGGCGACGAGCTCGTTGTAGCGCTCGAGCGGGCCGCGAATCGCGCGCGTCGCAGCGCGACGGTCGAGCCGGTCAAGGCGCAGCGAGTTGCCGAACAAGCCCGGCAGTTGCGTCTTGAACGCGTCGAGCTGTGCGAGCGCGTCTTCGCGAACGCTGAGCAGGGCGTGCACACGCGTGCCGGGGTCCCTGATGACTTCCGCGAGCGCGGCAAGTGGCCCGGCGTCCCCGTCCGCTCCGTGGTAGAGGAAGTACTCCTCAAACTGGTCGAGGACGACGTACAGATCGGCGCCGAGGCGCCGCGTCCACCCCGACAAGATCTCGGCGACCGATCCCGGGGGTGGGCTCGCAGCGTCCGGCGCGACGCGGCGTACCTCCCGCTCGACCGCCGAGAGCAGCCCGCTGATTGGATCGCCGCTCCAGTTGGAGACGACGGCGATGGCCGTGCCCTCTTTCCGGAGGCGTTGCGTCACGCCGGCGCGGAGCAGCGATGTCTTGCCGCCGCCGCTGGGTCCGTACAGGACCGTCAACCGCGCCGCGATCAGGTTCGCCGCGATGACCTCGATCTCGCGCTCCCGCCCGAAGAAGAAGAGGGCGTCGAGCTCGGAGTCCGCAAATGCAGCAAGCCCTTTGTACGGGCGCGGCGGTGCAGCCAGCGTGGCGTCGGTCACCCGGCGACTCCGGCAGGCTCGACGCCTACGTGCCGCGCGAGCGCCTCGACGTACTCCTCGAGCCCAACGTCGATCACGTTGACGTCGTGCCGCCTCCAGAACTCCAGCTCGAACGGCCTTGGTTCCTCCTGCACCGCCCACGAGCGATAGCTGAGCGGCTGGTCGCCCCACAGACGGTAGAGCAGCAGGCGGAGATTCCAGTCGGCCATCGTGTACCCGAGGAAGAGGAAGTGGCTGCGGCGCAGCTTCGCCGCGAGCGAAACCGGCACGACGTTGCCGACCTCGCTGTGCGCGAGATAGCCGATGTAGTCGTCCTCGGTGACGACGAAGCTCTCCCAGGCCCGGTCATTCGTGGGGTCGACCTGGCCGTGGAGCTTGAGGATCACGGTGCGTCGCTCGAGCGACAGTTCCGTCGCGTACTCGTTCGGCCGTTCGATCAGCGTTCCCCGGCCCTCGGTGTCGAGATGACAGAACCTGCCGCGATTCCGGCCGGTGGCGATGTACGAGACCACGTCGAACTCTTCCCCGGCGTCGAGGAAGGCGCGTTCCAGCGCGAGGTCGTAGCTCGTCGTCACGATCAGCTGGTGTGGCGCCCCGCGCTCGCGAAGGAGCGGAGGCAGCGACGCGAAAAAGCGGTGCACCTGGGTCGGCGGAACGTCTGCGTGGAGCAGCGCATGGAGCTCGTCGTGCAACGGCCCCGCGCCCCTCATCACCGCGACGTACTGGGCGATTCGCGGCAACTCCGGGGAGTCGTCCGGATACTCGAAACGCTCTGACAAATGAGCTGCAAGCTCGGCGACGTCGGCGCCGAGGACAGGAACGAGCCTCCCGCTGAGCATCGTTTCGACCACCTCGGTGATCGGGTCGAGCGAGCGGTCGCGCCGCGCGCCGTTGACCTCGAGCTGCGGATCGTGGCGAAGAATGGCGCCGTGCAACTGTTGAAGCGCGGCACTGGGCTCGATGCCGAGCTGGTCGACGAGCTCTCGACGCCCGTCGTGGTAGACCTGCAGCGCCTCCGCCTGGCGTCCCGAGCGGTAAAGCGCGAGCATCAAGTGGCGGCGAAATCCCTCGCGCAGAGGATGTTCGGCGACCAGGGCTTCGAGCTCGGACACGAGCTCCGCGTCGCGACCGACTTCCAGGTCGGCCTCGAAGAGTTGTTCGAGGGCCACGAGCTTCAGTTCCTCGAGCCGGGCGACCTCGTTCTGTGCGAAGTCCTCGTAGACCAGGTCCGCGAGCGGCGCGCCGCGCCAAAGCGCGACCGCCTCCCGCAGCTTGCTCGAGCGCTCCGCGGGCGGCGCCTGCCGGGCGCCTTCGACGAGACGGCGGAAGCGCTCGAGGTCGAGCTGCTCGGCCTGGATCTCGAGGCGATAGCCGGGCGGCTTCGTGACGAGCACGTCGGCGCCGAGGAGCTTCCGGAGCTGAGAGACGAGGTTCTGCAGGGACGTCGCGGCCGTCGCCGGGGGGTGCTCGCCCCAAAGGACGTCGATCAGCCGGTCGGTGGAGACGACGCGGCCCGCGTCTAGGAGTAGCAGCGCGAGCAAGGCGCGCTGCTTCGGGCCGCCGAGCTGGAGCGCGCGCTCGTCATCCCACACCTCGACCGGGCCGAGGACACGAAACTCCAACATGGACCGGTTTTAGCACCGAAGTAGCTCTAGGGCGTACTGTCCTCCAGCTTGGTGATCAACCCGCCGTTCGCTGGAAGAGCAAATGATCAGACCACTCGCCGGCAATTTCGAGGTAGCGGCGAGCCAGGCCGATCAGTTCGAAGCCATTTTTCTCCAGTACTCGCTGGGACGGAACGTTGTCAACGAGGGTGGCGGCCTCGAGTCGGTGGAGGCTCAAGTCGCTGAAGGCGATCGCGACGACCGCGCTGACTGCTCTCGTCGTGAGGCCGCGGCCAGAGAATGGTTCGGCAATCCAATAGCCCAAACTGCCGCTCTGAAACGGGCCGCGCGCGATGTTCGAGATCGTCACGGTCCCCGCTATGCGGTCGTCAGCGAGGATCGCAAAGGCGTGCGACCCCTCGTTCTGGATCCGCTCGCGCTGACCATCCGGGGTGAAGAATCGCTCGTCGCGAACGGGCTCGTGTGGAGCGAGCCATTCTCTGCTCTCAGCCAAGAGCGCCGCCAACTCATCGGCGTCCTCCGCCGTGAGAGCGCGGACGATCATAGGTGCCAGGTGTACCAGGAATCTCTCGCCGCCTAGGGCGCCTGCTCCTCCAGCTCGTTCGCCTTGGCACATAGAGCCGCGAACGCGGCCTGGAGGAAGTCGTTGGCGGCGGCGGCACCGAGGGTCCATGTCAACGCACGACCGAAACGCGGCGCGACCATCTGGGTCGACGCGAGTCCCGCGGCCACCCAGGTCCCCACGCAACGCGAGCAGATGACGAGCTCCCCCAGCGCCCGCTGGAGCCCCTCGCCGGCGGGCCGCTCGTTCTCGCCCTCGACGAACGGCTCGCGGACGAAGCTGCCGACGCGTTCGTGCGACAGCGTCCTCGACGCCTTGAAGGTCGCTGCGGAGAGCGCCACGAGGTCGAGCGCCGTCGCCGGCGGCGAGCGCCTGGCCAGCAGCGAGACGACGCCGAGGCCGGCGAAGAACGTGCCGACGATCGCGGCGTAGGCCTCGTACTGCGGCTCTCGGCGGTCGTTCATGACCCCGCTAGCCTTCCCTCAATGGCCGAGTTCAAGACCTCCGACGCGTACCTTCCCACCGCCGACCAGCCGGAGGCGATCGATCAGATCGCCCAGGGGCTCGGGGCCGGAGACCGTTTTCAGACGCTGCTCGGAGCGACAGGCACCGGCAAGACGGCGACGATGGCGTGGACGATCGAGAAGGTCGGCAAGCCGGCGCTCGTGATCGCGCACAACAAGACGCTCGCGGCCCAGCTCTGCAACGAGTTCCGGGAGTTCTTCCCCGACAACGCCGTCGAGTACTTCGTCTCGTACTACGACTACTACCAGCCCGAGGCGTACGTCCCCCAGGCGGATCTCTACATCGAAAAGGACTCGTCGCGGAATGACGACATCGACCGCCTCCGGCACTCGGCGACCTCCTCGCTCCTCTCCCGGCGCGACACGATCATCGTCGCCTCCGTCTCGGCCATCTACGGCCTCGGGTCGCCGGAGGAGTACGAGAAGCGGGTCGTGATGATGCACGTGGGGGAGGAGCAGGACCGCGACCTCCTGCTCCGGAAGCTGATCGACATCCACTACACGCGCAACGACGCCTTCCTCGGCCGCGGGCGCTTCCGGGTCAAGGGCGACGTGATCGAGATCCAGCCCGCCTACGAGGAGTCCGCCTATCGGATCTCGATGTTCGGCGACGAGATCGAGCAGATCACCCACTTCGATCCGCTCTCCGGCGAGGTCTACGGGCGGCTCGAGTACCTGAACATCTTTCCGGCGACGCAGTACGTCACCTCGAAGCCGACGATCGAGCGGGCCGTCGACGAGATCCGCCACGAGCTCGAGGAGCAAGTGAAGCTGTTCGAGTCGGAGGGACGGATGCTGGAGGCACACCGGATCCGCCAGCGCACCGAGTACGACGTCGAGATGATGGTTGAGCTCGGCTTCTGCAACGGGATCGAGAACTACTCGAGGATCCTCGACGGCCGCCCGCCGGGATCCGCGCCGTACACGCTGATCGACTACTTCCCGTCCGACTTCGCCGTCTTCATCGACGAGTCGCACCAGACGGTTCCCCAGATCGGCGGCATGTACGAGGGCGACCGGTCCCGTAAGCAGACGCTCGTCGACTTCGGCTTCCGGCTGCCGTCCGCGCTCGACAACCGGCCGCTGCGCTTCGACGAGTTCCTGGCGAAGGTGCCGCAGATGGTGTTCGTGTCGGCGACTCCGGGCCCTTTTGAGCTTCGGCACTCGACTCGCGTGGCCGAGCAGCTCGTTCGCCCGACCGGGATCGTCGACCCCGAGGTCGAGCTCCGTGCGACACGCAACCAGATCGACGACCTGCTGAACGAGATCCGGCGGCGCGAGGAGGCGGGAGAGCGGGTCCTGGTCACGACACTGACGAAGAAGATGGCCGAGGACCTGACCGACTACCTGCTCGAGTCGGGCGTCAAGGCGCGCTACCTCCACTCCGAGATCGACACGCTCGACCGGATCCAGCTGATCCGCGAGCTCCGGCTCGGCGACTTCGACGTGCTCGTCGGCGTCAACCTGTTGCGGGAGGGGCTCGACCTACCGGAGGTCTCGCTGGTCGCGATCCTGGACGCCGACAAGGAAGGCTTCCTGCGCGGGAAGACGGCGCTGATCCAGACGATCGGCCGCGCCGCTCGGAACACGAACGGCAAGGTGCTGATGTACGCCGACAAGCACACGGAGGCGATCAAGGGAGCGCTCGACGAGACGAACCGCCGGCGCGCCGTCCAGCTCGCCTACAACGAGGAGCACGGGATCACGCCCGAGTCGATCCAGAAGGGCGTCTCCGACATCGCCGAGTTCCTCTCGCTCGAGGCGCCGACGGTGCCGAAGCGGCGGCGCGGAGCGAAAAAGGTCGAGGGAATGTCGGCTGCGGAGCTCGAGCGGCTCGTCGTGACGCTCGAGGAGGAGATGTTCGCCGCCGCCGAAGAGCTCCGGTTCGAGTATGCGGCGAAGCTTCGCGACGAGATCAAGGAGCTCCGCCGCGAGCTGCAGGCCGCGGCCGAAGCTGCGGCTTAAGGCTCAGAGACGTAGAGGAAGGCGATGCACATCTCGTCGGACGAGTTCTCGCCCCACGTCCGCGTGCGCCGCGTCGGGTTCGAGTGCTCGCAGCGGATCGAGAGGTGGTCGCCGGGCTCGAAGCGCTCCGGCTCGGCGAAGTGATATTCCCGCTGCCAGTTGAAGTCCCAGCGCCTGACGCCGAGCAGCACTTCCCGCTTGCCTGACCGGCGCACAAGCGTCACCCGTCCGCGGTTGCCGAGCCGATGCATGTGGTGGAGGACCGAGTGGACGACGAACCCGCGGCTGAAGTCCATGTCGCCGGCGAAGAAGCCGAAGAGCTGGCTCGGATCCGCCTCGAAGGAATGGACGATGGGCGAGCGCTTCGCAGGGATCCTGAAGCTCTGCGGGCTGATGACCCACATCGGGTCGACGAGCGGGGCGAAGATCGCACGCTTCTTGACGGAATCGTCGAGCTTCAGCTCGACGACCGAGCGGTCGGGCCGCGCGGCGACGCCCTCGAGGTTGTAGTGGACCTGCAAGACCAGGCGCGAGCCGGGCTCGACGCGGACGCCCGTGCCCGAGGCGAAGTCCGTTCCGAACGACCCCGGCACCCAGCCCGCGAGGAACTGGAAGCCGAGCTGCGTCCGTCCCGAGGCGCTGGGCCCGCCGTAGCAGCCGTAGCCCGCGCGGGCGTCCTGGGCCTCCCAGCCCTGGACGGTGCCCGCGTTCTGCGGGGAGGCGAGGAAGAGGATGATGTGGTGCACCTGCTTCGCGCGGCCCGGCCGGAGGTTGAAGCCGGTGACGTGGGTCCGCCGGTTGGGCACCCAGGGCAGCACGAAGCACCGGTAGTCGTCGGCGCCCGCGTAGCGCCTGGGCATGTACGCCTGGCGCATCGCCGTGCGGACGTCCACGCGTGATAGATGCGGCGCCACGGACGGCAGCGACGGCGCCGGCTGCGCGGGGTTCCCTCTGGGCCCACCGAGCTCCGCCCAACGAGTGATCTGGGCGATTTGTGCGGTCGTGAGCGACGGGTCGTGGAGATAGCGCCGGTGCCCGGCCTCGGCGTGCCAGGGGGGCATCAGGCGACGCCGCACCGCGTCGGCCATGGCCACTCGATTCCGGCGGGCCGCGTCGTAGCTCGTCAGGGCGAACGGGGCGATGCCTCCGCGGTAGTGGCAGCCGGTGCAGCGCCCGTCGAGGATCGGCTTGACGCTCTGGTAGTACGTCGGCCGCACGGGCGAAGCGCCGGTCCCGTCCCCTCGTGCGGAGAAGCCGATGACGAGGACGGTGCCGAGGCCGACCGCGAGCAGGACGACCGCGCGTCGCATCGAGTCAGCGTAGCGTTGCGCTAACCCGAAGTCGAAGCGGCCGTGAGCGTGCGGTTACCGCCGCTCTGCTTGGCCGCGTAGAGCGTCCGGTCGGCGATCCGCAGGAGCGCCGCCGGGGTTTCCCCGTCCGCGGGGAAGCTGGCGACGCCGAGTGCCGCCGTGATCGTCCGCCCGTCGACGAGCGGGGTCGCCGAGAGCTCCCTCCGGAAGCGCTCCGCGATACCGAGAGCATCGCCCACGCCGGTCTCCGGCAGGAGCACGACGAACTCGTCGCCGCCGAGCCGCGCGGCGACGTCGGCCAACCGCTTGTGCTCGCGGAGGCACTCGGCAACCCGCTGCAGGACGACGTCCCCGAGCTCGTGGCCGCCGCTGTCGTTCACCGCCTTCAGTCCGTCGCAGTCGATCATCACGACCGAGAGCTCATGACCGTTCCGGCGGCAGCGCACGAGCTCCTCGCCGAGTCGGTCCTCGAGCCCGCGCCGATTCAAGAGGCCCGTCAGCGAGTCGGTGACCGCGGCGCGCTGCTCGCGGCGGAGGGCCTGACCGACGTCGATCAGGGCGGCCGTGTGCTGGGCGAAGAGCGTCGCCGCCTCGACCTGTTCGTGGCTGAGCTCCGCGGCGGCGGCGGTCCGGCCGATCACGGCTCCGACGGCGCCTCCCGCCACACGCAGCGGCAGCCAGACGACTCCGTCGAGGATGCTGTACGCGGCGTTGGCGCCGGACTCGGCGTCGAGGTCCGCGACGCGGCGCACTTTGGCCTCGTCGAGGGGCTTGAGCGAGGACTCGGGCCGGCGCCAGAAGCTGGCGAGCTGGTAGGCGCCCCCTTCGCGCACCAGGCTCACCTGCGCGGCGTCGAGATCGAGGAGCCGCGCGAGCGTGCGCGCGGCGAACTCCGCAATCGTGGGCACACCTCGAAGCGAGCTCGCGTGGACGCAGAGACGGGCCACGCTCGCGAGATCGAGCCCGAACGCGGCGCGCATCTCCTCGGCGCGCTCGGAAACGAGCGGGATTAGCTCCTCGAAGAGTGCCACGGCTTCTCGCGGGAAGGTCGCACCGGTCGTCTCGACGTTGAGCACGCCGCCGAACGCCCTGCCCACGGGAAACGGGACCGCGATCTCCGAGGTGATCCCGGCGAACTCGGGGATGAAATCGGGATCGCTCCTCGTGTCGCCCACGAACTGCGTCTCTCCGGTCCGGACCGCTCGCGCCATCACGCCCTGGTCGAGCGAGAAGCCGTCGCGCACCTCGTCATAGCCACGCTGGGAGACCATCCAGAGCCGCTCGTGCTCGAGGACATAGACGCTCGCGAGCACTCGCCGCTCGAGCCCTTCGACGAGCGCGCCGAGCGCGAGCTCGATCGCTTCCCGGCCGCCGCCCCCGGCAAGCGCGGCCTTGGCCCGCCGGACGCTTGCCGCGAGTACGTCGACGCTGAGGGGGCGTAGGGGTTGCGACGCGCGAGGCTTGTCCTCTGCGGGCGCAGCCGGCCGAGGGCGTTCGCGCGGCTCGCCCTCGGGAGCACGACCCTCTGCGATCGCACGCACATCTCCGAGCGCCGCCAGGAAGAGGTCGAGGACGAGCGGATCGAACTGTGTGCCGCGGCCCTCCCGCATCACCTCGATCGCGTCCTCGAGCTCGAGTGCCGGGCGGTAAACCCGGTTGCTCGTGATTGCGTCGAAGACGTCGGCGACGCTCGCGATCCGCCCCTCCAGCGGGATCGACTCACCGGCGAGCCCGCGCGGGTAGCCGGTGCCGTCGTACCGCTCGTGATGCGTCAGGGCGATCGTCGCCGCGACGTCGAGCAGCTCGGACGATGAGTTTGCAAGGAGCCGTTGCCCGATCTCGGCGTGCCGCTCCATCACCCGCCGCTCCGATTCCGTCAGGTTTCCAGGCTTGAGGAGGATCCGGTCGGGGATCCCGATCTTGCCGACGTCATGGAGCGCGCTCGCGAGGCGGATCAGCTCGCAGCGCTCGTCGTCGAGCTCGAGCTTGCGGGCGAGGAGCTCGCAGTAACGGCTCATCCGCTCGGTGTGCCGGCCGGTCTCGGCATTCCGGAACTCGGCGGCGAACGCGAGCCGGCGGATGGTCTCGGCCTGGCTGAGCTGGAGCGCCGCTTCGGCGCGACGCAGCCGGGCGACGGTCTCGACGAGGTCTTCCTCAGCGCGGCGGCGCTCGCGGAGCTCCTCCTGAGCGGTCGCGTAGATGCGGGCGTTCTCGAGCGCGAGCGAGGCGAGGCGGCCGAAGCGGGTCAGCAGCGCGACGTCGGCGTCTCCGAAAGGTTGATCCTCGTCGAGGCGGGCGAGCCCGACGACGCCCGTGGTCCGGCCGTCCGCCTGCAACGGCACACCGACCACGCACGTGAACGGCACACCGTCGAAATCCGGCTGACGCCCGTCCCACGCGTGGTAGTCGTTGACCACGAGCGACTCGCCGCTTTCGAAGATCCTTCCGGCCGCGCCACTTCCGCTCGGAAGCCGGAAACCCACCCAGGACGAGAACACGCCGGTCCCGACGTGTATTTCGAGCGCAGACCCGTCGGCGTCGGCCAGGTACAGGTAGCCGTGCGGCGTGCCGACGAGCCCGCCGGCGCGGTCGACGATCGCCTGGAGCAGCTCACCGAGGTCGAGCCGCTCGATGAGGCCTAGTGCGGTTTCATGGAGTGCAGCGAGCTCCTCGCGCTCGTCCGGCACGGACGACAGCGCACGGGGCCGCGAAGGCTCTGCTGCCGCAGGCAGAAGGCTCACCGAGGGCTTATCGGACGGTGGGCCCAGGCTGCTGAACTCCAGGCTTTCCCTCGTTCGAGTGAGGCGGCTACCGTCTGTACTCCAGATAGCTACTTCAATTTTTTCCCAGGAGCACGTAGGATCGGCGCGTCACGGTTCAGGGGGGAAGCAAGGGAGAGGAGCATCGTGAAGAGATTCGGTCGTCTCGGCGGCGCCGCTGCGCTTTCGGTCGCCGCACTGGCAGTGCTCGTATTTGCAGGGCCGTCGGCAGGTCACGGCGACAACGGCAACCGCCCGGGCGGCGGCGCCAGATCGCAGAAGGCGATCCTGTTCGCATCCGACGGCATGCGTCCCGACCTGATGGAGCGGTACGCGGCCCTCGGGATCATGCCCACGTACAAGGAACTGATGCGCAAGGGCGTGACGGGCAAGAACGGCCTCAAGCAGGCGTTCCCGCCGAATACCGGCGTTGGCTGGCACACCCTCGCGTCCGGCGCGTGGCCGAGCGAGCACGGTTCGACGAACAACACGTTCCACCGAACCGGCGACATCTTCAACAACACGTCGAGCTTCGCTCAGACCGGAATCCTGCAGGCGGACACGTTGCTGCAGGCGGCTGAACGAGCCGGAAAGAAGGTCCTCGCGATGGAGTGGGTTGCGGCCCGAGGGCTCACACCTGCGCTCCAAGGGCCTGTCGTGGACTTCCGAACGTTCATCGGCGGCCGCGGGATCACGCTGAACTACAACCTGCCCGGGCAGCCGGCCCTGGCGAACAGCTTCGGCGTGCAGTACCAGCGGCGCGACCTGGCCCCCGCGGCGGGCTGGACGAACGTGCCGACTTCTGCGCCGGGCAGCCCGGCGAAGGAAACCTTCTTCCGGCACGGTGACAACCGCGTGCCCGGCGACGGGCCGGACCCGATGACCGGGAGCGACGACGGAAACTGGGACGTCTACATCTACGACTCGACGAACGACAGCAGCGTGAACTACGACCGCATCGTCGTCGTCAACCGCAGCGCCGGGAAGAACGGCGCCGGCATCGTGCCCCTATGGCGTGGCCAGTGGGAAGACCGGAAGCTGACGCTGACCTCCACTGCCGGCGCGCTTGCCGGGAAGACGGCCGGCTTCTACATGAAGCTGATCGACCTGAACGCGGATGCGTCCCAGTTCCGCCTCTACTTCACCTCCGTCCAGCGTGTTAACGCGATGTACAACGCGCTCGGACCGGCCGGCTCGGACGCGTTCGTTGAGACGCTCGCCTCGCAGTTCCCGACTAACACGGCTGCGGACTTCGCACCGCTCGAGGCGCTGATCGTCGACGAAGACACGTACGTCGAGCAGGGCCTCAAGTGGAAGGACTCGATCTTCGCGTACATGCACTACATCATCGAGGACCTCCACTACGAGCCTGACGTGATGTTCCTCGGCAACCCGGTCACGGACGAGTTCCAGCACCAGTTCACAGCTCTGCGCACGAGGACCGACATCGACGGGAGGCCGAACCCGTACTTCGACGACGTCAACGGTGACGGGACCCGCGACAACCGCCTTGCGCAGCGCGAGGGGTACATCCGCGCGGCCTACGCCGAGGCGGACGAGACGCTCGCACTAGGCCGCGAGTTGATGGGAAAGAAGGAGACGACGGTGATGACGACGTCCGACCACGGCTTCGCACCGCAGTGGCTGGCGATCAACGCCCGGAAGATCCTCTTCGACAAGACGATCACCCCGGCACCGACGACGGGCAATCCGACCCCTGTGCCCATCTCGTTGCATCCGAGCGGCGATCCTTCGCTGGCGGGCTCGCTGAGCAACTGCCGGGCGGGCTCGCCGTTGGATCTCGCCAAGGCCTGCTGGGCCGGCGCGGCCTTGCAGATCTACGTCAACCCGACGCTTCCGCCCGGCGTCACGTACGAGCAGGTGCGCGCGGCGGCGATCGACGCGTTCCAGAGCCTGGCCGACCCTGGTGTCGCGACCGGCCCAGGGGCGCGACCGAGCTCGACCAACGCCCAGGTGATCGCCAGGATCATGAGGAAAGAGGAGCTGCGCAACGTCGACGGCACCGACGCGCTCCATCCGAATCGCAGCGGGGACGTCGTCGTCGTCTCGAGGCCTCCGTACCAGTTCGACGCCGCGACGGCGGGTCAGAACATCGCCTTCTCGCAGTTCTTCGGCCAGCACGGCTATCTGCCCGACCTGGTGAACCTCAAGCGCGACGTGAACATGCACGCGACGTTCGTCGCCGCCGGGCCGGGGATCCGGCACCGTAACGACGTCCGCGGCGTCCGTGCAATCGATCTCGCGCCGACGCTGGCCTTCGTGCTGGGCATTCCTGGCCCGCAGAACGCAGCCGGCAAGATCCTCTACAAGATCGTCACGCACACGGGCGACGTGCGCGAGCTGACGATCCTCGACATCAGCGACTACCACGGCCAGCTGGTTCCGCTCAGCGAAGCGGCGGACAACCTCACCGCTGCGGGCACCACGAACCCGGTGTTCGCGATTGGCGGGTCCGCGTTCCTGAAGCCGTGGTTCGACCTCTACCGCGCGGAGGCAATGCGAGGGCGGTCGCTCACGGTTGCCGCCGGCGACTCCGTCGGAGCGACGCCGCCGATCTCGGCCTTCTTCGGCGACACGCCGACGATCGAGTTCATGAACCTCATGGGCTTCTCGGCCGACGGGCTCGGGAATCACAACTTCGACAAAGGGCAGGCGTATCTCCGCAACACACTGATCCCGTTGGCGGATTTCCCGTACCTATCGGCGAACGTCGTCGACGCGGCCGGAAAGACGCCTCCGGAGTGGTCGCCGTCGAAGATCTTCCACTTCAACAACACGAAGCTCGGACTGATCGGGTTCACGAACGAAGACGCACCGACGCTCGTCTTCCCCGGTTCGTTCGACCCGTTCCACGTCGGCAACGCGACGGAGGCGGTGAACGCCGAGGCTGCGAAGTTGGCGAAGAAGACCGACGTGATCGTTGCGATGGGCCATCTCGGCGCGACTGCCGGCACCCTGACCGCGCCGACAGGGCCGCTCGTCGACTTGGCCGACGACGTCGTCGGCGTCGACGCCGTCATCGGCGACCACACGAACTTCCAGGTGCTCACCACGCGGGCGAACGGCGTGCTGCTCGTCGAGAACCTGAGCAAGGGCGTGCGGTTCACCCGCGTGCGGCTGGTGGTCGACAAGAGCGAGAAGGCAGTCGTCTACAAGACCGCCGACTTCCACAAGCCGTGGGACATCGGCGTGACGCCTGACCCGACGATCCAGGCGCGGATCAACCAGCTGAACGAACAGCTCAAGCCGATCCTCGGCACGACGATCGGAAGCGCGACGAAGGCGATCCCGCGGGCAGACCAGTGCGGGCGGGCCGACGGGCGACTCTGCGAGTCGCTGGTCGGGAACGTGACGACAGACGCCATGCGCAGCAAGTACGAGTCGATCGGCGTCGAGTTCGCGATCACGAACTCGGGCGGTCTCCGCGCAGACCTCACGTGCCCGACGACGGATAACGCCGACGACTTCTGCCCGGCCTTCACACCGCCTCCGTACCCGATCACCCGCGGGCAGGTCCTCGGAGTCCTGCCGTTCGGGAACATCGTCGTCACGCTGACGGTAAACGGCGCCGAGCTGAAGACGATGCTCGAGAACGGCGTCTCGCAGATGCCGTCGCCGAACGGACGCTTCCCACAGGTCTCCGGCCTCTGCTTCACGTACGACATCGCCTTGCCGGCGATGTCACGCGTGACGTCGGCCGTACGCGCCGACGCGACCGGGAACTGTACGGCGACGCCGGTCGACCTGACCGCCGCGTCGAGCTACGAGATCGCCGAGAACGACTTCATGGCGAACGGCGGCGACTCGTACCCGAACTTCGTCAGCCGGATGACCACGCAGGACATCATGGAACAGGTCCTCGCCGACCACGTGACGGCGACGTCGCCGCTGAGCCCGAGCGTGAAGGCGTTCCCGAACGGCCGGATCAACTGCGCGGACTCGAACGGCGCCACCGCGCCGAACTGTCCGACGCTGGTCGCTTCTCCATAGCCGCATTCCCACGGGAGCCCGCCGCTTCGGCGGCGGGCTCCCGTTAGGCTCCGCGCGTGGGTCTCGGCGACGTCATCGCGATCCTGATTTCAGGGCTCGTGATCGGTGCCCTCGGGCGGCTCGCCGTTCCCGGCCCGGACCCGATGCCGATCTGGATGACGATCCTGCTCGGGATCGTCGGCTCGATCGTCGGAGGGATCGTGGCGGTTGCAGTGGGGCTCGGCGTCGGGGGCGTCTTCGTCCTTTCAGTCCTCGCCGCGACGCTGATCGTGATCGCCTACCGGAAGCTCGTGCAGAGGCGCCCGATCACGGGGCCGGGCTCGAGGGAGGTCTAGTTTCCGCCGCAGACCGCCGGGGAATGCCGGTCAGGTCAACGAAAAGGAGAGACCTCATGGGCATCATCGCGTTCATCATCCTCGGCCTGATCGCTGGCGTCATCGCCAAGGCGCTCCTGCCCGGGGACGATCCGGGCGGGCTCATCATCACCACCATCATCGGCGTGGTCGGTGCGATCCTGGGAGGATTCCTGGCCGGAGCGCTGTTCGACGCCGATCCGATGGACGAGTTCTTCGACATCAGCTCGTGGCTCACCGCGATCGTCGGTGCGCTCCTCTTGCTCGTCATCTACCGCATGGTCGTCGGGAGGCGACCGGTCACCTAGGCCCGGGGCGGGGCCTGAGGCGCCGCTTGCGGTGCCGTTTCGAGGAGGTGCGGGCTTCGCCCGCGCCTCCGCTCAAAGTGAGGCCCCGCGAAAGCGGGGCGGAAAGGAGCAGTATGGGTGGGATCAGCCTCGGTGGGATCCTCGTGATCGTCGGGATCATCCTGGCGATCGTGTGGAACCTCTGGATCGGCCTGATCATCGCGCTGATCGGCCTCATCGCCTTCGGCGGGTTCGCCAGGGGCCGCTGGTACTGAGCTCTGATGGCGTCGAGGACGGCTGGGCGGCCAGCGGCTCGCGACCTCGCGGGAAGCGGCGCACCGCGGTGAGCCCCCAGTCGTCCTCTCGCCAGATGTAGGTCTCCACGGACAGCACCTCCTCTTCGCTCTCGTAGACGAGTAGACCGCGGGCCTCTCCGCGTCGGTCCGGCCGCGGTTGGCCGAGCCCCGGCGCGATCGAGACCACGGCGCCGCGTATCTCTCCGGAGACGACCTCGAACTCGTGCCGCTCGCTGACCGCCGCCTGGTGGATGTGGCCGGCCAGGATCAGCTCGGCGCCCGCGTCGACCAGCCCGGCCAGCACTCGGCTGCGGTCGTGCACGGGCTTCTTGCGCGACCGCCACGGTGCACCCACCAGATGGTGGTGGAGGACGACGATCCTCAGCGCGCCTTGCTGCGCACCGGCGAGCCGGTGTGCGGCGTCCCGCAGCTGCCCCGCCCGGATCCGACCGGATTGGTGGAGCCACGGGCGGACCGAGTTCAGGCCGACGACGTGCAGGTGCTCGGAGCGAAAGGTCGGCTCGGTCGTCTCCCAGCGGCGCTCGAACTGCTCGAAGGTGCGCGTGAAGCGGGCGATCGGCGTGTACGGGATGTCGTGGTTTCCGGGCACCGCGAAGATCGGCCGCCCGAGGCCCTGCAGGAGGTCGGCGGCGCGGTCGTGCTGGTCGGGGCGGCCTCGGTGGGTCAGGTCGCCGCTCGCGATGATCAGCTCGGGGTCGATCCGTTCGATCAGGTCGACGAGACCCGGCTCGATCCGGGGCTCGTCGCGGGTGCCCACATGCAGGTCCGAGAGGTGAAGAACACGTGTCCGGCGGGGGGACACAGCCGGGCAGGCTATCTAGCCCTCGTCTGGGGCAGCGGTGGAGCCTGGCTTCGCCCGGCGGGAGCCGCTGCCGACCAGGCCGGGCTATACACTCAGGGCGTGGTCGATGAGCCTACTGAGATCTTCGACGACCTCTACCTCGGGCTCCGCGCGGGGGGCGCGCTGCGGAAGAAACGCCGCGGAGAACCGCTGACGTCCGAGGAACAGGAGGCGCTCGGCCGCTGGCAGCGCCTGGCGCGGGTCCGGAAGGCGGTGGCGCTGGGCGCGTTCACGCTCGGAACCTTCGGGCTCGGCTTCACCATCGGCGGTCTGATCTTCGGCCGCTGGCGCAGGGCCTAGCTCTCGGCGTCCTGCGCCGGGAAGAGCACCGTCGGCACGTCCTGGTCGGCTGGATCCTTGTCGCGGACGATCACGTCGAAGAGCGTCGCCGCAACGGCCGCCAGTGGAATCGCGACGAGCACGGCGAGCTCGCCGAACAGGAGTGTCGCCGCGGCCACCGAGACGAGGACGACGAGCGGTGAGAGGCCGACGGCATCGCCGAGGACCCGGGGG
This sequence comes from Gaiellaceae bacterium, assembly GCA_050698015.1. Lineage (GTDB taxonomy): Bacteria > Actinomycetota > Thermoleophilia > Gaiellales > Gaiellaceae > JACDAN01. The sequence goes on from JBOHAU010000236.1 coordinate 16,459, forward strand.
ATCACGAGGTAGTCCTCGAGGAGCCGCACGACGAGGACAATCAGGCCGGCGGCGAGCCCGACGCCGAGCGAAACCGTGAGCCCGACGCCGACTGCGAGCGCGCCGGCGATCAGCGGGCCGATCACCGGAACGATCTCGACGATCCCGGCGAAGATCGCGATCAAGAGCCAGAACGGGAGTCCGATCGCCCAGAAGCCGATCGAGAGGACTGTCGCGACGAGGACGATCAGCAACGCCTGCCCTCGGACGTAGGCGCCCAGCTTCAGGTCGATCAGATCCCACGTGTTGCGGACGATCTTGCGGCGCGGGCGAGGGATCAGGGAGGTCACGAGCCGAACCGCGTCGTCGCGCTCGAAGATCCAGTAAGCGGCCGCTGCGAAGACGAACAGGATGCCGAGGGCGATCTCGACGCCGATGAGCGTCACCTCGACAGCGGGGTCGACGAGCTCCTCCGGCTGCGGGAGCCGCTCCAAGCGGCGATCGAGCCAGCCGAGCACCTCCCCCTTGAGACCTGTCTCGTCCTCCGAGTCGCCGATCGCCTCCTGCACCTGATTCACGGCGCGCGGGACGACTGCCCAGAGCACGAGGCCGAGCAGCCCGAAGAGCGCGGCGTAGTGGAGCAGGATGCCGAGGACGCGCGGGATCCCTCGACGCCTGAGCGCCTCGACTCCGGGTCGCATAGCGGCGGCGACCGTGAAGGCGAGGAAGAGGAGCGCCAGCAGGATCTTCAACTTCCAGAGGGCGAGCGCGGCAACGACGACGCCGAGGATGACGAGCGCCGCGACGACTGCATGGACAGCGGTCTTTCGCACGGCCGAGTTGTTCCCGTTCGTGCGGAAGGAAACGCTTCCGGCGGAGCGAAGCCGCGAGCGTGCTCGCGGATCGTGACGAAGAGGTCTGCCTGGAGGCGCGCCGGCACGGGATCGTCCTCGCGCGGCCGCTCGTCTGGGCCATCGTCCTCGCCGGTGTCGGCGGCGTGCTCACGACCGTGCCGTGGCCGCTCTCCCTCGGCGGGGCGGCGATCGTCGCGGTCGGCGCGTTCGTCGGGTTACGAGCGGTTTGGAAGTGGGAGCGTACGCGGGTCGTCGTGACGACGGAGAAGGTGTTCGTCGTCACGGGGACGATGCGGCGCCACGCTCGTTCAGTGCGGCTGGCCGCCGTCGAGGCCGTTGAGATAGAGCAAACCTTTCCGGGGCAGCTACTCGGCTACGGGACGGTGGTCGTGGGCCCGTTGGCCCTCGACCACGTCCCGAAGCCGAAGAGCGTCTACCGGCTCGTCGAGCGTCTCACCGGGTAGGACGGCGGGGGCGCAGCAGCCGAACGATCATTGCTCGGCGACCGTGATGTCTCCGCTCGTCAGCGGCAGGTAGCCGTAGATCGAGTCGGCCGAAGGACAGACCCACGGGAATGCGTCAGGCATGAGCGGCCGGTCAGGGTCGTCCGCCGGAAGCGCCGCCAGCGCGCTGATCCGGTCAGCCGTCGACGTTCCGATCGTGCCGTTGTCCTCGACGTAGAACACGAACGGATCACCGACCTCGAAGCCCGGCTGAGAGCTCGCCTTGATCGTGAAGAAGCCGCCGATCGCGGCTCGGTTCCCCTCGACCGTCATACACGTGACCTGCCCGGTGAGAGACGTGCCCCTCTGGTTGTTTCGACGCTCGAACTCACCCCAGGCCCGACCGCTTTCCCCGAGGCCGACGCCAATCAGGCGCATCGTGTAGTCGAACGGCGTACAGAACGGGCCGCCGTGGGTTTCCCAGCAACCGGGACCGAAGTTCCCGACTCCGAACGAGTACTCGCTCTTTGTCCCTGGGCCTTCGTCGGTTTGGGCAGCCGCGATCGTCGCCACCAACAGGCCGGCGATCAGTGCGCCAACGACGGCGGCGAGCAGGCGAAGGCGAATCATGGTTCGCTCCTTTCTCGAGGGAATGCACTGCACGGCTCCCCTTTTCGCGCACACCGGTTTCTCGGTGGTTGCAGCGCGCTTGCAATCTGACCCATCCGGGCTAACCCTGTTGAAAGGCCCTGGGCACGGTGGTACCAACCAAGGTATGCAGTTTCGGATCCTGGGCAGCCTGCAGGTTTGCGACGGCGATGATGAGGTCCCGGTCCGCGGGACCAAGCAGCGCGCGCTGCTCGGGTTGTTGCTTCTCCAGCCGAACCAGCCGGTTTCCGAAGACGTCCTGATCGAGTCGCTCTGGGGCGACGAGCCCTCGGCGAGAGCGGCCGACAACCTCCACGTCCTCGTTTCGCGGCTGCGGCGGATTCTCGGGACAGATCGTCTGCTCAGGGAGGGGGCGGGCTACCTCATCCGTATCGATGAGGGCGATCTGGACGTCGCGACCTTCGAACGTCTTCGCGGGGAGGGCAAGCTGCGCGAAGCGCTCGAGCTCTGGCGGGGCGACGCGCTTGCGGACTTCACCTACGAGGGGTGGGCCCAGAACGAGATCCGCCGGCTCGAAGAGCTCCGGCTCGCGACCCTCGAGGAGCGGATCGAGCGCGACCTCGCCGCAGGCGTCGACGGCGAGCTCGTGGGCGAGCTGCAGGGCCTCGTAGCGGAGCATCCACTACGGGAGGCGTTACGGCGCCATCTGATCGTCGCGCTCTACCGATCGGAGCGGCAAGCAGAAGCCCTCGAGGCGTACCGCGACGCGCGCCGGATGCTCGACGAGGAGCTCGGCCTCGAGCCAAGCCCCGCGCTGCGCGAGCTCGAAGGAGCGGTTCTGCGTCACGACCGGTCGCTCGAGCGGCCGCGCGCGGCGCCGGCTATCTCGACGACCCGAGCGCGTCGTCCCGCCGCGCTCGTCGTAGCGGCGCTTGCGCTGGTCGGGAGTTTCGCCGCGGCGATCGCCACGATCCGAGTGCTCGACGGCGACGAGGCGCCGCGTGCCGCAGCCGCGGCGACGACCGCGAAGGGGAAAGCGCAGCTC
>JBOHAU010000237.1:0-1719 GCA_050698015.1 Gaiellaceae bacterium
GCGTGGCCCAGGGGCGGCTACTACTGGCAGGTCATCCCGATCGCCCCCACCCCGAGCCGTGACGCTCCCGAGAAGCTCGAGTACCGCGAGGCCGAGGTCGGCGAGGACGCCTGCCGCGCCTCGGGCGCCGTCCGCTTCGGTAAGCGCTCGAACGCGCCGAAGCTCGGTGACAGGGCGCCGTATATCTCCGGCCTCTCGCCGAGCGGCCGCCTGCTCTCCGCGTCGCGGGCGAGAAAGCCCTTCTACGGGAGGCCGATCGTCGCCTGGGAGCCCGTCTGGAACGCCCACGAGTACGAGATCCAGTGGAGCAAGAGCGCGAACCCGTGGCAGACCGTCGGCTCCTCGATCACACCGGCGACTGCAACCGTCCTGCCGGTCGAGCGCGGCGTCTGGTACTACCGCGTCCGTGGCCTGAACCCGTCGCTTCCGAAGAAGCCGGAGATGACGTGGTCGTCGCCGGTTCGACTCCGTATCGCCGGCCCGCGCTTCCGCATCGTCCGCCGCTAGCGGACTGCGAGCAAACCCGTACAGAGCCTCGCTCGAACGCTCACCCTCGCTCGGTTAGCTTCGGCGGTCAGCGGAGGCGCGAGCGCCCGTCGAGTTCCGTGCTGCGGAGCCGCGGCGGCACCTGTGGCTCCGTATTCGACGTCATTTCCGGCGCGCGCCTCCGCTGTCTAAACCGGACCATCGCGAGAGAGACGGGTCCCTCGCCCCTCTCGCTGCGCGCGAACGCGCTTCTCGTGGACGCGGCTAGGCGACTTGGAGGCCTGCGACCGCGTCCCCGAGCCTCTGCTCGATCCGGAAGATGCGGTCGAGGCCGGTGATCTCCAGGGTCCGCAGGATCCGGCGATCGTCCGAGACGAGCACGAGATCACCGCCGCGCGAACGAAAACGCGGCTTATAGCGGAGCAGCAGACCGAGCACGGTCGAGTCGATGAACCCGACCTCGGCGAGGTCGACGACGACCGAGTTGCCGCCGAGCTGCAGCACCTCCGTGAGCTCTCGCTCCATCTCGGGCGCCGTATGCAGGTCCACCTCGCCGCTGACCGAGACGACGAACCCGTTGTTCCCGACCTCCGCCATCCTGACGTCGAACTCCGGCTCCATGCCGTGGACGCTAGCCACGGCCGCCTGAGCGTTCAGCGGCAGATGCCTATGGATTTGCTCACAGGCCGCGGCTGCCGACCGCAGTCAGCTTGTAGCCGACGCCCCGCACGGTCACCACTCGCTCCGGATTGCCCGGATCGTCCTCGATCTTTTGCCTGAGGTTCGAGATGTGGATGTCGCACGCGCGCTGATCGCCGACGTAGGACGAGTCCCAGAGGTGCTGCATGATCTCGCGCCTGCTGAACACCCGCTCCGGATCCTGGGCGAGCAGGAGCAGCAGCTTGAACTCCGACGGCGTGAGCCGCTTCGGCTCGCCTCCGATCCTGACCTCGTGCCGGATCGCGTCCAGCTCGAGGTCGCCCACCCGGAGCATGCTCGTCGCGCCCGAGCGGTCGAGCTGGCGGCGGCGAAGAATCGCCCTGATCCGCCCGATCAGCTCCGCCATCGAGAACGGCTTCGTCACGTAGTCGTCTGCGCCGATCTCGAGGCCGAGCACGCGGTCGAGCTCCGCGCCCTTCGCCGTCAGCATGATGATCGGAACCGCGCTCTCGCTCCGCAGGCGCCGGCAGACCTCTGTGCCGGACATCTTCGGGAGCATGAGATCGAGGATGA
>JBOHAU010000238.1:0-25672 GCA_050698015.1 Gaiellaceae bacterium
GCCAGCGGCTGCAGGCGTCGGAGGCGAAGGTCGTGATCACGACGCGAACGTCACTGCGCCGCGGCCGGAAGGTGCCGATGCTCGAGATCCTCGAGCAGGCCCGGGCCGAGGCGCCGGCAGTCGAACACGTCGTGCTGGCTCCGTGGGACGAGCTCGTCGCCGACTGCCCCGGTGAGCTGCCGCCGGCCGAGCTCGACTCTGAGACCCCTTACCTCCTGACCTATACGTCGGGCACAACGGGACGGCCGAAGGGGGTCGTCCATGTCCAGGGCGGCTTCCTCGTCTCGATCGCGCGCGAGGTCTGCTACCAGGCCGATGCGAAGCCCGAGGACGTCATCCACTTCGCAACCGACATGGGCTGGATCATGGGCCCGTGGACGGTCGTGGGCGGCGGGGCGATGGGCTCGACGCTCGTCTTCGCCGAAGGTGCGCCGGACTGGCCGACCGATCGACTGTGGCGCCTGATCGAGCAGGAGCGGGTCTCGATCCTCGGCGTCTCGCCGACGCTCGTGCGCGCGCTGATCCCACACGGCGAGCCGCAGGCCGATCTGTCGTCGCTGCGGGTGATGGTGACGACGGGAGAGCCTTGGAACCCGGAGCCCTATCGGTGGCTCCACGAACAGGTCGGGGGCGGCCGAGTGCCGATCATCAACTGCTCGGGTGGGACGGAGGTCGGCGCCTGCTTCCTCTCCCCGACGCCGGCGATCCCGATCAAGGCGTGCTCTCTGGGTGGGCCTGCGCTCGGAATGGCGATGGACGTCGTCGACGGCGACGGCCGCTCGATCGTCGACTCGGGCGAGGTCGGCGAGCTCGTCTGCCGGAAGCCCTTTCCGGGGATGACACGCGGCTTCTGGCACGACCCGGAGCGCTACCTGGAGACGTACTGGCGGCGATTTCCCGGTGTCTGGACGCACGGTGACTGGGCGTCGGTCGACGAGGACGGCTACTGGTTCCTGCACGGCCGCTCCGACGACACGCTGAACATCGCCGGCAAGCGGATCGGGCCGGCTGAGCTGGAGTCCGCCGCCGTCGAGCATCCTGGGGTGCTCGAGTGCGCGGCGGTCGGAATCCCCCACGACGTCAAGGGTGAGGTGGCGTGGCTCTTCTGCATCCCGGCGCCGGGACTGGCGACGGACGACGGCCTCGCAGCCGAGATCGGCGACCTGGTCGCCGCCGACCTCGGGAAGGCGTTCCGCCCGGATAGGGTCGTCTTCGTGAGCGCCCTCCCGAAGACCCGCAGCGCCAAGATCATGCGCCGCGCAGTCCGGGCGCGGGCCCTCGGCGAGGATCCCGGCGACTTGTCCTCGCTCGAGAATCCAGAGTCGCTCGAAGAGATCGCGAGAGTCGTTGGCTGACGAGCTGAGCGGCGTCGCCCTGGTCACAGGCGGGGGACGCGGCGTGGGCGCCGGGATTGCGCGCGAGCTCGCCAAGGGTGGCATGAAGGTTGCGGTCTCGGCGCGGACGCGCGAGCAGGTCGAGGAGGTCGCTGGTGAGATCGGCGGGCACGCGGTCGTGGCCGACGTCTCGTCGCCCGGAGACGCCGAGGCGATGGTTGCCGAGGTCGAGCGCGAGCTGGGGCCGATCGATCTGCTCGTCAACAACGCCGGCATCGCAGGTTGGGAGGTCGAACCTGCGTGGGAGGCGTCGCCGCAGGACTGGTGGCGCGTTTTCGAGGTCAACGTCCTCGGTTCGTTCCTCGTCTCTCGCGCCGTGATCCCGGGGATGATCGAGCGCGGCCGTGGCCGGATCGTGAACACCGGCAGCGGATCGAGCTACCTCCCCGGGCAGAGGACGACGGCGTACGGCGGGAGCAAGGCGGCGCTCTACAGGTTCGGCGAGGGCCTGGCGCTGGAGCTCGAGCCGCACGGGATTCCGGTCTTCACGATCAGCCCCGGGTTAGTGAGGACGGACATGACCGAGCGCTTCGGCGACGACATGCCGTGGACGCCGCCGGAGCTTGCGCCACGGCTCGTGCGCGTGCTGGCCTCAGGCCGAGCCGACAAGCTATCCGGCCGCTACCTCCACGCCGAGCACGACGACATCGAGGACCTGATCCGTAGAGCCCACGAGCTCGTCGAGGCAGACCTCAACGCGATTCGACTGCAGCGCTGACGCCGCGAGGTCAGCTTGCTTCGAGTGGGGTCAGGTCTTGCAGTGCAACACGAAGGCGGGGGAGCGGTGCGTCATTGCAAGACCTGACCCCACCGGCCCCGGCGCCAGATACCGACTCTCTACCTCAGCTCCTGTCGAGAGGTAGGCCGAGCGGGGCGATCCAGGTGGCGCGGGCGGAGCCGAGCATCCGTCCGTCCTCGCCGAACGCCGCGGTGCCGGCGTAGAGCTTCCGGCCTTCCTCTCCCAGCGGCCAGCCGATCACGACGCAGCGCTCACCCGGGTGTGGGAGGTGCTGGACGAGCGCGGTCAGCCGGCCGAGCACCGGATTCCCGCGCTGGCCGAACTCGACGGCGTAGGCGCCGGGGCAGTCCAGTGCCGCCCAGACGAACTCGGACGAGATCACGTCTTCGGCCGGCACCCACGTCGCGGCGACGAGCTCCCGCCCCTCCACCGAACCGGCGTAGATCCGCAGCCCGTCCTCCCTCTTCCAGCCACAGACGAAGCACTCCGGGAAGACGCTCTCTCGATCGCCGTCGGGCAACTCCGCCGCGGCTGCCTCTTCGAACGAGATCGGGTCGGGGACATCGAGATGGAGGTCCGCCGGGATGCCTCAGCGACGAGCTGCTCCCCGTCACGAAGCTCCAGCGATCCTTCTGTCACAACCTCGAGCGGCCGCTCGAGCGGCGGGGCCAACCTGAGCGTGACCTCCGCGGGCCCATGCATGAACGACGCGAGCACGCCACACGTGTAACCGCCGTTCGCCGAGCCCGTGGGACCGCGAAACTTCCGGTCGATGACAAGCTCCATGATGGATAGACTATGTTTTTGACTGTGAGGCGAAAACCGTGAGACTCGCGCTCGCCCAGATCAACACCGTCGTCGGAGATCTCGACGGCAACCGCGAACGGATCGTCGGCCGGCTGCGTGAAGCCCGCGACGCGGGCGCCGACGTCGTGCTCTTCCCCGAGCTCGCGGTCACGGGTTATCCGCCCGAGGACCTCCTCTTCCGTCCGGAGTTCCTCCGCCAGGCTCGGCGCAGCCTCGACCAGATCGCCTCCGAGGCGACCGGGATCGCGGCGCTCGTCGGCTTCCCCTGGCTCGACCGCGACCTCTACAACGCCTGCGCCATCTGTGCGGACGGTGAGGTCAAGGCGATCTACCCCAAGCGCTTCCTCCCCAACTACGGCGTCTTCGACGAGGTGCGCTACTTCCAGCCGGGCCGCGACCTGCTCCTGCTGAGGATCGGCGAGGCGTTGATCGGCCCTACGGTCTGCGAGGACATCTGGCAGCCCGGGCCGCCGGCGACCGACCTGGCCCTGGCGGGTGCGCATGTGATCGCGAACATCTCAGCGTCGCCGTTCCACGTCGGCAAGGGGCTCGAGCGCGAGGAGATGCTGATCACCCGCGCCCGCGACAACGCCTGCTGGGTCGTGCTCGTCAACGCCGTCGGGGGACAGGACGAGCTGATCTTCGACGGCCACAGCATCGTGATCGACGAGGAGGGAGAGGTCGTCGCGCGTGCACCGTCATTCGAGGACGCCCTGCTCGTGGTGGACATCGATGCCTCCACGGCGATCGCCCGAAGGCTCGTGGACACCCGGCGGCGTGCACTGGCTCGCGAGCAGGAAGTACCCGACCCGCCAGTGATCGACCTCGGTGAGGCACGCGACCAGCCCGGACCGGCGAAACCGGTCGTCGCCGAGCCGCTGGATGACCTCGAGCAGATGCGGCTCGCCCTCGAGTTGGGGCTGCGGGATTACGTCGAGAAGAACGGCTTCGCGGACATCGTCGTCGGCGTCTCAGGCGGGATCGACTCGGCGCTGACGCTTGCCCTCGCCGTAGAGGCGCTCGGGCCGGAGCGAGTGCATGCCATCTCGATGCCGTCCCGCTATTCATCCGAAGCGACCCGACGGGACGCGGAGGCGCTCGCGAGGAACCTCGGCACGAGCTTCCTCGAAATTCCGATCGACGAAATCTTCGACGCGTTCTCGAAGGCACTGGCCGACGTCTTCGCGGGTCGCGAGTCGGACATCGCGGAGGAGAACCTGCAGGCCCGGATCCGCGGCACGCTCCTGATGGCGCTCTCGAACAAGTTCGGCTGGCTCGTGGTCGCGACGGGGAACAAGTCGGAGCTCTCGGTCGGCTACGCGACGCTCTACGGCGACATGGCCGGCGGCTTCGCGCTCTTGAAGGACGTCTTCAAGACGGACGTCTTCAGGCTTTCCCGCCGCCTGAACGAACGAGCCGGTCGCGAGCTGATCCCGGAATCGATCATCGAACGCGCGCCAAGCGCGGAGCTGCGGGAGAACCAGCTGGACGAGGACTCGCTTCCTCCGTACGCCGAGCTCGACCAGGTGCTCGAGGCCTACGTCGAGGACGACCGCTCCCAGGAGGAGTTGCGAACCGACGGCTTCGACCAAGGGGTGGTCGATCGAGCGATCGCGCTGATCGACCGTGCGGAATACAAGCGCCGCCAGGCCCCGCCCGGCGTGAAGCTTCGGCCCAAGGCGTTCGGACGCGACCGCCGCACCCCGATCACCAACCGCTGGCGCGGTTGACGATGGGACTTAGGACGGCCACGCCTGCGATGCCTTGGTTACAAATCGTCGGCATGGGTAGGAGCGGCGCATGAACAAAACACAAACATTGGAAGCCGGCCTCGTCGGCTGGCGCGAGCGGTTCGCAGAGAAGATCGAGAAGCCTGTGACGAAGCGGACGCCGTTGAACGGGAAGCAACTGCGCGCGATCCTCGGTGCGGTCTTCTTCGTTAAGTCGGCGCTCTACGTCGGCCGAGCTTTTCGCCGAGCGATCGCCCAGCGCCGCTAGAGGCTCGCAACTTCCGGAACCACTTCAGCCGCTCGGCATACGGCACCGCCGCGTTCGCGGGCGAGGTCGACGGGAGCACGAACAGCCGCGTGTCCCCGAGCCGCCGCTCCTGCACGCCGAGCTCCGGTCGCTCGTTGAAGGCGCCGCGGTGAGCCTCCTTGCCGACGAAGGCGATCCAGCCCGGGCGGAGCTCCTCGGCGATCCCGGCCAGGCGCTCCGCCGAGCCCTCGAAGTCGCCGCGGCGTAGGTCGCCCGACCCGCGCGTGGTCCGCGGTGCCGCGTTCGTCAGCCCGTAACCGAGCGCTGCGAGCTCCTGCTGCTCCTCGGGCGCGAACAGGCGCGGCGTGAACCCGGCGTCGTGCAGCAGACGCCAGAAGTCGTTCCGCGGATTGGCGAAGTGGGCACCAGCCTTCGCCGACCACTCGCCGGGATTGATCCCGCAGAAGACCACCCGCAGGTCAGGCGTGAGGACGTCCGGGACGGCGCTAGTGCCCTGTCCGGTAATGCCGCCGAGTTTCTGGGTCGCGAGCACCAAGCCAGAGTTCGCACTCCAACGAGCCAAGGTCAGTAGACCTTGGTGAGGCGGAGGGTGGGCTCTGGCGCCGCGTGATCGCGGGCCAGAAGCCGGCATGCATTGCCGGGCAGGGCACCTAGGCGGCTTCGGCTTCGAGCTCGGGGTCGCGGGCATCGAGCCGCAACTCAAACAGGCGCCTGATGTCCTCGCCGCTCAAGGTCTTCTCGAAACGAGGGCGCGCGGCTTCAAAGACGACGAGATGAACGGTGTCGGCGTGGTCGCCGTAGCAGCGGGCGTAGCACTCAGCCTCGTTCAGAACCCGCAACCGCACGAACTGACCGTAAATTGCGCACCGGACGGTGTCCGTGAGGGCGAAACATTTCGAGTACTGGATCAACCTCGACGACGGAGGCAAGCTGTCGGCCGACGGGCAGCCGCTCGACCTCGGCGAGGAAGTCCACGCCGAGCATCTCCTCCTCGCCGCCCTCGCTCGCTGCTCGCTCTCGAGCCTCGCCTACTTCGCGCGTCAGCAAGGCGTCGAGGCCCACGGGTCCGCCTTCGCCTCGGGAACCGTCACGCGTCGCGAAGAGGACGACCGTTACGGCTTCACCGAGATCGAGTGTCGAATGGATATCGAGCTTGTGGGCGACCTCCCCGACGACAAGCTCGAGCCGCTGCTCGAAAGCGCCGAGTGGGGCTGCTTCGTGGGCGCGTCGCTCAGCCCGGCCCCGCGCTACAAGTGGCGCGTCAACGGCCGCGATCTGTGAGCACCGTCGCTCGACGTCGAGGCGGTTCGCCGCGCCAGCGGCGCGGCGACCGACGAAAAAGGGGGCGGTCAGCGCCGCAGCGCCGACCACCCCACACGCGATGTAGACGAACCGCCGTGGTGAGTACGCCACCCAAATAGCCAGTCGATTACGCCCGTAGGGCTGGACCGGCTGCGCGGACCTCAGAGCGCTCTAGAGACCGACGGCCACCACTCGCTCGACCGCCGCGTCGCGGCGCTCGCGCGCGAGTAGCTCCTCGCCGCCGACTCGTCGACGGAGAGGGTCACGGGGCCGTGGGCGATCAGGCCGTCCTCAGCCCGCTCGCGCAGGAGGTCCGCGAAGAAGCCGTCCACTAGCCACTCGCGACCGGGCGCGACCGTCGCCCTGGCGCTGATGCGCACGAGCGTCTCGCTGAGCTCGTCCACGCGATCGATCCAGGGCCTGCGGATGAAGGTCGTCGGACCCTGGGGCAGAATCTGCACGACGGACTCGACCATCTCGACCCCGCGCTCACGATCGGTCACGAAGACCTCGAGCTGGAGCTCCTTGACGCCGCTCGGCAGCACCCGGACCGAGGGGATCTGCGAGTTGTGGATGTGGATCACCTCGCCGTCGAGCGTCCGCAGACGGGTGTGGCGGAGGGAGACGTCCTCGACGATCCCCTGCAGCTCGTGCATCGGGATCTGGATCGTGTCGCCGACCGAGTACCAGCGCTCCATGAACATCACGAGCCCGGCGATGATGTCCATCAGCACGCGCTGGATCGCAAAGCCCACGAGGATCAGCAGGAACGATGCACCCGCGAGCGCGGTCAGCCGGTCGACGCCGCCCATCAGCTGTCCGACGGAGAGGACCGCGGCGGTGACGAAGCCGAGGTACGTGACGGCGGCGCGAATGATCGAGACCTGCGTCTCACGCCTCTTCAGCCGCCGGAGCCGACCTGCCTGCGTGAGGTCGGTGTCGGCCACGCGCCGGTCGTTCCAGACCAGCACCTTCAACGCGACGAATGCAGTCGCGCGAGCGAGCAGCCAGGCGGCCGCGAAGAGCAGGACGATGACGATTGGCCCGAGCATGAGATCCACCGGCAAGCTATCGACGTGAACCCGCGTGGCCGAAGGGTTTTCAAAGAATCCTTACGAGGGTTCACCAGACCGTGAAACTGCTCGTTCTCGGCGGCACCGCGTTCTTCGGTCGGGCGGTCGTCGAGGCGGCGCTCGACCGCGGTCACGAGGTCACCCTGTTCAACCGCGGCCGGACGAATCCGGACCTCTTCCCCGAGGCCGAGAGGCTGAAGGGAGATCGCGCGGTGGATCCGATTCCGGACGGCCGCTCGGACGTCGTCGTCGACACCTCCGGGTACCTCCCCGCGGTCGTGCGGCGCTCGGCTGAGGCGCATCGCGATTCCGCCGAGCGCTACGTGTTCGTGTCCAGCATCTCGGTCTATGCAGATCTGAGCACGGGGCCGGCCGAGGACTCGCCGCGCGCGGAGCTCGGCGACATGCCGAGCGACGAGATGCTCCCGGGCTACGAGAACTACGGCCCGCTGAAGGCACTCTGCGAGGACGTCGTCACGGGAATCTTCGGCGAGCGGGCGCTGATCGTTCGCCCTGGACTGATCGTGGGCCCGCACGATCCCACCGGACGCTTCACCTACTGGCCACACCGTGTCGCCCGCGGTGGCGAGTTCGTCGTCCCGGGACCGCCGGAGGCGACCGTCCAGTTCGTCGACGTCCGCGACCTCGGCGGGTGGATCGTCGACCTGGCCGAGCGGCGGGAGGCGGGCCCATTCAACGCGACGCACCCGGGTCTTCCGTGGAGCGAGCTGGTGGAGGCCTGTCAGCGGGTCGGCGACGCCGACGGCCGACCGGTCTGGGTCGATCCAGGCTTCCTGGCCGAGCAGGGCGTCGGTGAGTGGATGGAGCTGCCGCTCTGGATCAGCGACCCGGACTCTGTGGGCATGATGCAAGCCGACGTGTCCCGCGCCCTGGACGCAGGCCTCAGGTTCCGGCCGCTCGACGACACCGTCCGCGGGACGCTCGAGCTTGCCGAGACCACCGAGGCCGCTGGGATGAAGCCGGAGCGGGAACGCGAGCTGATCGAGGCATGGCGTCGAGGCTGATCGCCGTCACGCTCGCCGCGCTCGTGCTCACTGCGCCAGCCGCAGCGCAGACGCCGATCATCGACCGCGCTGCCGGCTCGGCTCGAGGCAACTCGGTCTACGTCCACCCCGGCACCAAGCTCCTGACCGCAGCCGAGGCCCGGCGCTTGGAGCGCCAGATCGAGCAGCAGGCGCGAGGGCCGATGTACATCGCCATCCTCCCGGCGGCCGCGCGGGACGAGGTGGACGGAACCGCGACGGGCGTCGTGTTGGAGCTAAACCGCCGGATCGTCACGACCCAATCCGCCGGCCGTGCACGCGGCCGTGGTCGGGAATCAGTTCAGGGCAGTCAACCGCGACATTCCCGCCGGCGACCTGGCGACCGCCGCCTTCCGCGCTCATCGCGCGGACGGCGTCTTCGCCGTCCTCTCTGACTTCGTTCGTCGCGTGGGCGAGGCGCGGCGCCCGCAGACCGCCGTCGAGCCTGATTCAGGCGGCGATGGCGGCGTGCCGTTCTGGTGGCTCTTCTGGGGGGCGGTTGCGGGCGCGATCGGCCTCTACGTCCTCAGGAAGCGCCGCCGCCGGGCGCAGGAGCTCGCCGACGTGAAGGCAGCAGCCCGCGAAGACCTCGTGGCCCTGGCCGAGGACGTCACCGAGCTCGAGGCAGAGGCGGAGCGGGATGCAGACGCCAAGGAGGCCTACACCCGTGCGATGAACGCCTACCAGCGCGCCGACGACCGGTTCGACCGGGCCCGCTCTCCACGCGACCTGGGGCAGGTCAGCGCCAACCTCGCCGATGCGCGCTTCGAGATGGCGACCGCGAAGGCGCTCCTCGCAGGGAAACCGGTGCCCGAGCCGCGGCCGCCGTGCTTCTTCGACCCTCGTCACGGCCCTTCGGTCAAGGACGTCGTGTGGGAGCTGCCTCACGGCGGGTTGACCAAGGTCCCGGCCTGCGACCGGGACGCCGCGCGGATCGCGGCCGGCGAGCAGCCGGAGGCGCGCACCGTTCCGGTCGGCACTGAGCGGCGGGTGTTCTGGGACGCTCCCTCCTACTACCAACCGTGGGCGTTGGGGTTCTTCGGAGCAGCTACCGCCGGGACCATGGCCGCCGCGTTCGCCGACGACGCACAGGCCGTGACACCGGACTTCGGAGGCGGCGACTTCGGCGGGGATGCCGGTGGCGGCGGCGACTTCTAAGGACTACTCCGCAACGCCGCTGTCCCAGAAGGTCGGGGCGAAGCCCGGGGTCGACGTGCTCGTCTTCTTCACCACCAGGCGAGCGGAGCTCGAGCGCCGATTCACCAAGTTGCGGCGCACGATGGGACCGGCGGACGGGCTCTGGATCGCCTGGCCGAAGAAGGCGGCCAAGATCGGGACCGACCTGGATTTCGAGACCGTGCAGAAGATTGGGCTCGACGCCGGGCTCGTCGACAACAAGAGCGCCGCGATCGACGAGCGCTGGCAGGCGCTCCGCTTCGTGATCCGAGTCGAAGACCGCTAGTCGTACGCGGCCCGAGCGCGCTCCCAGCGCTCGTCGTCCCTGCGAATCGGATCGGGATCGACGCCGCGGGCCTCCGCGGCAGCGAGCGTCAGCAGCTGGAAGAAGACGATGTCGACGGCGGGGTGGCGGCTGGCCACGAGCGTCGTCTCGCAGCCGAGCGTCTCCAGGGCCCGCACGGCGTCAGCAGCGCGCCGGCCGTCGTCGATGACGTACGCGCGAACCGTCTCGTCGATCGCAGCCAAGTGCCCGTGGAGCAGCTGCTCCGTGTGTTGCGCCTCGGCCGGCAGATGCGCGCCCTCGCGCAGCTTGAGGACGGCCTCCTGCGCCGTGGGCCAGGCGGGGCCTGCGCCGGCGACGACGACGCGTCCGAGCGGCGGCTCGCCCACGTCCTGCTCGAGCGCCTCGGACACCGCGTCGGGCAGCCAATCGATGTCTTCGCCTCGCAGCGCAGCGATGCCCGCAACCGCGCAGGTATAGCTGGCCGTATGGCACCAGCTCTGCTCGAGCTCGGGCGTGACGACGACGGTGCGCTCACACTCGGCCGCCAGCGCGCTCTCGGCGGCGCCCGTGATCAACCAGGACGGGCCGTCCCACGCCCGCACCGCTTCGAGCGTCATCCGGGTCGTCCCTTCGTGGCTGACCGCGACGAGCAGGTCGGCGTCGAGGCGGGGCTGAAGCACGAGTTCGAGCGCCTGGACCGCGTCGCCCCCGGTTTGCGCGGCGTGGAACGACGCTCCGCAGCCGGTGAAGAGCAGCCTCCCCTCGGGGAATCGCTCGTCGGTCGGCACGTGACGGAGCCAATTGGGCTGCGCCCACATCGCCGCGCGCGTCTTCTCGCCAAGCATCGAGGCGTCTATACCATCCGGCCGATGGACGGCTTCGACTTCGTGCACCGCGAAGCGGTGCGCTTTCGCGACCTGGACGGCATGGGACACGTCAACAACGCGGTCTTCATGACCTATATGGAGTCTGCGCGACTGAACTACTTCAGGTCGCTCGGCCTCGGCGACAACCCGCTAGAGGGCATGATCCTCGCCCGGGCCGAGGTGGACTTCCGCTCGCCGATCGAGCTCGGGGAGCAGGTCGAGGTCGGTGTCCGGACCGGCCGGATCGGGACGAAGAGCTTCGAGCTCGACCAGGAGGTGCGGGCCGACGGCAGGGTCGCCGCCGAGGGCAGATTCGTCCTCGTCGCCTTCGACTACACGACCAACCAATCCCAGGAGATCCCAGACTCCTGGCGCGAGCTCTTCGAAGGGGTGCGCGTATGAGCGTCTTCCAGCGCGAAACGCTCGGGAACGGCGTGCGGCTCTTGTCCGCGCCGATGCCGCAGGTTCAGTCGGTCGCGTGCTTCATCATGCTCGCGGCCGGCTCGCGCTACGAGACGCCCGACACGAGCGGGATCGCGCACTTCGCCGAGCACATGTTCTTCAAGGGCACCGAGCGGCGGCCGACGGCGCAGCAGATCGGCCACGAGCTCGATTCGATCGGCGCCGAGTTCAACGCGTTCACGGGCAAGGAGTACACCGGCTACTACGTCAAGTGCGCCGCCGAGCACCGGAAGCACGCGTTCGACGTGCTCGTCGACATGCTCAGGAACTCCAAGTTCGATTCCGAGGAGATCGACCGCGAGAAGGGCGTGATCGTCGAGGAGATGAACATGTACTTCGACACGCCGCGCGACTACATCTCGGGGGTCTACCACCAGCTCCTCTGGGACGACCAGCCGCTCGGCTGGGACATCATCGGGCGGAAGGAGACGGTCCGGGCCGCCAAGCGGGAGACTTTCCTCGAGTACATCGACAAGTGGTACCGCGCGCCACGGATGGTCGTCGGGATCGCCGGAAACTTCCCCGAGGGCGTCCGCGATGAGCTCGAGGGCCTGCTCGGCGAGGTCGAGAGCGGCGATCCCAGCGTGCCGGCGCCGACCGAGGCCGCGAACGGCTCCGAGCCGCGCGTCAAGGTCCACTCGAAGCAGTCGGACCAGGCGCACATCTGCATGGGCTTTCCCAGCTATCCGCTCGAGCACCCGGATCGCTATGCGCTGCAGCTGGTCGGGACCGTGCTCGGGACGGGGATGTCGTCGCGCCTCTTCACCGAGGTCCGCGAGCGTCGCGGGCTCGCGTACTACGTCTTCGCGACGAACTACTCCTACACCGACGCGGGAACCCTCTACTCCCAGGCGGGTGTCGACATCAACCGCATCGACGAAGCGATCGAGACGGTCGCGCGCGAGCTGAGGAAGATCGCCGACGAGCCGGTGCCCGGAGACGAGCTCGAGAAGGCCAAGAACGTGGCGAAGGGGCGATTCGTCCTCCAGACCGAAGCGCCGCACGGGATGATCATGTTCGGGCTGCGCCGAGAGGTCCTCGAGAACCGGGCGGCCGAGCCCGAGGAGATCCTCCGCGAGATCGACAAGGTGACCGTGGAGGACGTCCAGCGCGTCGCTGCGGACGTGATCGGCGGCAACGGCTTGAACCTCGCCCTGATCGGGCCGTTCGACGACGCCGAACGCTTCGAAAAGCTTCTCGTCTGAGCCGGAATACAGAGGCCGCGCCCTCGTTGGTGTTAGTAACGGCTAACGATGGAGCGCCATGTCGGAACTGGCTCGGAGCGGGGGATTTGGGGTCGACCAGCGGCCCCTGCCCGGGGCCAGGCGCCTCCGGACGGCGACGCCCGGCCGGCCGAACGTCCTGCTCTTGGCGAACGGAAACGCGAGCGGGATCCGGGGACATTTGGAGGCCATCGACCAGGCCGCCTACATGCTCCGGTCCTGGGGGGCCCGCGTGGAAGCGACGCGGACGTGCTCCCCCGACGAGCTCGACCACCTCGTCTCTGAGGAAGAGCGCCGCGTCGTCCTGCTCGGGGGGGACGGGACGCTCCATGCGGTCGCCAACGTCTACGGCCACAAGCCGGAGGTAGCGCTGCTCCCGCTCGGCCGGGCGAACAACATCGCCCGGGCGCTCGGCGTCCCGCTCGACCTCGATGCCGCGGCGCGCCTCGCCGTGCACGGGCGCCCGCACGACCTCGACGGCATCTCCGTTCGGGCTCCGGGGCTCTCGATGATCGCACTCGAGGGAGTCAGCGTCGGCTTCCATGCACAGGCTCGCGCCCGCTACCGGGGCGTCAACTCGGCCGACACGGCTGCCGGAGTGTCCGCGGCGCTCCGAGCGCTCGTTCGTTTCGCGCCGGTCGCAGTTGCGCTCGAGGTGGACGGCGAGTTCCAGATGCGCCGCCTGGGCCAGCTCTTCGTCGTCAACTTTCCACTGTTCGGTCCGCGCCTTCCGGTCGCACCGAGCGCCAATCCGGCCGACGGCCTCCTCGAGCTGGTCGAGCTCGATGCCCGTGGCCGCATCTCTCTGGCAGCCCAGTTCGCCCGGCTGCAGCGGGGGACGCATCTCGGTCGCGACGCCGTTCGGATTCGACCCGTGCGCCGAGTGCGCATTGCGACCGACGGCCCGGTCGTTGCCGACACGACGATCCTCAGCGGCCCAATCGAGCTTGCCGTCCAGCCCCGGACGATCCGCGTGGTGGGCCGAGCATGACTCGGCAACGGAGCACCTACCTGATCGTGTTCGCCGCGGCGGCTGTGGGTGCCGGCGCAGCACGTGCCGTCACCACCACCTACCTGCCCGTGCTCCTGGACCGCATCGAGGATGCGCCCGGCCTGATCGGGCTCGTGATGCTCGTGAACGCGGGGACCGGTTTGTCGGTTCCGCTCGTGGTCGGCTTCTGGAGTGACCGGAGACGAGGCCGCGGGCAGGGTGGACGGCTTCCGTTCGTGCTCGGGGGAGCCCTCCTCGGCGCCGGCGGACTCGTGTCGATCGCGCTCGGCTCGTCGTCGTCGTACCTCGCCCTCGCCGTCTTCGCGGCGGTCGCATACGCCGGCTTGAACGTCGTCACGACCGCTCATCGGGCCCTCGTCCCCGAGCTCTTCCCGAGCGGCGAGCGCCCGCGGGCGACGAGCGCCCAGGAGCTGGCGCTGCTCATCGGCGGTCTGCTCGGGCTCGCCGCCGGCGGCGCGCTAACCGAGCTCGCGCTGTGGGCGCCGTTCGTCGTCGCCGCGGTCCTGCTTCCGCTTCTCGCGCTCCCAACTCTGCTCCGGGTCAAGGAGGCCGAGGCCACGGAAACCGAGAGCGAACCGGGCCGCCCGCTCAGGTACTACCTCGCGGCGGCGTCACGTCCGGGGGTACGGACATTGCTGCTGGCGGAAGTGCTCTGGGTCATGGGCTACGCGGCGCTGCCCGCGTTCTTCGTGCTCTACGCCGACCATGTGCTCGGCCTGAGTCCGGCCCGTGCTGCTCTCATCCTGGCGGCGTTCGGTCTCGTCACCGCCGTGGCGGTGTTCGCCGCGGGGCGCGTGAAGAGGCCGGAGCTCCTTCGGCCCCTGCTGCTCACCGGCGTCGCGCTCATGGGCGGCGGGCTCTTCGCGGTTCCCCTGACGACCAACTTGTTCGTGGTCGCGCCCGCGCTCGTCGCGGGAGCAGCGGGGTTCGGGATCGTCTCGACGACGGGCTTTCCGTACCTCGCCTCCATGATCCCGGCGGGCGAGGCCGGGGCATACACGGCGCTGTTCTTCTCGGTCCGCTCGATCGGATCGACTCTGGCGCTACCCCTCGCCGGCGGGCTGATCGCGTACACGGAGAGCTACCGCACGCTCTTCTTCCTCAGCGGCGGCGTCACGCTGGCCGCGCTTCTGCCGCTCGCTAGATGCCACGTGCACATGCCCAGCTACCGGCCCAGCGCGCTCTGGACCGCCCGCTGGGTGGGAGGCCTTGCAGCCCTGTACGCGGCGGTGCTCGCCAGCGGGGTGCTCGTTGCCGGCACGTACCTCGAACACGTCGACGCGACGCTCTTCCACTGGGTCAATGAGCTCGGTCCCGGGCCTCACCTTCTGTTCGAGATCCTCGAAGAGCCCGGACGCAACTATCTCCTCCTCGGCGCGGTGATCCTCGTCGTCGCGGCCCTGTCGCGCCCGCGCCGGATCCGGACCGTGCTCGCCCTCGAGGCGGTTTCCGTGACGGTCGCGCTGGCGCTATTGGAGGCGCTGTACGCCGTGTATGACCGGCCGCGGCCGGCGGAGGTCTTCGAGCGCGCCGAGATCGCACTTGCCGGCGGACACAACTGGGCCGCGATCGAGTCGTTCCCGAGCGGCCACATGGCCGTGATCACCGCCCTGGCCGCGTCGGCGTGGTTCGCGGTGCCGAAGCTCCGGGGGGCGCTCCTCCTGTACATCGGCCTGAACGCGGTGACCCGAGTCGCCTTCGGCGCCCACTTCCCGATCGACGTCGCGGCCGGCGTCGCCCTCGGCTACGGAAGCGCGCTGGCCGGACGGTCACTCGTCGCGCAGGCGATGTCGGGACGGGCGGTGGCCGCCGCGCCGGTCCCGAGCGCGGCCGTCGCGGCGGAGGACGTCTGGGCGGTCATGCCGAGCCACGACGACGTCCCCGATCCCTCGCTCGTCCGCGAGGTGCGCCGGCAGGTCCGCGGCCTGACGATCGTCGACGACGGATCGAGTCCTGACGCCGCCCGCGAGCTCGACCGGGTCGCGGCCGAGGCGGGTGCCTTCGTCGTACGCGTCCCGAAGCGACGGGGAAAGGGCGCGGCCCTGCGGGAGGGAATCGCGAGCGCGCTCGAGCAGGAACCTCGGCCCGCGGCGGTGCTCCTGATCGACGCCGACGGTCAGCATCCACCCGAGTCGATCCAGGCGCTCTACGAAGCCGGATCGACGGCCGAGCTCGTGATCGGCGACAGGTTCGGCGATCTCGGCGCGATGCCCCTGCATCGCCGGGTTGCAAATCAGTTCAGCCGCGGCGTCCTCGAGCTCGCAACCGGCCGCCGTGTCGGCGACACGCAATCGGGCATGCGGTTGCTGACCGGGCGAGCGCTCGACCTGCCGCTGGACGCTGACGGTTACGACGCCGAGAGCCGCCACCTGAAAGCCGCGCTCGTGCACGGCCTCGACGTGGCCTGGGTGCCTATCCCTGCGATCTACGGAGACGAGCGAAGCCTGTTCCGGCCGGTTCGGGATTCCGCTCTCGTGCTCGCGGCCTTGATCCGACCCGTCGAGCGACGAGCACTGTCGCAGCGCCGAGAGCCACGCCCAGCAAGCTTCCCACCAGGACGTCCGACCAGAAGTGCACGCCCAGATAGACCCGCGACAGCGCAACCGCCGCAGCCAGCGCAAAGAGCGGCAGTCTGAGCCGCGGGTGGAGCATTCCCACCGCGGTCGCGGCGGCGAACGCCGTCGCGGCATGACCTGACGGGAACGAGGTCGAATCGGGGATGCCGATCAGCGCTTGGATGCTCGGATCGGCCAGCGGTGGGCGAGCACGCTCGGTGATGTGCTTGATCACGAACGTCACGCTTTCCGCGACAGCCGCCGCGGCGGCGGCGAAGAGCGCGGCCGTCGGAATCAGGCGTCTCTTGGTCGCGTCACAGCAGGCTCCGGCAGCCGCGAACAGCGGCCACTTGACCCACCAGGCGGACGCGATCACGAACGCAGCCGTGAGCGGGTGCCAGTGGAGCTGATGGACTAGCTCGAGGGCGGCGCCGTCGAGCTGAGCCAAGCGTTGAAGGAGTTCGCTCAGTGCGGACAAGGTATCGACGGAATGTGAGAAGACCGTGAGAGCGGTGCCCTAGATGGAGGCCAGCGCCTCGCTGAGGTGGTCGCGGTCTTCTTGGTCTCGAATCTCTTCACCGAGCTCCTGGGCTTTCTGCTTGTACCCCGCGGCCTCCTCGTTCATGCCGGCCACCCGATGCGCCCGAGCGAGCGCCTCGTAGGCGAACGGGAGGTCCCAGTCGTCGATGTCGTCGGCATTCGCCTCGCAGAGCTCGAGACACCGCCGCGAGTGGTGCAGCGCCGGCTCGGCGCGACCGAGCACCGTGTAGACCCGCGAGATCTGCCACTCGCTGCGCGCGCGATTCTTCGGCTCGCACTCGGGCGCCTCGGCCCAGTGGAATGCCGACGCGTGCGCGGCGTGCAGCATCCGCTCGTCGTCCTCGCGGGTCTCCATCAAGCGCCAGACGGAATTGAATAACTCGACGCCCAGGCGCCGATCGTCGCTCTGAGTCAACGCTCAATCCTTTGGCGTGACTCTAGGACGCGTAGCGTTCCCAGCTGGCGGTGGTTCACTCCTCCGTCGGAGCGGTGGCCCCGCGCTCCCTGATCTCCTCGACCACCGCGGGGTCGGCGAGCGTCGTCGTGTCGCCGAGCGGCCGGTTTTCGGCCACGTCCCGCAGCAGCCGCCGCATGATCTTGCCGCTGCGGGTCTTCGGCAGCTCCGGCGTGAACACGATGTTGGCCGGCTTGGCGATCGACCCGATCTTCTTGCCAACGTGGTCCCGGAGCTCGGCGAGCCGCTCCGGCGTGCCCTCCTCGCCGCCCTTCAGCGTCACGAAGGCGACGATGGCCTGGCCGGTATGCGCGTCCATCCGCCCGCAGACCGCGGCCTCGGCGACGCTCTGGTGGTCGACGAGCGCGCTCTCGACCTCGATCGTAGAGATCCGGTGGCCGGAGACGTTCATGACGTCGTCCACCCGCCCGAGCAGCCAGAAGTCGCCGTCCTCGTCGATCCGCGCGCCGTCTCCTGCGAAGTACACGCCGGGGTAGCGCGACCAGTACGTCTCCACGAAGCGGTCGTGGTCCTTATAGATCCCGCGGAGCATCGCCGGCCACGGCTTGCGGAGCACGAGGTAGCCCCCACCCCCCGGCCCGACCTCGTTGCCCTGCTCGTCGAAGACGGCGGCATCCACGCCCGGGAACGGCTTCGTCGCCGAGCCGGGCTTCAGCGTCGTGAGCCCGGCAAGCGGCGTGATCATGATCATCCCCGTCTCCGTCTGCCACCAGGTGTCCACGACCGGCACGCGGTCGCCGCCGATGTGCTCGCGGTACCAGACCCAGGCCTCCGGATTGATCGGCTCGCCGACTGTGCCGAGCAGCCGTATCGACGAGAGGTCGTGCTTCGCCGCGTACTCGGGGCCCCACTTCATGTGACTCCGGATCGCGGTCGGCGCCGTGTAGAGGATGTCGACCTTGTAGCGCTCGTCGATCTCCCACCAGCGGTCCTTGTCTGGATAGTCGGGCGTGCCTTCGTACATGACGCCGGTCGTGCCGTTGGCCAGGGGCCCATAGACGATGTAGCTGTGGCCGGTCACCCAGCCCACGTCGGCCGCGCACCAGTACACGGACTCGGGCTTGACGTCGAAGATGTAGTGGTGCGTGGCCGCCACGCCGACGAGGTAGCCGCCCGTCGTGTGGGCGATCCCCTTCGGCTTCGCGGTCGTGCCGCTCGTGTAGAGGAGGTAGAGCAGGTCCTCGGAGTCCATCCGCTCCGGCGGACATGACTCGGGCGCGTCGGACTGGTTCTCGACGAGGTTGTGCCACCAGAGATCGCGCCCGTCCTGCATCGGGACGTCGTTGCCGGTCCGCCGGAGGACGACGCACTGCTTGACCGTCGGCGACGAGCGAAGCGCCTCGTCGGCGTTGCGCTTCAGCGGCACGGTCGTCCCACGCCGCCACGCCTCTTCCTGGGTGACCAGGAGCTCACACTCCATGTCGTTCAAGCGGCCGGCGAGCGATTCGGCCGAGAAGCCGCCGAAGACGACCGTGTGCGGAGCACCGAGCCGGGCGCACGCGAGCATGGCGATCGGGAGCTCCGGGACCATCCCCATGTAGATCCCGACCGGCGTTCCCTTCTTCACGCCGAGGTCTTTCAGGGCGTTTGCGAAGCGGACGATCTCGGCCTGGAGGTCGGCGAACGTGATCTCCCGCCGGTCGTCCTCGGGCTCGCCCTCCCAGTAGTAGGCCACCTTGCCGCCCTGCCCGGCCTCGACGTGCCGGTCGACGCAGTTGAAGCAGACGTTGAGCTTCCCGCCCAGGTACCACTTGGCGTACGGCGGCTCCCACTCGAGCAGCGTCGACCAGGGGTGGAACCACGTGACGCGCTCGGCTTCCTTCGCCCAGAGCTCCTCGAAGTCGAGCTCGTAGAGGTCCTGCTGCGCGTTCGCCTGCGCCGCGAACTCCGGGTCCGGCGGGTACCGCCGCTCCTCGAGAAACATGGTCTCGATTGCGGCGGGCTGAGTCTCAGTCACGGCCGGAGATCGTACGGAAAGTCGGTCAGGTTCTCGGCCCCGTCGTCCGTCACGAGGACGAGGTCCTCGAGCCGCACGCCGCCGTAGCCCTGCCGGTAGAGACCCGGCTCGAGCGTGATCACGTCGCCGGCGACAAGCTTGCTCGGGTCGCGCGACAGCCAGGGCTGCTCGTGCACCTCGAGGCCGACGCCGTGGCCGAGCGCGTGGAAGAACCCGTTCGAGAGCACTTCTCCTTCCTGCTTCGAGAGCTGCGTGGGATAGCCGGCCTCGTGGAAGATGTCGCACACGAGGCGGTAGATCGCGTTGCCTTCGGCGCCCGCCTTCACGGCCTCCATCGACCGCCGCAGTGCCTCGTCCACGTACTTGTGGTACTCGGCGAGCTCCTCCGGTATGTCGCCGACGACGAACGTCCGCGTCATGTCCGCGTAGCAGCCGGAGTCGGAGTCGCGGGGGAAGAGGTCGATGACGACGGACTCGCCCGGCGCGATCGGGCCGGAGCCCATCTCGTGGCCCTCGGCGCCCTGGGCGCCGTGTGCGACGATCATCGCGTCGGAGACGAGGCTGTGCTCGCTGAAGACCTCGCTGATCCTGGCCTTGATCCGCTCCGACGTCAGCGGCTCGCTCTCGAGCATCAGCGTGCCGTTGCCCGCCTCCGCGGCACGCAGCATGTCCCGCGCTGCAGCCATCGCCGTCTCGGTACCGCGCTGCGCCTTCCGAATTCCGGCGAGCTCGTTCTCGTTCTTGACCCGGCGGCGCTCGGCGAACAGCGTACTGTCCGGCCGCAGGGTGAGGCCTTTCTCCCTGAGCCGGTCCGCCAGGCCCAGCGGAAAGCTCGGCGGCACGGCGGCGTCCTGGACGCCGAGCTGCTCGACTGCCCGCTCGTAGAGGATCAGCGCCTGCTGCTCCCGCGGGCCCTTTCCGACCAGCTCGTCCCAGCCGAACTCCTCGAGCGGATGGGCCTCGATGCCGGCGGCCGCGACCCGATCGACCTCGAAGGAGGTGAGGACCGCGTGCCGGCTGCCGTTGCGCTCGACGTACAGAAACGGGTCGGGGACCGCGACGGGCACTTCGTGCCGCATCTCGGGCGACCGAATGGTGTCGGCGAAGATCATCAAGTCACTCATGGCTTCGATCCTATATCCAGACCGAACGTAGACTGAGCGGCCGTGGACGAGCCGCTTTTGCGCGCCCGGCAGCTGCTTCAGAGCTACGACGACGAGCTGCGACGGGTCCTGCCCGAGGGGGCCGAGATCTTCGACGCGCACGTTCATCTCGGCAACGACATCGACGGCTTCAGCGGTCAGTACGAGGAGCTCGAGCGGATCCTGAACTCGTACGACGTGTCCGGCGCATTCATGTTCTGCATGGACGAGCCGGATCGCGAGCCCGCGTTCCGCGCCCCCAACGACCGAACGCTGGAGCACGCCGCCCGCTCGCAGGGACGGCTGATCCCGTTCGTACGGCTCGACATGAACGAGTCGCCGATCCAGGAGGCGATCCGGTGCCTCGACCGCGACGCCCGCGGCATCAAGCTCCATCCACGCGCCCAGCGGTTCCTCCTGAACGACGAGCGGCTCGCACCTGTTTTCGAGCTCGCCGCCGAACGACGCGTGCCGATTCTGATCCACGGCGGGCGGGGCCTGCCTCCGATCGCCGACGACCTGGCCCGGCTCGTCGACCAGTACCCGGAGGCACAGCTGATCGTCGCCCACGCAGGGATCGCCGACCTCGCCGGGCTCGCTGGACGCCTCGCCGGCCGCCGCGGGGTCTTCTTCGACACCGCGGTCTGGAGCCCCGTCGACCTGCTGGACTTCTTCCACCACGTGCCGCCGGAGCAGATCCTCTACGCGTCGGACTATCCGTACGGCCGCCAGCCGCAGTCGCTGCTGATCGCGCTGCGGACCGCGATGACCGCCGGCCTCGACGAGCGCCAGCTGCGCGACATGCTTGCCGGGAACGCCAGACGGATCGAAGCGGGCGACGAGCCGCTCGAGCCCTCGAAGCCGAGCGGCATCGATGAGTTCTCCCAGACCCTCGCCCTGGCGCGGATCCACCAGTACCTCTCGATGGCGACGCCGCTCCTGTGGACGCGCCAGCAGGACACGATCGGCGTCCTCGGACTGGCGCTGAACGCCTGCTACGAGCGGAACGGGTACCCGAAGGAGTTGAACCAGATCAAGGAGCTGCTGACGACCGCACAGGACGTCTGGCGGACGCTGCCAGAGATCGAGGACGAGGGGGACGCGGCGGCGACGCGGCGCATGACCTTCGCCCTCGTGCACCTCGCGGACATCATCGCGGTGACGCCGGGTGCCTGAGCTGCGCGTCAACGGGGACGTGTTCGCAGTCCAGGTGCCGGTCGGGACTTCGCTGGCCCTGGTACTCCGCGAGGAGCTCGGGTTCACCGGGACGAAGATCGCCTGCAACGAGGGTCACTGTGGGGCGTGCACCGTCCAGCTCGACGGCGTGCCGGTGCTCTCCTGCCTCACGCTCGTCCATACCGTCGACGACCGCGAGGTGACGACGATCGAGGGCCTTCGCGACCACCCGCTGGTCGAGGCGTTCGTCCGCACGGACGCCACCCAGTGCGGCTTCTGCACCCCGGGACAGATCGTCTCGGCGGCGGCCCTCGTCGCCGCCAATCCGTCGCCGAGCCCCGAGGAGATCCGCCACGGCATGGCCGGGAACCTCTGCCGCTGCGGGACGTATCCCAAGATCGAGGAGGCGATTTCGACGTGGCAAGGCTGATCCGCACCGAGAAGGAGGTCGAGGGCCGCTACACCGAGCAGTGGATCGTGGTCGAGGAGGACTCGCTCGACCAGTGGCCCGAAGGCCCCCTCGACGTCGTCGGACAGCCCGCGCCGCGGCTCGACGGGCTTCAACGTGCCCGCGGCGAGGCCCGCTACACGGCCGACATCCAGTTGCCGGGGATGCTGCACGCGGCCGTGCTTCGCAGTCCTCACGCGCACGCGCGCGTCAAGAGCCTCCAGCTCAAGCTGGCCCGCGAAGCCCCGGGCGTGCGGGCCATGCTCGGCCCCCTGAGCGAGGAGGTCGGCTACGAGGGCCAGGCGGTCGCGGCAGTCGCGGCCGACACGCTCGACCAGGCACGCGCCGCCGCCGAGCTGATTGCGGTCGACTGGGAGGTGCTGGAACCGCTCCTCGACCCGGACGAGGCGATCAGGCGAAAGGAGCTGATCGGCCGGCGGACGCAGGAACGCGGCGACGTCGAGCGCGGCTTCGCCGAGGCCGACGTCGTCGTCGAGGCCCAGTATCGGACCCAAACGGTGCTCCACAACTCGATAGAGACACACCAAGCCGTGTGCGAGTGGGAAGCCGGCGACCGCCTGAACGTCTACATCTCGACCCAGTTCATCTGGGGCGTCCGCGACGAGGTCGCCGAGCACTACGGTCTGCCGCCCGACCACGTTCGCGCCGTCTGCCGCTTCATGGGCGGCGGCTTCGGCTCGAAGAACGGCGCCGGTGACTACACGTACATCGCCGCCGACCTCGCGCGGGAGACCGGCCGACCCGTCAAATGCGCGCTCACCCGTAGCGAGGAGAGCCTCGATTCGGGCAACCGCAACGCCACGGTGCAGCGGCTTCGCGCCGGGGCCCGTTCGGATGGAACCCTGACGGCGCTCGCGGGTGAGTTCGTGAACGCAACCGGCTGGGACGGCTGGCTCTCGTCGACCGGCGGTCCCATGGAGTTGCTGTACGGCTGCGAGAACGTGCGGATTGCCGAGTACGGCGCGAAGCTGAACACAGGGCCGATGAAGGCGTTCCGCGCGCCCGGCTTCGTCGAGGGGACCTTCGGGCTCGAGTGCCTGATCGACGAGCTCGCAGCGAAGCTCGACCTCGATCCGCTCGAGTTCCGCCGCCGCAACCACTCCGACCATGACGCGGTCGACGGCCGGCCGTTCTCCTCCAAGAACCTGCTCGAGTGCTACCGCCGGGCGCAGCCGCACTGGGACCGGCGCGACGAGGTCCGCGGACGCTCGGCGGGAGCGTGGAAGCGCGGTGTCGGGATGGCCAGCCAGATCTGGTACGGCGGCGGTGGCCCGCCGTCCTATGCCTGGGTTCGGGTCGGAGCCGACGCGCGGGCGGTCGTGATCACGGCCATGCAGGACATCGGCACGGGGACTGCGACGGCGATGGCGCAGATCGCGGCCGAGGAGCTCGGCCTGCCCCTCGACCGGGTCGACGTCTCGCTCGGCGATTCGGCGCGCGGCCCCTACGCCAGCGTTTCAGCTGGCTCCTCGACGGTCCCGTCGATGGGCCCGGCAGTGCGGGCGGCCGCCGCCGACGCCGCCCGGCAGCTGCTCGAGATCGCGGCGCAGCGCTATGACGTCGAGCAGCGGTCGCTCTCGCTCAAGGGTGGAAACATCGTCTCGGCCGACGGAGGCTCCTGGCCCCTCGAGGAGGTCACGGGCCTGCTCGACGACGCCCAGATCCTCGGCAGGGGCTCACGCGGCCCGAACCCGACCGGAATGCGCGTCCTCACCTTCGGCGTTCAGGTCGCCGAGGTGGCCGTGGACGTTGAGACCGGGGAAATACGAGTCGAGCGGATCGCGGCGATCCACGACGTCGGACGCGTGATCAACCCGCTTGGAGCTTCGAGTCAGGTCGAGGGCGGGATCATCCAGGGCCTCGGGCACACCCTCTCCGAGGAGCGGCTGCTCGATCCGCGCACCGGATTCCTCCTGACGCCGACGCTCGACGCCTACAAGCTTCCGACGATCGCCGACGTGCCCGAGATCGTCACGGACCTGGTCGACGTCCCCGACCAGCATTTGACGAACCTCGGGTCGAAGGGGCTCGGGGAGCCTCCGATCGTCCCGACGTCGGCGGCGATCGCGAACGCGATTCGCGACGCGACCGGAGCCGACGTCCGTTCGCTGCCGATCACCCGCGAAGAGATGCTGCGTGCGCTCCATGAGGCTCGCGAGCGCAGGCCGGAGCGCGTTGGAGCTCCTGCGGCCTGACTCGGTCGAGACGGCGACCTCGGCGCTCGACGACGGCGCGGTCGCGCTGGCCGGCGGCACCGAGGTGGTGCCGCTCATGCGCGAAGGGATCGTCGAGGCGGACACACTCGTCCGGATCTCCGGTGTCGTGCCGAGGGGGATTCGCGAGGGCTGGATCGGCGGCGGGACGACGCTCGGCGAGCTCGAAGTCGATCCGCAGATCCCGGCGGCGTTGCGGGAAGCCTCCAGGCTCGCGGCCTCGCCGCAGCTTCGGGCGATGGGGACGATCGCCGGCAACCTGCTTCAGGCGACTCGCTGCTGGTACTGGCGACTGAAGTTTCCCTGCCGGCTCCACGGCGGCGACCGCTGCTTCGCCAGGGAGGGGATCCACCGCGAGCACGCGATCCTCGCGAACGACTTCTGCGCCTCGGCCCATCCGTCGGACCCAGCCGCCGCGCTGCTGGCCCTGTCGGCGACAGTCGTGACTAACCGCCGCCGGCTTCCGCTCGCCGAGCTCTACCGCCTTCCGACGGAAGACGATCGGCGGACGACCACGCTCGAGCCCGCCGAGCTGATCCTCGAGCTTGAGTACGAGCCGCCGCTCGCCTCGACGTACCTGAAGGCGATGGACCGGCGTCGCTACGCGTTCGCATTGGTCGGCGTCGCCGCGGCGAGGTACGAGAGCGGGACGCGGCTGGGGCTTGCGGGAGTCGCGCCCGTCCCGTGGGCGCTCGAAGGCGAAGGTGACCTCGAGCGGGCGACGCCGCTGCCGGGGAACGCCTACAAGGTCGAGATCGCCAGGACGCTCGTTCGGCGAGCGCTGGAGGCCGTCGCTTGAGGTGGCTCCTGCTCTTGGCGGCGGGAATGGCGACGGTGGCCGGATGCGGGGGCGGCGAGTCCGCCAAGTGCGACGTCACCGTCGTAGATCCGGACCGGGGGACGGAGATCGAGCCCCTGGAGGGTGGTGACTACTCGATCGAGTTCCAGACCACGCACGGAGACTTCACCGTCGCGATCGACGAGGAGCTTGCCCCCTGCAACGGCGCGTCGATGCTGCAGCTCGCGGAGGACGGGTTCTTCGACGGGATCGCGTTCCACCGGATCGTCCCCGGCTTCGTGATCCAGGCCGGGCAGTCGACGGAGACTCCGGACGGAGGTCCCGGCTACACGACGATCGACCCGCCGCCGGCCGACACGAAGTACACCAAGGGAGTGGTCGCGATGGCGAAGACCCAGCTCGACCCGTCCGGCACGGGCAGCAGCCAGTTCTTCGTAGTCACGGGCGACGACGTCGGTCTCCCGCCGGATTACGCGCCGATCGGCAAGGTCGTCGAGGGCATGGCGACGGTCGAGAAGATCGGAAAGCTCGGCGACGAGACGACACAGGCGCCCACGGCGAGGATCGTGATCGAGCGAGCCACGGCCTCGGGCCTTTAACCTCTCGGGACCCGATGCTGCTTCGCCTGTTCGGCCTCCTCGTCGTCGCTCCCCAACCTCACAGCGCTCTGGCGGCGGCTGAACCGCTGTAAGTGATCGCAGCGGTCGTTCTCGCAGCGGGAGCGGCGACGCGGTTCGGATCCCCCAAGCAGCAGCTCCTCCTCCCCGCCGTGCTCGACGCTGTGCGGGCGAGCTCCGTCAACGAGGTCGTCGTCGTCAGCGGCGCGTACCCGTTGGAGGTCGACGCGCGGGTCGTCGAGTGCGCGGAGTGGGAGCGAGGGCCCGGGGCATCGCTGCGGTGCGGCCTCCGAGCACTGCCGCCGGAGACCGAAGCCGCGGTCGTCGCGCTCGCCGACGGTCCCGACC
>JBOHAU010000239.1:0-3860 GCA_050698015.1 Gaiellaceae bacterium
GGTCCTCGGCGAGCCCGAGGGCGGTCACGAAGCCGCCGAAGACCATCGACTGGACGATGATCCCCGGAATCAGGAAGTCGACGTAGTCGAGCGGCTCGGTGTCGATCGCGCCGCCGAAGACGTACACGAACAGCAGCACGAACATGATCGGCTGGATCGTGAAACCGACCAGAAGATCGGGCTGGCGCGGAATCCGCTTCAGGCTCCGCTTCGCCAGGACGAGCGTGTCGGCGACCGCGTACTGGACGGCGCTCATCGCCGCTCGGCCTCCGCCGACTCTTCCTCCTGCTCGACCGCGTGGCCTGTCAACCGCAGGAACACGTCGTCGAGCGTCGGGCGCCGCACCGCGATGTCGTCGATGGTCAAGCCGGCGTCGTCGAGGCGACGCACCGCGTCCGCAATCGCTCCGCTTCGCTCGCGGAGCGGAACGCTGATTACACCATTGTCCGCCGACGGCGACTCGCTGGCGATCGGGGCGAGTACGGGGATCGCCTCTTCGCCACGGTGGCCGTCGCAGAGATGGACCTCGAGGCGATCGCCGCCGACCTGCCCCTTGAGCTCGTCGGGCGTGCCCTCTGCGATCACGAGCCCCTGGTCGATCACGGCGATCCGGTCCGCAAGCCGGTCGGCTTCGTCGAGGTACTGCGTCGTCAGGAGAACGGTCGTCCCGCCGGCGACGAGCGCCTCCATCGCGTCCCAGAGCCCGATGCGGCTGCGGATGTCGAGCCCCGTCGTCGGCTCGTCGAGGAAGAGGACAGGCGGGCGGGCGACGAGCGCTGCCGCGAGGTCGAGGCGGCGCCGCATCCCTCCCGAGTAGGTGCGCACGAGCCGGCCGCCGGCCTCCGTGAGGTCGAAGTCGGCCAGGAGCTCGTCGGCCCGCGCCTTGGCTGCGCGGCGGCCGTGGTGATAGAGGCGGCCGACCATCTCGAGGTTCTCCCAGCCGGTCAGGTTCTCGTCGACGGCCGCGTACTGGCCGGCCAGCCCGATGTTCTCGCGCACCTTGGGCGCCTCGCGGACGACGTCGAAGCCGGCGACATGCGCGGTTCCGTCGTCCGCGTCCAGCAGCGTCGTGAAGATGCGCACCGCCGTCGTCTTGCCGGCGCCGTTGGGTCCGAGGAGACCGAAGACGCTTCCCGCTTCGACAGCGAGGTCGATTCCGCGGAGCGCCTCGACCTTGCCGTAGCTCTTCCGGAGCCCCTGAGTCTCGACTGCGACGGCGGCAGCAGCCACGGCCTCAAGCTACCTGCTCCGGGGCGGGCCGACGGACGTTCCGCCGGACTACGCTCGCTGCGTGCGGATCTTTCTGGCGGGCGCGACCGGTGTGATCGGAGTGCGGCTCGTCCGGCTGCTCGTCGCCGCCGGTCATGAGGTTGCGGGGATGACGCGCTCACCGGACAAAGCGAGCCTGCTCGAGGAGCTCGGAGCCGAGCCGGTGGTATGCGACGTCTTCGAGGCAGAGGCCCTCTTGGAAGCGGTGACGGCGTCACGGCCGGGCATGGTCATGCACCAGCTGACCGATCTGCCCGACGATCGGGCGCGGATCGGCGAGACGACCGCCGTCAACGCGCGCATTCGGCGAGAGGGGACGAGCAACCTCCTTGCGGCGGCGCGCGCGGCCGGTGCTCCGCGGTTCATCGCGCAGAGCGTCGCCTGGCAGCTGTCGGGGGATGGCGGAGCTTCGATCGCGCATCATGAAGGCCAAGTGCTCGCAAGCCGCGGCGTAGTCCTCCGCTACGGGCGGTTCTACGGCCCCGGAACGTACTTCGAGCGAGAGCTGCCCGAGCATCCGCGGGTGCACGTCGACGAGGCGGCCCGCCGTACTGTTGCGGCGCTCGGCTTCGAATCCGGAATCCTCACCATCGCGGACAGCGAGTGCTAGGCGGCCCTTGACGATCAGGAGTTGCTCTTTGCGAATGCCGGACCGCATGCCAGCGTCGGCCGGTAGCCGAGCACGCTGCCCAGCGGCGCCGCCACAGCGAGCATCGCCCGCTGCACCCCAGTCGGCGGAAAGGGAAGGCGGACCGTGTCGAAATGAGCCTTCGCGATGACCGCGAGCCATAGCGGATTCGGCAGTCCCTTTCGGTTCGTCTTGCCCTGCACAGCGAGCGTGAACATCGTCTCGATCAGCGATTCGAACCCGAGTGCCGGAGTGACCTCGCAGAGGAAGCGGGCCTCGTGCTCTCCCGCGTTCCAGAAGCGATGCGGCGTGCGCGGCGGCACCACGGCGACGTCGCGCGGGCCCGCCAGCAGGTCTTCACCGTCGATCTGCAGACCAAGCAGGCCCTCGATGACTTCGAAGCGCTCGGTCTGATGTGGATGCACGTGCGTCGCGGCAACGGAGCCGTGCGGGCGGACGATAGTCTCGACGAGCACCAAGTCTCCGTTCGTCTGCGCCGAAGTGCGGTGGAAGATCAGTACCTCGCCCGTCACCGGGTTCTCGAGTGTGTCGCCTGGGCGGATCATCGTTTCTCCTCTCGTCGGTTTGTTCGAGAGGACAGGCTCCGCGCCGGGATGTGGCGTTGTCGTCGCCCGCGGGGTTGATCCTTGGCGTCCCACCGTCGGAGGATCCCGCGTCCCCTGCGCGTCGATCAGGGCGCGCCGGTCTTCGGCCCGGGCCTGATGAGCCCGGTCTCGTACGCGAGGATCACCGCCTGCACGCGGTCGCGCAGGCCGAGCTTCAGGAGGATTCGCTTCACGTGCGTCTTCACCGTCGACTCCTCGATCACGAACGACTCGGCGATCTCGCGGTTCGAGAGGCCGCGTCCGATCAGCTCGAGCACCTCGCGCTCGCGCGGGGTGAGCTTCTCGAGCCTGGCGCCCGATAGCCCTGCGACCGGCTGCGTCGCCATGCGGTCGATCACCCGGCGCGTCACGGAGGGCGAGAGCAGCGAGTCGCCGTCGGCGACCGCATGGATGGCGGAGATCAGCTCTTCGGGTTTCGTTCGCTTGAGGAGGAAGCCGGATGCCCCGGCGCTGAGGGCGTCGAAGATGTAGTCGTCGTCCTCGAAAGTAGTGAGCACGACCACCTTGACGTCGGGCGAGCCCACCAGCACCTCGCGTGTCGCGGAGATTCCGTCCACGCCGGGCATGCGGATGTCCATCAGCACGACGTGGGGTTGCGTCTCGCGGACGCGGTCCAGCGCCTCGCCGCCGTCTCCGGCTTCGCCGGCAACTTCGATTGTGTCGTCGCTCGAGAGAACCGAGCGCAGTCCTGCGCGCATGAGGTCGTCGTCATCGACGAGCAGGACGCGCACTCGGTCGTCGGTCATCGCTGCTCACCGGCGCCGCACGGCAGGCGCGCGCGTACGCGGAAGCGCCCGTTCGTCGACTCGTACTCGACGGTTCCCCCCAGGAGCGACGCTCGCTCGCGCATCCCCACGATTCCGTGCCCCGCTCCCGCGGGACCGTCGCGCCGTGCGGGATTGTCCACCTGGATCTCGAGCTCGTCGTCGTCGTACGCCAGCGTGACGTGGGCGCGTCCGGCGCCGTGCCGGAGGGCATTCGTGAGGGACTCTTGGAGGATGCGGTAGGCGGCCTGGTCGGTGGCCGGTGGCAGGGCCCGGCGGTCGCCGCTCACCTCGATGTCGACCTCGAGACCGGCATCGCGATGCCGCTTCACGAGTGTGTCCAGCGCTGCCAGACCGATCGGGCTCTGCGTCCGCTCCTCGTCGTCCCGCAGCGCGCCGACCAGCTGGTCGATCTCGCCCAATGTCTCTCGGGCGAGGGTCTCGATCGTCGCGAGCGCTGCGCGCGAACGAGCCGGATCCTTCTCGGCGAGGAGCCGTGCGGCGCCGGCGTGCACAAGGATCACGTTGATCGCGTGCCCCGCTGAGTCGTGAAGGTCCCGCGCGATTCGGGTT
>JBOHAU010000240.1:0-15248 GCA_050698015.1 Gaiellaceae bacterium
GTCACCGATGCCCTCTGGCATCGGCAACGCCTCGCCGCCGCGCCCCAGAGCGGCCAGCTCGCGCCCCGAACCTGCGACCTCGTGGCACCGCCCATCTGATGCTCACCACGACCGTCGTCGGCAGCTACCCGCAACCGGACTGGCTGATCGACCGCGAGCGTCTCGGCGACCGGCTGCCGCCGCGTGTGCGCGCGAGGGAGCTCTGGCGCGTGCCCGAGCCGTTCCTGGAGGAGGCGCAGGACGACGCAACCCGCCTCGCCGTGCAGGATATGGAGCGGGCCGGCGTCGACGTGATCACCGACGGCGAAATGCGACGCGAGAGCTACTCGAACCGCTTCGCGACCGCCCTCGAGGGCGTCGACCTCGACAACCCGGGTGTCGCACTCGACCGCACCGGCCACGAGAACCCGGTCCCGCGCGTCGTCGGCCCGATCAGGCGGTCACGCCCGATCGAAGTCCGGGACGTCGAGTTCCTCCGCTCGCTCACCGACCGCCGGATCAAGATCACCGTCCCCGGGCCGTTCACGATGACGCACCAGGCGCAGAACGACCACTACGCCGACGAGGGCAGCCTGGCGTTGGCGTATGCGGAGGCCGTCAACGAGGAACTGCGCGATCTGAAGGCGGCGGGCGCCGACGTCGTCCAGATCGACGAGCCGTACCTGCAGGCGCGGCCCGAGCCGGCGCGCGAGTACGCCGTCGAGGCCATCGATCGTGCGCTCGACGGCATCGAAGGCGAAACGGTGCTCCACACCTGCTTCGGCTACGCGCACATCGTCAAGGACCGCCTCAGCGGCTATCCGTTCCTGCGCGAACTCAACGACTGCAGCGCAACGCATCTCTCGCTGGAGGCCGCCCAGCCCGGCCTCGACCCGGAGGTGCTGCGCGAGGTGCCCGAGAAGACGATCGTCCTCGGCGTGCTCGACCTCGGCGCGACCGAGGCGGAGACGGCGGAGCTCGTCGCCGAGCGGATCCGGAAGGCGCTCGCCGTCGTAGGACCCGAGAGGCTCGTGGTCGCGCCGGACTGCGGGATGAAGTACCTCCCGCGCGAGCGTGCGTTCCGCAAGCTTCAGGCGATGGTTGAAGGTGCGAGACTCGTCGGAGAAGATCCCTAGCGGGAACGAGCGAGAGGGAGGTACGCGATGGCGATGAAGGTGAACATGCTCCCGCCCAGCGTGAACAACATGTCTGTGCGGGTCTTCGTGCGGGCGGTCGGGCTCCCGCACGAGGAGGAGAACGTGTGGGGTCAGACCCGCGAGGAGCCCTACCTATCGAAGTACCCCGCCGGCCTGACGCCGACGATCGAGTCCGACGAGCTTCCAAAAGGGGTCCTCGGCGAGAGCTGCGCGGTGATGATGTACCTGGCGAGCCGGGAGGGCCGTGACGACCTGTATCCGACCGACCTCGGCCGGCGGGCGATGGTCGACGCGGCCAACTTCTACACGATGAGCATTCTCTATCCCCTCGTCGCGAGAGCGACGTACCCCCGCCTGAGCTTCGCCGGCTATCCCGGCGAGGTCTCGACCTCGGGGGCCGGGGAAGAGGAGGTCGAAGCGGCGCGGAAGGCGGCCGAGGACGCGATCCCGCCGATCCTCGACACGTACAAGCGCTTCTACGGCGCCGACGGCGGCTTCATCGGCGGCGGCGACAGCCCCTCGATCGCCGACATCCGACTCGTCTGCACGCTCGAATTCCTCGCCGTTCTGGACACCGAGCTGCCGGACTGGACGAAGGACTACATGCAGCGCGTCGAGTCCGCACTCGGCGACGCGTACAGCGAGCCCGCTGCGGATGTGCGCGGGTACGTCGCGCAGGCGACCGGCGCGACGGTCGCCACCTAGGAGGACGACAGCGAACGGCCCCGGTGTCCCGGGGCCGTTCGCGTTGGTCTTCGCTCAGCCCTCGGAACCAGCCGGCACCTCTTACGTTGCCGGCTCGGGACTCGCTGGCTGCTGCAGCGGCGACAGCAGCAGCAGATGGCTGTCGACGATCGCCTGTGCGACGTCCACCAGCTTCCGGCCGTTGTGTTGTGAGTGGTCCCGCAGCATGTCGAAGGCGCGGTCAGCGTCGATCGCGTGCCGCGCCATCAGGATGCCTTTCGCCTGTTCGATCAGCGCTCGCCGGCCGAAGGCACCCTGGAGGCTCTGGTACTCCGCGAAACGCTGCAGGGTGATGTTGATTGCGCTCTGGAGCTCGTCAGCGTCGCCGTCCACGATGTATGCGAAGACGCCGCGCTTTGCCGCTTCTCGCACGTAGGCAGGATCCTTCGCCGACAGCAACGCAATCACCGGGCAAGCCGCCTCACGGACGATCTCTGTGATCAGCTCGAGAGCGTGCTCCGAGCTCAGCCCGAGACCGACCAGGGCCACGTCCGGCCGTTCCCTCTCGGTAGCGGCACCGACTTGCTTGACGTAGATCTCGCGGGCGATCACCTCGTGGCCGAGCCCAACCACCACCTGCGCAAGCAGCTCGAGCCGGTCGCGCCGTTCGTTCGCGATGAGCACGCGAAGATGTTCCGATTCGCTCTCGGTCATCCTCAGGACGACCCTGCTGCTCGCAAGCGTGTCGGGAGGATGCTCGATCCTCAAATCGCAGCTGTTGTCATCGAGACCAGCAGCCTCACTCCACCCCCTGAGTGACCAGGAACGGCACGAGTGTATCGCACCGTAGGAAGCGATCCAGCCGAGTTCGCGGGCTGCTATCTTTGACTGGCTGCGGCACAACCCTTGGCGCAGCTGAGCACGGGCGAGTCAAAGCAGGCGGCCGCCGACGGTCCATCCTCAGTAAGAGCAGGTTGGAGCATGATCTAGCCGACCTCAATACCCGGTCGGCGATGGGCTTCGAGCCGGGAGGGACCGATGGTCGAGATTCGCGTCGCAGTCGAGGACGGAACGAGCGCCGTAAAGCTCGCGCGCCGGCTCGCGACGCTCTTCGACAGGGCATCGATTTCCTTCGACCGGTCACTAAGCGAGGTGCGCGTCGAGTCTGAGTGGGAATCACGTGCGGTCACGGGCGTCGTCGAAGTCGTCCAGGCCTGGCTGAGCGAGGACGGCGCCGAGTCGGCAACGCTTTCGATCGGAGAGCGCTCGTACACACTGGTGACGTCGACCCCACTCGGGGTGGTGGGCCGGTGATCGGCCTCGCGCCAGATCATCAGAAGACGCTCGAGATCGTTCAACGGATTTCAGTCGCCGGCCAGGGCGGCATCTCGGCGTCGGTCTTTCTCGAGGACGTGTGCGGAGCAGTGGCGGAAGCGTTCGAATTCGACTTCGTTGCGGCGGTACAACACGACCCGGAAGCCGAAGTGGACAGGGAAATCGCCTTCGCCGGCGCCGCTCCCGCCGATCACCCGGACCGCCAACCGATCGCGAGCGGCTCCCTGCTCGCAGGGGCCCGGGAAACCCAGAACCTCGTTCTCCTCTCTGCGGGAGACGTCACCTCCGCGTTCGCCCTCCCGCTGATCAGCGGGGACCGATGTCTCGCCGTTCTCCACGGGACTCGCGGAACCACCGTCTCATCAGCCGAAACCGACTTGGATGCGCTCGCGAGCGTCGGCGTGATCGCCGCAACCCTGCTCGAAAACGCGCTCGCTCGTGAGGAGATGAATGAGCACGACATGCTCAAGAGCGAGTTCATCGCGCTCGCTGCGCACGAGCTGCGGAACCCGTTGTCCAGCATCTACGGCATCTCCGTCACGCTGGGCGTGCGAGATACGTTGGCCGACTCACAACGCCTGACGCTGCTGACCGCGCTCCAAGAGCAGACGACCCGGATGCGGAACCTGGTCGAGCAGCTGCTCGACCTCTCTCGCCTCGACCTGGCAGCGATCCACATTTCGCCCGAGCCGCTTCGTCTTCGGCCCAAGATCGAGGAACTGGTTCGTCCGCTCGCGGATGCGCGGCCGAACGCCGTGAGGATCGCGGTTCCATCCGACCTCGAGGTCGTTGTCGATCCTGCGGCCCTCGATCGCATGCTCACGAACCTGATCGCGAACTCCCTGCGGCACGGAAAGCCACCGGTCACGATCACCGCGGACGGGCGGGACAGGCACCTCAGGCTGGCGGTCGAGGATCGGGGCGCAGGCGTTTCGCCTGAGTTCGTCCCTCGCCTCTTCGATCGGTTCGCACGCAGCCCTGAGTCTCGTGGCCGAGACGACGGCTCGGGACTGGGGCTCGCGATCGCCCAGGCATACGCTCGAGCTCACGGAGGAGAGATCGTCTACGAGTCGGCGGTGCCGCACGGAGCGCGATTCGAGGTCGTGATCCCACTCAGGGGCTACGGAGACGAGCAGCGCCGGCTGCGAACGGTCCACCGCGGCGCCTCGAGCCCTGCTCGATTGAGCTGACGCCTTCCGGTTTGGGGGCAAGCGGCAGCTGGCGGCCGAATGCCGCCGGCTGCGTCTACTCGGCGAGGAGATATGCGCCGGCTGCGCGGAAGTCGTCCGCGGCGTTGTCGGCCCACGAGACGCTCTCGAAGCCCGCCGCCTCCTGGCTCACGGAGTCGGACCACGAAGCCGAGTCCCACGAGACGTCCGACCACGAGACATCCGACCACGAGGCGCTGTCCCACGAGGCGCTGTCCCAGGACGCATCGCTCCAGGAGGCGCTGTCCCACGAGACGCTCGACTGGACGGCGTCCGACCAGCTGGCCGCGTCGAAGACCTGCGTGGCGCCTCCGGTCGGATCCGGCGTCAGGAAGCGGTTGAGCGCTGCGTTCGGGTTGGGAGGCGCCACGACCTTCGCGGCGCTGTCGGCGCGAATCTCGCCGACGCCCATCGACCGCGGCGCGAGGTCGGGGGCGGCGATCGACGTCACCATCAATGCGCCCTTGACCTGGTCCGGCGTGTATTCGGGATGAACCGCGAGGACATAGGCCGCGGCGGCGGAAACCACCGGCGCCGCAAACGACGTCCCGGAAAGCTGCATGTAACCGGCGGCCTTGACGCTCAGGGGCTTCTCCGCCACCAGGGTCGAGGCGACCGGCACGGGCCCGACCATGTAGCGGCCCGGCGCGCCGACGTCAGGCTTCGAGAAGCCGTCCGGCGTGTACCCGTACGCCGACCACGGCGCGTTGATGTCGTCGCTCGCGCCCATCGTGCCCTCGCCGTCGTACGCGCCCGCCGTGATGATGAACGGGTCGTTTCCCGGCGCGTAGTGCACGCCGCTCGGCTGGCCGTTCACGCCGTAGTTCCCAGAGGCCGCCACGACGACGATGCCTGCGAACCAGAGCCGTTCGACCGCCTTGTTCAGCGGGTCGTACATGAAGCTCGATCGGTTGGAGGAGTGGAGGGAGAAGTTCGCGACGCGAATTCCGTAGGTGGACTTGTTGCGCAGGATCCAGTCGGCCGCGGCGATGACCTCGCTCGTCTTCGCCATCCCCGAGTCGTCCATCACGTCCAGCGAGACGATCTTCGACGCGGGTGAGCCGCCCGTGTACCAGGGCGCCGATCCGGCTGCGATGCCTGCCACGAAGGTTCCGTGGCCGCGGCCGTCCCCGGGGCTGTTGTTGGCGAGCGTCGTGAGCTTGACGTCGGCGACGATTCGATCGCCGAAGTCGGCTCGCCGCTCGATGCCGGAGTCGACGACCGCGATCGTCGGCGCCTTCGCCGGGGTCGCCCGGAGCAGCTCCCAGTACTTCGTCAGCTGCGACTGGTACGGCCACTGTTGGTTGCTCGTGAAGGCCGGCCGGAGCGTCCCATCGGGAGTGATCGCGTGCAGCCC
This sequence comes from Gaiellaceae bacterium, assembly GCA_050698015.1. Lineage (GTDB taxonomy): Bacteria > Actinomycetota > Thermoleophilia > Gaiellales > Gaiellaceae > JACDAN01. The sequence continues at coordinate 5,721 of JBOHAU010000240.1, forward strand.
GCCCCGGCGGGAGAGCTCGACGATCTGATCGCCGCTGAGCTCGGCCGAGACGCCGTTGACGGTGGCGAACTTCTTCTTCAGCCCGGGGGCGCTACGGGGCATCTCGGCGGCCAGTGCCCGAACCTGGCGCGCAACACCCTCGCTGCCGTTTCGGAGGTCGCTCTGGACGATGACCGAGAACGTCTTCCCCGGACTGGCCTCCGCCGCCGCCAGCAGGCCCGGCGCGACGTAGGCCTTCTGCGCGGCGGGAGCCGGGGCCCCCGTGGCCATCATCGGAGCGGCAATCGCGAGGATCGCCAGCGGCACAGCGAAGTTCTTGGCGGAATCGCCCCAGAGCGCGCTCGAACGGCTCTCGCCGCGAGACCCCGCACCCCACAGAGCGTTGCCCCGCTCCGTCCTCGACTGCCGGTGCTGCATTTGTGTTCGTTACTCCCTGTTCCGCGCTTCCTCGATCGCGGGCCGCAAGACCCAATGCACTGACGGTAAGGCGGCTGCCGGAGCCTCGCCATCCCCTTTCAGGGGGAGGGCGCTCGATCCCTCGTGCGAGGGAATCGTGGGCGGAGACGAGTTCAGCGTTTCGTAAGGGCGGCGTAACTCGAATGCAACGTCTGCTCGCAATCCTCGGGGCTCCCGACCGAGGAGGAACTATGAAGGCATTCATCGTCGTTGCCGCTCTCGCTCTCGCAACTGCTGGTACTGCGCTGGCGGGCGGCTCAGGCGGCGTCAGCAGGGAGCCCGCGTTCTACGTGGACGGCCAGCTCTACCGGACGGTCGCGACGCCGACCGACCTGTCGCGCACCGGCGCGCCGGCCCACAGCTTCGACACGATCTACGACTTCGGAGGGGCCCAGCTGAACGTCGCGACCGCCGCGCCGGGCGACCGCGGCTACAACGGCGGGCGCTGGATGGTTCACGCGCTCGGCTTCAACACGAGTTGGGCGGCAACTGTTGCCGCACATGACGCGAACGACAGCGGCAACCTCGATTCCGCGGCCGAGGTCAGCGCGGCTCTCGCCGACGCAGGGCCCACCGGCGCCCGGGACCTCGGGGTCGTGAAGCAGTTCGTCTGCCCCGTGATCAAGCTGTAGACGCCGACCCGGGGCGTCCCGAATTCAGGCTCTTGTAAGCCGCGGGGCGCCCCGGCTCGCCCACAATGAAGGCATGTGCCCCGCCCAGCAATCCATTCCGGGCTCTGGCGCGCGATCACACGGCGCGAGAGCCCACCCTCCGCCTCACCAAGGTCTGCAAGCCTTGGCTCGTTGGAGTGCGGACTCTCGCTTGAGCCAGCCGCGCCGGCAAAGCCGGCACGGCCTCTGCTGGTCGGCGCCGACGAGTCGGCGCCTTCGGCTCGCGACCCAGAACCTCGACGGCATTACTGGACGGGGCACATGACGACAATCCTCGTCGTCGACGACGAACCGATTGTCCGGGAAGTCGTCGTCAGATACCTGCGCCGGGAGGGCTACCGGACGCTCGAGGCCGGTGACGGCGATCTCGCGAAAACGCTGGTCGAAAGCGAGCGGCCGGACCTCGTCGTCCTCGATCTAATGCTTCCCGGGGCCGACGGCCTAAGCGTCTGCCGGTGGATCCGGGCCCGCGGAACCCTGCCGATCATCATGCTGACCGCGCGCGGCGAGGAGGCCGACCGGATCGTGGGCCTCGAGATCGGCGCGGACGACTACGTCACGAAGCCGTTCTCTCCCCGCGAGCTCGCCGCCCGTGTGCGAACCGTGCTCCGTCGCTCTTCACCTCTGCCCGAGCGGGCGGAATCGCTGGCCTTCGAGGAGCTCGAGATCGACGCCGCCGCGCGCGAGGTGCGGCGCTCGGGCGAGCCGCTCCACCTGACGGCGAAGGAGTTCGACCTGCTGTGGTTCCTAGCCTCGCACCCGCGCCGTGTTTTCTCACGCGACCAACTGATGCACCGCGTCTGGGGCTACTCGAGCGCCCTCGACACGGGCACCGTGACCGTTCACATCCGCCGGCTTCGGGAGAAGATCGAGGCGGATGCGTCGGCGCCTCGTCGCCTCGAGACGGTCTGGGGCGTCGGCTACCGCTTCAACGCATGATCGGTCTCGCTGCTGCGGTCGCGTTAGCAACGCTCCTCGCGGGCGGGCTTGCGGCGCTAGCGCTACGGCTGCTGCCGACGGTCCGGCTCCAGCTCATGTCCCTGGCCCTGCTCTCCGTAGCACTGCCGCTCGCGGCCGTCTTCCTTTCCGGCCTGGCGATGTTCCACATGGGCGACGACGTGAAGATCCTCGCCGTCGCGGCGGCATCCGCTTCGGTCGCCGTCGGAGGCGCGCTCATCCTCGCCAGCTCGATCACGCGCCGCATCGAGCGACTCCGTGACGCCGTTGCGGCGCTCGCCGCCGGCGATCTGGCCGCCCGCGCGCCCGAACGCGGGCCGCGGGAGCTGGCCGAACTCGCTTCGTCGTTCAACAAGACCGCTGCAGAGCTCGAGCGCCTGTTCGACGCCCGGCGTGAGCTCGTCGCCTGGGCCAGTCACGACCTACGCACGCCGATCGCGTCGATCCAGGCGATGCTCGAGGCGCTCGAGGATGGGCTCGCCGCGCCCGAGCGCTACCTCCCGGCGCTGCAGAGCCAAGTGCGCACGCTGTCGCGGCTCGTCGACGACCTGTTCGAGCTCGCGCGCATCGACGCCGGCGCCTTGACGCTCGAGCTCCGCGAGGCGGAGCTGGCGTCAGTGGTTCAGGAGACCGTGCGAGGGCTCGAGGCGGAGGCCGCGTCTCGCCGGGTTCACCTCGAGGCGTCGGTCGACGCAGACGCCCGCGCCCGCTGCGAGCCCGAGCAGGTCCAGCGTGTCCTCTTCAACCTAGTGACGAACGCGCTCAGGCACACACCGTCCGACGGCTCGGTCGCGGTCCGCGTCGAGCCGCGGGAGACCGAGGTGCACGTGATCGTCGAGGACACCGGGGAGGGGTTCGGCCCCGAGGCGCAGCAACGAATGTTCGAGCGTTTCTGGCGCGATGATCAGGCGCGGTCGAGCTCCGGCGCCGGGCTCGGGCTCGCGATCGCCCGTGGCCTCGTCGAGGCGCACGGAGGACGCATCTGGGCCGAGAACGGCACGTCGGGCGGCGGCCGCGTCTCGTTCACGCTTCCGGCCGGCTGATCCCCAGATCTTCGAGACCGCGGCCGTCGTCGAGCCGGGCCGCTCGGTCGGCGCCGCGCTCGAGCAGGAGGGCGACCAGCGCTGCGTTGCCATTCGCCCCCGCGTCGAGCAGTGCGGTGTAGCCGCCGTGCTGGACGGCGTTCACGTCGGCGCCTGCGTCGAGGAGCACCTCGCAGACCTCGAGCTGTCCGGCCGCCGAGGCACTGTGGAGTGGAGCGGCGTCCGGGGCGAACTGCGTGTTCGTCGAGCGTGCCTCCAGGTCGGCTCCGCGCTCGACGAGCAGCTTCGCCGCTTCGGGGTGGCCGAAGAAGGCGGCGAAGTGGAGCGCCGTGAAGCCGTCCTCCGACCAGGCACCGGCGAGCGCGGGGTCGGCGTCGAGCAACGCGCGCAGGCGGTCGACGTCGCCGATCGCGGCCGCCTCGAAGACGTCGAGGTCGGACCGGGCCGACGCCAGCGCGTGAGCCTCGTCGGTCTTCCCCGCATAGAGCGCCTCCATGAGCGGGCTCAGCATGGGTGGATCTTGACATATCGACAAAGATCGTTATGATAAACATCGATATGAAGAAGCTGGACCTGATCGACTGCTGCGGAGCACTCGGCGACGAGGCGCTCGACCACGAGCATGCGGAGGGAACAGCGACGATCTTCAAGGCGCTTGGCGATCCCGCCCGCGTCAAGATCGTGAACCTGCTCGCCCGCAGCGACGAGCCCGTGTGCGCCTGTGAGTTCATCCCGCCGCTTCGGCTGACGCAGGCGACGGTGAGTCACCATCTGAAGAAGCTCACCGACGCCGGACTGCTCGAGCGCGAGCAGCGCGGCAAGTGGGCGTACTTCTCGCTCAACCCCGAGGCCGTCTCGCGCCTCGAGGGACTCGTTCGAATTCCGGAGGTTGTCGCATGAGCACAGCTGACCTACTACGCGAACAGGTGCGCGAGCGCTACGCCCAAGCAGCCGTTGCCGCCGAGGGTGGCGGTTGCGGCTGCACGGACAGCGGCGGCTGTTGCGGGAACGCCGCGTGTGACGGCGAGGACGGCTCGTTCGGCGAGACCCTCTATACGATCGAGCAGCGCGGCGCCCTGCCGAAGGCCGCGACCCTGGCCTCGCTCGGCTGCGGCAACCCGACGGCGGTCGCCGACCTGAACGAGGGCGAGGTCGTCCTCGATCTCGGCTCGGGCGGCGGGATCGACGTGATCCTGTCGGCCAAGCGCGTCGGTCCGACGGGCGTCGCCTACGGCCTCGACATGACCGACGAGATGCTCTCGCTCGCCCGCAAGAACGCGCAGGACGCCGGCGTTGCCAACGTGCACTTCCTCAAGGGAGTGATCGAAGAGATCCCGCTGCCGGCCGACTCGGTCGACGTCGTCATCTCGAACTGCGTCATCAACCTGTCCGTCGACAAGGCGGCAGTCCTGACCGAGATGGCGCGCGTGCTCAGGCCCGGAGGGAGGGTCGGTGTCAGCGACGTCGTCGCCGAGGACCGCCTCACGCCGGACGAGCGGGCCGAGCGCGGCAGCTACGTCGGCTGCGTGGCCGGCGCGCTGTCGAAGGGCGAGTACGTCGAGGGGCTCGCCGCGGCTGGGTTCGAGGACGTGTCAGTCGAGTTCACGCACGACGTTGCCGACGGCATGCACGGCGCGATCGTGAAGGCCGTGAAGCGCCGCTAGGAGGGCTTGGCGGAATGCCGCTCGTCGCAGGGTGCGATGGTCGTTCCGAGGCAAGGACGCAGGGAGTGCCCGTATCAGTAGATACGGGCGCGACTGAGGACGCCGTCCTCGGGACGAGCAGCGTGCTCCTGCGGCACAGACTGTATTTCGCCAAGCCCTCCTAGAAGCGCTCGGGCGGCGCGAATCGGTAGTAGAAGCGCCCGACGCTCCCCTGGATTGCGCCCATCAGCTGCAGGAAGTCCTCCTGGAGCCGGGCGTTCTCGAGCCCGCCGGCGTTGACGGGCTCGTAGCCGGCATCGGCGATCAGCTGCTCGACCACGTCGCGGGCTTCCTCGTCCCCCGACCAGAGGTTGGCGGGCTTCGAGCCCGCCTCGCCGACCTGGTCGTACAGCGCGGCGTAGTTGGTATTGAAGGACTTCGCCGTCGGGCCGTTCGTCCGGGACTTCACGAACTCTGCGTTGGAAGCGAACCCCGCCGGCCGATCTGTGCCGAAGAGGTTCGTCGCGTCGATCGCGGTCTTGCCTCCGAGACCTTGCACCTTGTCGAGCGCCTCCTCGATCGCGCCGCCCGGGACGGCGATCAGCACGGCGTCGGCGTCCGAGACGTCGCCGCCCTCCTTGCCGATCCTCGCCACGGAGTGGCCCGCCTGCTCCCACTTGTCGGCGAGCCCGCCGCCCACGTTCCCTCTCCCGACGACTGCGATCTTCATCTCTGCTCCTTTAGCGAGCTGACACGATTGCGATCACCGCCAGGGCCGCTAGGACGGCGATGACGCCGGCCAGCCCGGTGAAGATTGCCGCGATGGCCAGCAGCGGGACCGAGATCCCCATCGCGCCCAGCACCATCTCCTTTTGGTGTGCGCGCTTTCGTTTCAACGCCTCGTCTCCCGCTGTATTCCGTTCGGCGAGCCGGCGTTCGATCTGCTCGACGAGGGAGTCGATCACCGCGGGCTCGAGCTCGGCTCCGAGCTCCTTGCGCGCCTCGATCGCCGCCTCGAGCTCCTCCCTGGTGTCCCGTTCGCCCATCTCGCGGCGACGCTAGCACTCCGACTGGGTCCTTAGGCTCGGCGTGGTGGGTCCGACGCGTTCGCCCCTGCCGTTGCTGCTCGTTGCGGGGCTCGGAGTCGTGGTCGCGGCGACCGTTATCGGCCTCGTTGTGCTCTGGCTGAGCGGCGAAGGCCGCCCGGTTCCCGAGCGTTCGACGAGCGTCCGCACCGAGCCCGCACGCGTAACGGGACTGACCGAGGTTCGGTGCCGCGTCGGTCAGCAGATCTGTACGCGGGTGACGGTCGAGCTCCTCGAGGGGCCGGGCGAAGGGAGGCGCGTGAGTTTCACGACCGGCGAGGCCGGTCCCGCGGTCGAGCTCGACATCGGCGATCGCGTCCGCGTCTACAAGAACGAGCTCCCGCCCCAAGCCAGGATCGGCGGCGCCCGCGTCGATCCGTACTCGTTGTCCGACTTCGAACGCGGCCGCCCGCTGCTCCTGCTCGCCGCGATCTTCGCGCTGCTGGTGCTCATCGGCGGACGGATGCGCGGCGCGCGGGCCCTGCTCGGCCTCGGGGTGAGCCTCGCGATCGTGCTCGTCTTCATCGTCCCGTCGATCGTCGAGGGCAACTCCGCGCTCGAGGTCGCGCTGATCGGGTCGCTGGCGATCATGCTCACGACGATCTCGCTGACCCATGGGCTGGGGATCAAGACCCTCGCCGCCTCGCTGGGAACGGCGACCAGTCTCTTTCTCACCGCGGCGCTGGCGTCGGCGTTCACGGAGGTGACCCATCTGACCGGGTTGTCGTCCGACGAAGCAGTGTTCGTCCGCGCGACCTCGGGGGCGGAGATCTCGCTGCAGGGGCTCCTGCTCGCCGGGATGGTGATCGGCGCCCTCGGCGTGCTGGACGACGTCACGGTTACCCAGGCATCGGCGGTCATGGCCGTCAAGCACGCCAACCCGGGCCTCGGCTTGAGGCCGCTGCTCCAGAGCGGGCTCTCCGTCGGCCAGGATCACGTTGCGGCGACCGTGAACACGCTCGTGCTCGCGTGCGTCGGCGCGTCGCTGCCCGTGCTCCTGATCTTCAGCATCGGCGACACGCCGTTCTTCGACGCGGTCAACCTCGAGGCGGTCTCCGAGCAGATCGTCGCGATGCTCGTCGGGTCGATCGGACTGATCGCCGCCGTTCCGGTCACGACGGCGCTTGCAGCCGCGCTGGCGACGCAGATCAGCCGCGAAAGGCTGGCGCGCGAGCAACATCTCGGGCATGCGCACTGAAGCCCTGCTACCGTGGGGCGACCACGTAGTTAAGAGCGAGTACCGGTTTGGCTTCCGCCGCCCGCTGCACGTTCGTTACAAGCAGCAAGGAGGTGTAGATATGGCAACCGGAACCGTGAAGTGGTTCAGCAACGAGAAGGGCTACGGCTTCATCACGCAGGACGACGGCGGCAAAGACGTCTTCGTCCATCACAGCGCGATCACCGGCGAGGGCTACAAGAGCCTCGCGGAGGGCGCGAAGGTGGAGTACGAGGTCGAGGAAGGGCCCAAGGGCCCCCAGGCAAGCACCGTCAGCGTCGTCGCCTCGGTGTGATTCGGAGAGGGGCGCCCGGGCGGCCCCGGGCGCCCCTCCCATTAGGAACGTGGAGGCCGGATGGCTGAGAAAGAGCAGAAGATCGAGTTCGACGGCGAGGTGCTCGAGCACTTCAAGAACGGGATGTACAAGATCGCTCTGGAGAACGGGCACGAGGCGCTCGGCTACACGGCCGGGAAGATGCGGCGCTATCGCATTCGCATCCTGCCCGGCGACAAGGTCAAGCTCGAGCTGTCTCCGTACGACCTGAATCGCGGGCGGATCGTCTACCGCTACCGCGACGGGCAGTAGCAGCTCTCATCGTCATCTCATCGCGGTCGCCTAGGTTCAGGGTGCCCAGCGAGTGGTGAGAGGAGAGACATGCGCAGACGAGTGACCGTAATCGCGGCCGGTGTCGTCGCCATCGCCGCCCTGGCCCTCGGCGGCGCCGCGATCGCCGCCGCGACGCAGGGCGACGACGGCGAGGCGCTGACCGGAACGACGCTCCAGCGGGCGTCCGCCGCGGCGCTGAAGGCGACGGGTGGAGGCCGTGTCACCGAGACCGAGCACGACTCGGAGAACGGCGCGACCTACGAGGTCGAGGTGACGAAGGCCGACGGCTCACAGGTCGACGTGCGCCTCGACGGATCGTTCAACGTGGTCGTTGTCGAAGGCGACCACGAGGAGAGCGACGACAGCGACTCAGGCGAGTAGGTCGGCGTACTCGGGGCGAGCTGGGCGACGACGTCTCCAGCTCGCCCCAGGTGACTGCCTCGCGGAGCGTTGGGAAGTGAGTCACCAGCTGTCGCACCACTGCCCTGCCCGCTGGTGATTCACCGCCAGCGCAAGGGCTGACGCCGGGTCACTACCATCAGAGCCGGCTTGCGCCGCTTCGCCGTCATCGCGTCGCTGCTCGCCTGCAGCCTGCTCGTCAGCGCCGTCGCGCTGGCCGGCGAGCCGCGGCTCGAGCAGAAACGCCTTCGTCCTGCCGACATGGCACTGGCCAGAGCGACGACGCTGCGTGCGAGTGACCTCTCACGCGGGTGGGTGCGCCGGCCGGCGCAGAAGCCCAGGAACGAGCTGCCGACCTGCCCCGGGGTCGACATGGACTTCTCCATGTTCACGATCACCGGGACGGCGAGCTCGAGGTTCGAGCAGCAGCGCGCGACGATCGACTCCCACGTCGAGGTCTTCGAGAGCCAATCCGACGCCGCCAGGGACTTCCGCAAGGCGACGACGGCTCCCGTCTTGCGGTGCGTCGGACGCTGGCTGCGCCAGGAGTTGACGAGAGAGGTACCGGGCGCTCGGGTCGTGTCGTCGAAGCTCGTCGCACGGCCGCGCGTCGGGCAGCAGGCGATTCACTACCGGATCGTGCTCGAGATTCAGGCAGGCGGCGGGACGGTGCGCGTGTACGTCGATCTGATCGCGTTCCAACGCGGCCGCACGGGGGTCTCGCTCACCTTCGGCAACGTCGGGTCGCCGCTTCGCGGTGAACTGGCCGTCGCGCGATCGATTGTCGCTCGCGCCCGTTAGCCGGATCGCGTCTGCGTGAGCTCCCGCGCGAACGACCCGCCGCCGATCACGCGCTCCGCGCGCGGTGCAGCGCGCTCACGAAGGCCTCGATCCGAGGTGACGAGCCAGTAGGGCTCGTCGAGATCCGCCGTCTCGCGTGCGATCCGGTCGTCGGCGGTCTCCTTTCCCTCGAAGACGACGACGGGACGGACTCCTTCCCGCTCGGCCCATTCGTTCACGAGCTCGACGAGCTCGTCGCGCGGGATGTTCGGCCACACCGACCGGCGGACGTTCTCCGCGTCGACGAAGACGCGAAGGCGCCGACTTGGCGGCGCCGATGAGAGGCCGTGCCGGCTTTGCCGGTGCGGCCGGTCATCGCTTAGGCGGCCCGTAGAGCCTCGACCTCGCGGTTGACGGCCAGGCGCTCGAGCGCATCCGCTTCGAGCTGCCGGACCCGCTCCCGGGTCAGTCCGAGCCGGCGCCCGATCTCCTCGAGCGATTGCGGATCGCGGTCGCCGTTCAGGCCGTAGCGGAGCTTCAAGACCTCCTGGTGCCGGTCGGGCAGCCCCTCGAGGGCTCGCCGCAGCACCTCCCGGTCGAGGCTGACGTTGAGCGTCTCCTCGGGGCCGGGCTCGTCGCCGGCGACGAGCTCGCCGAAGGCGGTGTCGCCC
>JBOHAU010000241.1:0-1627 GCA_050698015.1 Gaiellaceae bacterium
GATGGCGACCATGAGCTTCGGCATGTTCCCGCCCGGCAACAGGAAGACCCATCGAGACGCCGAGCAGGACCTGATCAGGACGAAACGCGCGTCGCACTACCCGAAGCCAGACGGCAAGCTCACGTTCGACAAGCTCTCGTCCGTCTTCCTCTCCGGGAACAAGACGCGGGACGACGCCCCGAACCACATCGTGCTGCGGACCGACGTGCCTGAAGGCGTGGCGCGGACGTGGGAGCACATGTGCCCGGCGCAGGTCTACGAGGCCAAGGAGGGCGGCGGCGTCGAGGTCACGCCGTCGAACTGCGTCCAGTGCGGCGCGATCACCGCCAAGGGCGGCAGGCTCACTCCACCCGAGGGCGGCGCCGGCCCGGAGTACAAGCTCACCTAGCTGGGACCTCGACACGCCCATCACCCGCGACGACGTCCTGGCCGCCCGAGAGGCGATCGCCGGTCGGCTGCACCGGACGCCGACCTTCAGCTCCGCGACGCTCGGGCCGCGCGTCTACCTGAAGGCGGAGCTCTTCCAGCGCACGGGGTCGTTCAAGCCGCGCGGCGTACTCAACTCGCTGAGCCGCCTTTCCGAGGAGGAGCGGCGCCGCGGCGTCATCGCCGCCTCGGCAGGGAACCACGCACAGGCGCTCGCGTACTGCTCCGCGCTGGAGGGACTCGACGCGCTCCTCGTGATGTGGCGTACGGCCAGCGAGGCGAAGATCGCTGCGACGCGGGGCTACGGCGCCGACGTCGACCTCGAGGCCTGGGACCCCGCGGAGATGTTCGAGCGGCTCGAGGAGCTCCGGCGGGAGACCGGCCGTACGCTGGTGCATCCGTTCGACTCCGCGAACACCATCGCAGGCCAGGGCACGGTTGGCCTGGAGATCGGAGAGGACGTGCCTGACGTCGACGTCGTCGTGGTCCCGGTCGGAGGCGGCGGCCTCATCTCAGGCATCGCGACCGCGCTTCCCGGCGTGCGCATTGTGGGGGTCGAACCGGTGCTGTCGAACTGCCTCACGGCGGCCCTCGAGGCCGGCCGCCCAGTGCCTATCAAGCCGACGTCGATCGCCGACGGCCTCAATGCGCCGTTCGCCGGTGAGCTTCCGCTGCGGATTGCGCAGGAGCACGGGCTCACGACGGTGTTGGTCGAGGAGGAGGAGATCGAGGCCGCCATGCGCTTGCTGTACGAGCGCGCGAAGCTCGCCTGCGAGCCCGCCGGAGCGGTCGCCGTGGCCGCGCTCATGAACGAAAAAGTCGCCTCAGAGGAGGACGAAACCGTAGTCTGTGTCGTCACGGGCGGCAACGTCGCCGCCCAGACCGCCGCTGCTATCCTGGCCCAGCCATGAAGCCGGACATTCATCCCGAATACGTCGTCGCGACCGTGCAGTGTTCGTGCGGGAACACGTTCGAGACGCGCTCGACGAAGGCCGAGATGCACGTCGAGATCTGCTCGAACTGCCATCCGTTCTACACCGGCAAGCAGAAGCTCATGGACTCGGGCGGCCGCGTCGAGCGATTCCAGCGCCGCCTCGAGCGGGCCGGCGGCGCCCGCCGCGGCTAACCTCCTCGCGCCTTGAGCATGACCATTGGAGGGCAGGCCGTCCTCGAGGGCGTGATGATGCGCAGTCCCTCGAAC
>JBOHAU010000242.1:0-4271 GCA_050698015.1 Gaiellaceae bacterium
GTTGCTGGGCTTCCACCGCGCGTTGCTCGAGCACGATTGTTTCGTCGCCGGCAGCACGTGCCACGGCGTCGTCGAATCGGAGGAGCTTGCGAAGCGAGCAGTAGAGTTGTCTCATGAGACAACAACGGTAGCGGCCTCGCCGGACGGCGGGCGCCGATTACGAGAGCGGGTTGTCCAGGCCGAGCTCGAGGGACGTCGCTACGAGCTCAAGCTGCTCGTTCCCGAGCCGCCCCATGCCGTGCTCGCGCGGCGACGCGGGGAACGAGGCCGCGCCGGCGGTGGCCACGGCGCCGCCAAGGAGGCCGTCGTCAGCCCGATGCAGGGAACCGTGCTCGCCGTCGAGGTCGCCGAGGGGGACGAGGTCGTGCCGGGGCAGGTCCTCTGCGTCGTAGAGGCGATGAAGATGGAGAACGAGATCAAGGCGCATCGCTCGGGCCGCGTCGCGGAGCTTTCCGTCGAGGCCGGTCAGGCCGTCAAGACCGGCCAGATCATCTGCGTCGTCCAGAGCGAGTGACGTCCGCGCCACGGCCCTTCTGCTCCGACATCGCGCGCGAGAACGACGAGCCGCTGGGCGCGACGGCGAGCAGGGTCGACCGCTGGCTCCTGGTCGAGTACCGGGGCCTGTGGAGCTCCAAAGCGCTGCCCGGGAGCGGCCTCTCCGACCAGGTCAAGGCCCGGCTCCGCGAGCTGAAGTCGACCGCCCCGCACACGCGACTCCTCCTCATTCGACGGCCGGATCGCCGGCATCACCCGAACCTCGCCGTGTTCGTTGCCGATTCGCGGGAGGGCAAGGAGAGGTTGGGGAGGCTCGACATCGGACACCACGAGGAGCTCCGGGATGTCGACCCCTGGGCGGAGGCAACCGACGTCGAGACCGCTCTCTTCCTCGCATGCACGCACGGGAAGCACGATCCGTGCTGCGCCCGCTACGGCCGCCCGCTCTTCGACGCGCTGAGTGAGCAGGTGGAAGAGGACTGGGCGTGGCAGTGCACGCACGTCGGCGGCGACCGCTTTGCCGGCAACGCCGTCTTTCTGCCCCACGGCCTTTACTACGGGCGGGTGGAGCGCGACGATGTCCCGGCGCTCGTCGACGAGCACCTCGCCGGGCGAATCTTGCTCGGCCATTACCGCGGCCGCTCGTGCTGGACGTTCGCCGTGCAGGCCGCTGAGCGACGAATCCGGGCCGAGGAAGGGCTGACCGCTCTCGAGGATCTCTCGCTCGACGCCGTCGACGATGACAACGATCGCTGGGTCGTCGCGTTCACGACTCCGCTGGGCCGGCGCGAGGTCGAGGTCGTAGCCGAGCTCGGTGAGCTGACGCAGCTGACGTGCAACGCGGCGGCCGCCAAGCGGCCGCTCCGCTACGTGGCTAGGCCTCGCTGATCCGCAGTAGGCCCTCTCGGACGAGGCGCCGGACGAGGACGAGCCGACCCGGCTCGTCCAGGGATCCCGGCAGCTCGGCAGGCGTGAAGGCGTCGTCGGCGTCGACGATCGCGATGACTTCCTCGCGTGCGTGGGCGGGAAAGGTCAGCTCGCGCCCCTCGAAGGCGAGCGATACGCCGCCGTCGCGCTCCGTGAGCTCCACGAGCACGGTCGGTTTCCGCTCGACCACGGTCTCTGGCTCGAGGCCCTCGAGCGCGCGCAGCTGCCGGAGCTGACCGTCGCGGATGGGCCGCCGCGTCCGGACGAGCTTCGCCCGAGCGCGTCGTTCGACGTCGGCGCTCCCGAGCCGCTCTCGGAGCGCTTCGACGAGGTCGTCCGTCCCCTCCGCGGACTGCCACGAGCGCCGGAATCTGAGGTCGTCGGCGAGCTCCTCGAGCGCCGCCTTGAAGGCCTCCAGCCAGGTGACGACGTTGATGCCGATCGTCAGGTGCAGCGAGTCGGTGTCCGAGGTGAGCGCCTCGTGGAGCCATCCCCGCGGGAGGTACAGCATGTCTCCTGGCCGGAGGATGCGGTCCTCGACGGCATCCCCTGGTGCGCCCAACTCCGGCGAATAGCGCTGATCCTTGAGCGGGAGCTGCAACGCCGGTTCGTACACGAGCCACCGCTTCTCGCCCGAAAGCTGCAGGACGAACACGTCGTGCGTGTCGTGGTGGACCGGCAACCCCTGGGCCGACCGGGGGGTGTAGTACGCGTTGGCCTGCGCGGGGTGTCCGAGCACCTGCTCGAGCGAACGGCAGAACGTCCCGACAGCAGGTCGGCTCAGATGCAGCCCCTGCAGGACGATCGTCGCGCCGCGCTCCCATTCGGCGAGCACGCGCTCGACGTCGGCAGTGCCCGTAAACGGCGTCGGTCGCCAGGGAACGTCGATCGTGTAGTCACGCGCCCGAAGCTGTTCGCCCGCCTTGACGAGGCGGAAGCCGGGGTAGCGCAGGCCGCCCGAGCAAACCAGCTGCTCGACGTCCGCCTCGGAGAGGAGGTCGTCGTAGCGGCCGGGCTCGGCGCGATCGACTGCGAGCGGCCTGCGCTCCCAGTAGTCCTCGAGGAACTCCGCGGCGCCGACAGGATCGACGCAGCGCGCGAGGGCGACGCTAGGCGTCCGTGTCGTCGGAGTCGCTGTCAGTGTCGTCCGTGTCGCTGTCGGCGTCGTCCATGTCCGCGTCAGCCGTCTCGTCGCGGATCTCCTGTGCGACTTCAGTGCGGATCTCCTCGTCGGTGAGACTCGTGCGCTCGCTCATGTCGACTCCTTCCGATCGGGGATGTCGGCGCCGAGTCTAGAGACGCACGAAGTGGTCCGTGACCCACAGGACGTCCTCCGCTTCCGTGCGGAATCGCTCGACCGACGAGAAGGGGCCGAACAGCACCCGAACCACCGACCCGCTGCGCAGGACCTCCGATCCGAAGCCGGTCGCGCTCCAGGAGGCGCCCGGTCCGAGCGCCGGCGGAGGCTCGGCAGAGACACGGTCGGGCTTCAGCGCGGGCGGTGCGTGGCTGAGGTCGCCGGTGAGCCGCTGCACCTCCGCTTGCGTGGCTGTGTCGAGCAGGACGAGCCCGACCGACCGCCGGTCGAGCCGGTAAGGGCGCCGCGAGCCGTTCGTGACCGAGAAGGTGACGCTCCAGCCGTCCTCTGCGATGACCAGTCGCTCGACTCGGAAGGTGAAGCCGCTGTAGCGCTCCACCCAGCCGAGGTCGAACGTTCTCGGCTCTGCGGGGGGCGCCAACGTCGGCCCCTCGGGCCCTCCGCCGCAGCCCACGAGCGCCAACGCGACCACGAGGCAGATCGCCGGATAGACTCGCGAGCCGCGCATGGACCTGTACGAGTATCAGGGGAAGGAGCTGTTCCGCCGCTTCGGCATCCCAGTCTCGGACGGTCGGCTGGCAACCTCTCCGGAAGAAGCTCGCACGGCGGCGCAGGAGCTCGGCGGCCAGGTTGTGGTCAAGGCTCAGGTGCTGACCGGCGGTCGCGGCAAGGCGGGAGGGATCAAGCTGGCCGACGGCCCAGACGAGGCCGAGTCGCATGCCCAGGCCATTCTCGGCCTGGACATCAACGGCCACGTCGTCCGCAAGCTCTGGATCGAGTCGGCCTCTGAGATCGCCGACGAGTACTACCTCTCACTGACCTTCGACCGCGGCGAAAAGAAGGCGCTCTTCATGTTCACGAAGGAAGGGGGAATCGACATCGAGGAGGTTGCGGCCGAGCGCCCGGAGGCGCTGGCTCGGCTGCACGTCGATCCACTCGAAGGTTTCCAGCCCTACCAGGCCCGGCGACTGATCTACGGGGTGGGAATCGACGACGAGAGCGAGCAGAAGCAGATCGCCAAGATCGCCGAGCAGCTCTACGCCGCCTTCGTCGGCGCGGACGCCATGCTCTGCGAGATCAACCCGCTGATCGTCACGCCCGACGGCGAGGTGAAGGCGCTCGACTCGAAGTTCACGGTCGACGACAACGCGCTCTACCGGCATCCCGACATCGCCGAGATGCGCGATCTCGACGCCTATCCGCCCGAGGAGCGGGCGGCGCGCGAGAAAGACGTCACGTACGTCAAGCTCGACGGCGAGGTCGGAGTGCTCGGCAACGGAGCCGGCCTCGTGATGTCGACGCTCGACGTGGTCGCACTGGCCGGCGGCCGTCCGGCGAACTTCTGCGACCTCGGCGGCGGCGGCGACGCACAGGGTGTCGTCGACGCGCTCGAGATCATCGGCGCCGATCCGCAGGTGAAGTCGATTCTCTTCAACATCTTCGGCGGCATCACCCGCTGCGACGAGGTCGCCCGCGGGATCCTCCAGGCGCTCGGTCAGCTGACGATCCACGAGCCGATCGTCGTCCGGCT